>NZ_CP023702.1:3600000-3900000 GCF_008704555.1 Streptomyces nitrosporeus
ATCTGCATCAACTCTGTTGCAGATAAGCCGAACATGAGTACTCTCCTGTGTCAGTTACCCATCGACCGCAGGAGTTCTCCCATGCGCAGCACAGCCCTCGTCACCGGTGCCTCATCGGGTCTCGGCGCGGAGTTCGCCGTACGGCTCGCCGCCCGTGGGCACGATCTGGTCCTGGTGGCGCGTTCCGAGGACCGGCTCACCGCCCTCGCCGAGCGCCTGGCGGCAAAGTACGGCGCCCGGGCCCATGTCCTGCCCCAGGACCTCGCCGAACCCGACGCGGCCCGCCGCGTCGCCGACCGGCTCGCCGCCCGCGGCCTGAGCGTGGACCTGCTGGTCAACAACGCCGGGTTCGGCACCTGCGGCCGCTTCGAGGAGATCGACGCGGACCGCGACCACGACCAGCTGATGGTCAACGTCGTCGCACTCGTCGGCCTCACCCACGCCCTGCTCCCCGGCATGCTGGAGCGCGGCACGGGCGCGGTCGTCAACGTCGCCTCCACCGCGGCCTTCCAGCCCGCCCCGTACTTCGCCGTCTACGGCGCGGCCAAGGCCTTCGTACTGGACTTCGGGCTCGCCCTGCGCCAGGAGTACCGCCGGCGCGGCATCCGCGTACTCACCCTGTGCCCCGGCCCGGTCGACACCCCCTTCTTCGACGTCATCGGCACCCGTGACGCCGCCGTCAACGGCTCGATGACCACACCGGAGCCGGTCGTACGCGCCGCTCTGCGCGCGCTCGACCGCGACCGCGGCTACGTCGCCCCCGGGCTCGGCAACGCCCTGTCCGCGCACCTGCTGCCACGCCGGCCGCGCACCCTGGTCGCCGCCCTCGCCGAACGCGTCACCCGCAAGGTCCTCTCCCCGTCGGCCACCGCCGCGCGGCCGAAGGAGTACGCGGCATGAGCTCCTCCACCGCCCCGGCCGCAGGCGCCGCCGCCGCGATGCTCCTCGTCGGCACCTCGACCGCCGTGTCCGCGACCATCGCCGACTACCCCGTCCTCGGCGGCCAGGCCCTGCGTTACGCGCTCGCGGCGGCGATCCTCCTCGCCGTCGTACGCCACCAGCGCTTACCCCGGGCCCGTCTGACGCCCCGTGACGTCCTGCTCCTGGTGGCGCTGGCCGTCACCGGCCTGGCCGGCTTCAACGTCTTCCTGGTCGAGGCCACCCGGCACGCGAGCCCCGCCGTGATCGGCACCGTGGTCGGGGCGGTCCCCATCGTCCTCGCCCTCGTCGGACCGCTGACGGAACGCCGGCGGCCCGCCGCCCGCACCGTCGGCGCCGCGGCCGTCGTCACCCTGGGCGCCGCGGTCTCCGCCGGACTCGGCGGCGGCAGCCCGCACGGTGTGCTGCTGTCGCTGGGAGCGCTCACCGGCGAGGTCGCCTTCTCGCTCCTCGCGATCCCCCTGCTGCCCAGACTGGGCCCCCTGAGAGTCGCCGCCTACCCCGCCGCGCTGTCCGTCCCCCTGCTGCTGGCCGCGAGCACCGCCCTGGACGGCACGAGCGCCCTGCGCCTGCCCACCCCCACCGAGGCGGCCGCCTTCGGCTACCTCGGCGTACTCGTCACAGCCACCGCCTTCTTCCTCTGGTACGACGCCCTGCGCCGGCTCGGCGCCGGCCGCGCCGGGCTCTTCGCCGGCCTCGTCCCGGTGGGCGCACTGCTCACCACCGCCGCGCTCGGACTCGGTGAGGTGGGTCCCGCGGACGTCGTCGGCGCCCTGCTCGTCGCGGCCGGTGTCGCCCTCGGCCTGAGGGCTCCGGACGAAGGGCGCGCCCGGCCCGCGCCGGCCGACTGCGCCCCCGGGGACACCGGCGGGCCCCCGGCCGCGGATTCCGCCGCCGGACAGGCCCGGGGAACGGCAGAACCCCCGCTGACGCAGGTCAACGAGGGTTCCGGCGGTGATCCGGTGGTAGGCCGTGTGGGACTCGAACCCACAACCAACGGATTAAAAGTCCGCTGCTCTGACCAATTGAGCTAACGGCCCTCGATGGATCACCCCCCGAAGCATAGCCCTCCCCGGCCCGGCAGCCGATCGGGTATCCCCTGCCGGGTCCGAGGTCCTTCGCCCGGACCGTGTCCGGCCGGGCCGGGGGGACCCGGCCGGAAGGACCCTGCCGTGGGCGCGGGCGGGTCAGGGCGTGCCGCCGGCGGGGCCGGACGGCGGGCCGTCCCGGCCGGAGGCCGGCTCCAGGAACCAGTGGCGCGCGGAGACCAGCCACCAGGCCGCAGCGAAGCCCAGGACGGCCAGGACCGCCAGCGGCGCGTAGTTGAAGGTCCCCCAGGTGACGGGCGACACCTGCGGCAGCATGAACAGCACCGTGATCACCGCGACCCAGGCCACCGCCACCACGCCGACCGGCCGGGACCAGCGGCCCAGGTGCCAGGGGCCCCGGACGAAGTCCTCGCCGCGCAGCAGCCGGAGCAGGGTGGGGATGACATAGGCGATGTAGAGGCCGATGACGGCGATGGACGTCACGGCGGCGTACGCGGTTTCGTTGATCAGATACGGCAGCCCCAGGGCGAGCGCGCCCAGCGCGGCCAGCCAGACCGCGGCGACCGGGGTACGGGTACGCGGGCTGACGGTGTGCCAGACCCGGGAGAACGGCAGGGCGCCGTCGCGGGAGAAGGCGTAGATCATCCGGCTGTTGGCGGTGACGGAGGCCATCCCGCAGAACAGCTGGGCCCCGATGACGACCAGCAGCAGCAGCTTGCCCGTCGTGGCGCCCAGCGCGTCCAGCAGGATCTGCGCGGGCGGGGCACCGGTGGGGGAGGCCAGAGCGCCCTCGTACGACTGGATGGCGAAGGTGAAGCCGAGCAGCAGCACGAATCCGGCGATCCACGACGTCCAGATCGACCGCACGATGCCGCGCGGGCCCGCCACGGCCGCGTCACGGGTCTCCTCCGTCATATGGGCGGAGGCGTCGTACCCGGTGAAGGTGTACTGCGCCATCAGCAGGCCGATCATCACGACGTAGAAGCCGCTCCCCCAGCCGGTGTTGTTGACGAACTCCGTGAAGACGAACGACGCCGGCCGGTGCGAGTCCGGTACGAAGGTCAGCGCGCCGACGATCACGACGACACCGCCGGCGTGCCACCAGACGCTGACGTTGTTGAGGAACGCCACGATGCCGACCCCGAAGGTGTTCAGCAGACCGTGCAGGACCAGGATCGCGGCGAACAGCAGGATCGTCCGGCCGGGCGTCACCTCGAAGCCGAACTGGAGGTTCAGATAGGCGCCCAGGAAGGACGCCGCCCCGAAGTCGATCCCGGCGGTGACGGCGACCTGCCCCAGGACGTTGAACCAGCCCGCGAACCACGCCCAGGCCGCCGCCGAACGCCGTGGCGCGAGCCGGTGCGCCCAGAAGTACAGGCCGGCGGACGTCGGGTAGGCCGAACAGATCTCGGCCATCGCCAGGCCGACGAACAGGGTCATCAGCCCCACGCCGGCCCATCCCCAGGTGATCAGGACGGGGCCGCCGGTGTTCATCCCGAACAGGTACAGCGTCAGGCAGCCGGAGAGCACCGAGATGATCGTGAACGAGACGGCGTAGTTGGAGAACGCCGACATCCGGCGTGCGAGGACCTGGGTGTAGCCGAGCTGCGCCAGCCTCTCCTCGTCCGATACGGCCGGGGCGGCCGGGGCGACCGATAAGGCCGGTGCGGCCGGTGCGGCCGGTGCGGCCGGCAGGTCCCCGGAACCGGCGGGACGAGCAGGGCCGACGGGGCCGGCAGGGCCGTTGGGACCAGCAGGTCCGTTGGGGCCGGTGGGACTCTGCGGTGCCGGTGTGGCGTCCGGTGGGGGCTCCGCGGCCACGGCTTCGTCGTTTGTCATGCCCCCAGCGATGCCCGTAGCGGCACCCCGGAAACGCCGCGGGGCCCGTACCGCACCGAAGTGCTGTACGGGCCCCGCGTGTCGTTCACATCAGCGACGGTCAGCCGTTGCGCTTCCAGCGCGGCTTGTCGTCGCGGCGGCCGAAGGAACCGGTGCTGGTACCGGTGCCGGTGCCACCGCGGTGGTCGTCACGGCGGCCGGTCGGACGGTCGCTGCCGCCGGAGCGGTAGCCACCGGCCGGACGGTCGTCACGGCGGTCGCGGTTGAACGGGCGGTCGCCGCCGCCGGAGCGGTAGCCACCGGCCGGACGGTCGTCACGGCGGTCGCGGTTGAACGACGGGCGGTCGTTGTCCCGGCGCTCGAAGGAACGGCCGCCACGGTCGTCACGACGGTCGCCGCCCGAGCGGAAACCACCCGAGGGACGGTCGTCACGGCGGTCACGGAACGCCGGACGGTCGTTGTCCCGGCGCTCGAAGGAACGGCCGCCACGGTCGTCACGACGGTCGCCGCCCGAGCGGAAACCACCCGAGGGACGGTCGTCACGGCGGTCACGGAACGCCGGACGGTCGTTGTCCCGGCGCTCGAAGGAACGGCCGCCACGGTCGTCACGACGGTCGTCGCGGCGCTCGAAGGAACGGCCGCCGCGGTCGTTGCCGCCACGGGGCGCGCCCCGGTCGTCACGGCGTCCGAAGTTGCCCCGGTCGTCGCGACGGTCGTCACGCGCGGCCGGCTGCTCCGGGACGGACACGGCGGCCAGCAGCGCGGCCTCGGCCTCGGCGGCCGCCTCGGCCACCGCGGCCTCCGGGTCGTCGCCCCGCTCGCGGGCGGCACGGGCGACCAGGCGGTCGGCCTCCTCGCGCAGCTCCACGGCACGGCGCTGCACGCGCTCCAGCTGCTTGGTGAGGTCGGCGGCCTCACGCTCGGCCTGCTTGGCCGCGTTGTTCGCGGAGTCGGCCTGGACCTCGGTCAGCGAACGGGCGCCGGTGATCTCGGCGACCTCCGGCTCGAAGACGCCCGCGCCCTGCACGATGTGACGCGAGGCGTCGACGCCCGCGTCCTCCATCAGGCGGAAGATCTGACGGCGCTGGTGCGGCAGCGCCAGCGAGACGACGACACCGGACCGGCCGGCACGGGCCGTGCGGCCCGAGCGGTGCAGGTAGTCCTTGTGGTCGCCGGCCGGGTCCACGTTCAGCACCAGGTCGATGCCGTCGACGTGGATGCCCCGGGCGGCGACGTCGGTGGCGACCAGGGCGTTGACGTAGCCCTTCTTGAAGTCCTCCAGGACGCGGGTGCGGGCACCCTGCGTCATCCCGCCGTGCAGCGCGTCCGCCTTCACACCGGACTCGATGAGCTGCTCGGCGATACGGTCGGCGCCCAGCTGGGTGCGGACGAAGATGATCGTGCGGCCCTTGCGGGCGGCGATCGCGGCCGTGACGGGCGCCTTGTCCTTCGGCTTCACGACGAGGACGTGGTGGGACATCGTGGTGACGTTGCCCTGGGCGCTGTCGACCTCGTGGCTGACCGGGTCCTTCAGGTAGCGCTTGACCAGCGTGCCGATCTCGTTCTCCATCGTCGCGGAGAAGAGCATGCGCTGGCCGCCGGCCGGGACCTGGTCGAGCAGCTCGGTGACCTCGGGCAGGAAGCCCAGGTCGGACATCTGGTCGGCCTCGTCGAGGACCGCGACCTGGACGTCCTCCAGGGAGCAGGCGCCGCGGTTGATGATGTCGCGCAGACGGCCCGGGGTGGCGACCAGGATGTCGACACCGCGTTCCAGGGCGTAGATCTGGTTGCCCATCGACGTACCGCCGCAGACGACCTTCATCTTCAGGCCGAGCACGTCGCCGTACGGCTGGAGGGCGTCCGCGACCTGCATCGCGAGCTCGCGGGTCGGGGTGAGGATGACCGCGCGGGGCTTCTTCTTCTCGGTACGGCCGCCGGACAGGGCGGACAGGGTCGGCAGACCGAAGGAGAGGGTCTTGCCGGAGCCCGTGCGGCCGCGGCCCAGGATGTCCTTGCCGGCCAGGGCGTCCGGGATGGTCGCGGCCTGGATCGGGAAGGGGGTCGTGACGCCGTTCTGCGCCAGCTTGCGGACGATGCCCTCGGGCAGTCCGAGCGAGGCGAAGGTGACGGACGGCTCGTCGTCCTCGGCGGCGGAGTCCGCGGCCTCGGCGTCCTCGGTGTCCACGTCACCGGCGGGAGCCTCGACGGACGCGGGGGCCTCAGGAGCCTCGGCCACGACGGCCTCGGTCACGACAGCGGTCTCGACGGCCTCGGTCACGGCGGCCTCGTCGTTCTCGACGAGTTCGGCGTTCTCAGGCATGACGGTGCGGTCAGAACTGGAAATTGACATGCGAAATGCGAAACCTTCCGGAGTCTCGGCACGCGCCCGTAACTCCGTGATTCGCAATTTCGACCGCCTCAATGCGGTCCAGCCACGGCAAGGGAGAGTACGCGCCACACGGCGCGCTTCTGTTTCGGCGCCGGGCAATGGGATCAAACGATCTACTACCATACGCACTCTCCCCCGCTTTGCGCAAACCGGCCCCCGGTGAGGCCCCGCTCACACCGGCGCGACCTGCGGTGAAGCCGTCGGCGTGGGCCATTTCCGGGCCCATGAGGACGCCTCCGCCGCCTCGCCGCCCGGCGGTGCGGCCGGCGAGGCCGAAGGCGGCTCGGGCGGCTGGGCCGGTGCGGACGGTTCGGGCTCCGGAGCGGGCGGCGCCGGCTCCGGTACCTCCGGCGCCGGTTCCGGCTCGCTGGGGGCCGGCGGACCGGGCACGGGCCCAGGGGCGGGCGGCTCCCCGTCCGGAACCGGCAGGGACGCACCGGGGCGGGGCTCCGGACGGGCCTCGTCCGGGGCGGGTGACGGGTCCGGGTGCTTCGCGCCGGGCTCCGCCGCCCGCGAGGACCCCTGCGGTTCGTTCTGGGCGTGGACGCGTCCGCCGCCGGGGCCGGACCGCCCGGTTCCACGCACGGTCCCGCCCTCCGGCGGAGCCGACCGCCCCTCCTGTGCCGCAGGACGCTCCGGGGCCGGCTCCGCGGCGTCGTCGCCGACGCTCATACAGCCGGTGGACGCGGCGATCGTCAGCGCGGTGACGGCTGCCCGACGGACGCGGGTGGACAACTGGCGCACAGGTGGCACCTCCGGAGCAGAGGGTCGGCGGGGAACCGGCCGACGGGGGCGGCGGGGCCGGCGAAAGACCCGGTGAGGCGGCTACGGGACCGCGCCGCCGTGAGTGGCGATGTGTCCAACTCCCCCGCCCCTGCCGGGGACACGCCCGGACACAACTCCCGCACACCCGCCTTTGCCGGCCGGGCCCGCACGCCCTCGGACCGCTCGGACACCGCTCGGGCTCCCTCGGACGCTCTCAGGCCCTCTCGGCCGCCGGGGCCGTCCGCCGGCCGTGCGCCCTCAGACCCCGGATCCGCCCGCCAGCTCCGCGCCCAGGAACACCGCGCCGAGCCCCGCCAGCAGGGATGCCAGCACATTGGCCGCCGCCAGGAAGCCGCGCCCCGACTCCGCCAGGCGCAGGGTCTCGTAGGAGAAGGTCGAGTACGTGGTCAGCGCCCCGCACAGCCCCGTGCCCAGCAGGGCGTACGCGGGACCGGAGACCGCGGCCCCGGTCAGCACGCCCAGGAGCAGGCTGCCGACGGCGTTCACCGTGAAGGTGCCCCACGGGAACACGTACGGCAGCCCGGCACCGTGCCGCGCCTGCACCGCCCGGTCCGTCAGGTAACGCAAGGGCGCGCCGACGGCGCCTCCGACCATCACCAGCAACCAGTTCACGCCCCCGGCGCTCCTTCGCGCCCCCGGGCCCGCCGGTGCCCGTCCACCAGGGCCCGCGTCCCCGCGGCCGCTCCTCCCACCGCGCCGAGCGCCGCCACGGCCGTGACCGCCGCGTACGCCATGGCCGTCACCGCCTCCTGACGGGCCAGCAGCTCCGACACGCCGGCGGCGTACGTCGAGAACGTGGTGAACCCGCCGAGCACCCCGACCCCCAGGAACGGACTCGCCAGCGGATGCGTCACGGCCTCCCGCTCGGCGACGAGCACCATCAGCACCCCGATCAGGGCGCACCCCAGGGCGTTGACCGCGAGCACCGCCCAGGGGAAGCCGCCCTCTCCGGCCGGCCAGGCGAGCGTGATCGCGTACCGGGCCGTGGCACCCAGCGCGCCGCCCGCCGCGACGGCCCCGAGCACCCGCCATCGGCCGGCTCCGGCGGCCCCGGGGCGCCGCGCGGGCACGAAGAGGCCGTCGGCGGGCCCTTCACCGGGCGGGGGGCGCCTCGCGCTCACCCGTAGCCCAGTTCGTGCAGCCGCTCGTCGTCGATGCCGAAGTGGTGGGCGATCTCGTGGACCACCGTGATCTCCGTCTCGGCGACGACGTCCTCACGGGTCTTGCACATCCGCAGGGTCGGGCCCCGGTAGACGGTGATCCGGTCGGGCAGCACGCCCGCGTACCACTCACCCCGCTCGGTGAGCGGGGTTCCTTCGTAGAGGCCGAGCAGGTCGCGGTCCTCCGGGTCCTGCGGTTCCTCCTCCACGAACACCGCGACGTTGTCCATCAGCCGCATCAGCTCCGGCGGGACCCGGTCAAGAGCCAGGCTCACCAGCTCTTCGAACTCCTCGCGCGTCATCTCCAGCACCCCGCCATTGTCACGTACGCCCGGCCCGGCGGGGGCGGTCCGGCGGGGACGGCCTGACGTGGGCGGCCGGGCGGGGACGGCCTGAGGCGCGCGGCCCGGTGGGGACGGCCCGGCGCAGGCCGGTCCTCCCCCGCCCGGCCGACGCGGCTGCGCCCGCTCGCATGTCCGGCCGGCGTACGGGGCATACGCGCCCAATGGTCCGAGTCCCGTTCCGTGCCGCGGCGTCCCGCCTCCGGCGCCGCCCCCGCCCCGCGGGCCCCACGGGCCCGCTCCGCGCCACCGCCTCACGGCCCTGGGTCCGCGTGCCGGTGCTGCTGCTGGTCGTGGTGGCGGGGGCCTGGCTCGGCCTGCTGGTCGTGGGCAGTGTGCGCGCGCCGGTGGGCCCGATGGACACGACCATGACCCTGCGCCCCTCGGTGAGCGGCGGTACCAAGATCAACGTCTCTCCGCTGGGCGCCCTGCGGCTGGACTCGCACATCGCCCCGGTGCGGCTCGACGTGGACGTCGACCAACTGGACCCGGAACGCTCCCAGGCGCTGGTCAAGCACCCCGAGCGCCTCTCCGGGCTCCAGGACGAGGTGACCGGTGACGTCGCCGCCGGCGCCCGCGAGCTGGCCCTCCGCTCCTGTGTGGCCGTCGTCACCGGTGCCACCGCGCTCGGCCTCGTGGTCTACCGCCGCCCCCGCCGCGCCCTGGCCGCCGGCGGGCTCGCCCTGGCCCTGCTGGCCGCCTCCGGGGTCAGCGCGTACGCCACCTGGAACCCCAAGTCCGTGCTGGAGCCGAAATTCTCCGGGCTGCTCTCCAGCGCCCCCTCCGTCGTCGGTGACGCCCGTTCCATCGTCACGGACTTCGACGTCTACCAGCAGGAGCTCGCCCGCCTCGTCACCAACGTGACCAAGCTGTACGACGCCACCTCGACGCTCCCCGTCTACCGGCCCGACCCGGCGACCATCCGGGCCCTGCACGTCTCCGACATCCACCTCAACCCGGCCGCCTGGCACATCATCGCCTCGCTGGTGGAGCAGTACGGGATCGACGTGATCATCGACTCCGGCGACACCATGGACCACGGCACGGCCGCCGAGAACGGCTTCCTGGACCCGGCCGCCGACCTCGGCGCCCCCTATGTGTGGGTACGCGGCAACCACGACTCCGCGGTCACCCAGGCATATCTGGCGAAGCTGAGGAACGTGCACGTGCTGGACGAGGGCGGGGCCGTGGACGTCGCCGGGCTGCGGGTGGCCGGCACCGGGGACCCGCAGTTCACCCCGGACCGCTCGCGTCCCACCGGCGGCAAGGCGTCCGAGCGGCTGGCGGGCATGCGGCTGGCCTCCGCGCTGCGCGACCAGCGGCGCGCGGGCACCCCCGTGGACATCGCGGTGGCCCACGACCCGAACGCGGCGCGGGAGACCGACGGAACGGTTCCCCTGGTGCTGGCCGGGCACGTCCACCACCGGGTGAACGAACTGCTGCCGCTGGGCACCCGGCTGAAGGTCGAGGGCTCCACCGGCGGCGGCGGGCTGCGCGCCGTGCAGAACGAGAAGCCGGAGAAGGTGCACGCCTCGGTGCTCTACCTGGACCGCACCACCCGGCACCTGCAGGCCTGGGACGAGATCACCCTGGGCGGGCTCGGTCTGACGACGGCCGAGGTCAGCCGCCACCTCCCGGAGGAGAACCTGGAGGAGCCCGAGGGGGGCCCGGAGGGAAAACCCAAGGAGAAAACCGAAGAAAAAGGCGATGATCCGGACAAAGAACCGGCGTCCTCGCCTCCCCCCACGCCGTCCCCGTAAACCGTTTTGGCGATAGCTCACCGCATCCCATATGCTTCTGACGTCCCCGACGCGCTGGGAAGCGCGCAGGTGGGCCCTTAGCCCTCATCGTCTAGTGGCCCAGGACGCCGCCCTTTCAAGGCGGTAGCACGGGTTCGAATCCCGTTGGGGGCACGCTTTACCGTGTGCGAGACTTGTTCTCGCACATAGCTTGGTCCTGTGGAGCAGTTTGGAGTGCTCGCCACCCTGTCAAGGTGGAGGCCGCGGGTTCAAATCCCGTCAGGACCGCTTGCAGCCCCAGCGGCTGCGTGGCTGGGTAGCTCAGTTGGTACGAGCGATCGCCTGAAAAGCGATAGGTCGCCGGTTCGATCCCGGCCCCAGCCACCACCCGAAGGCCCCGTCCGGTGGACGGGGCCTTCGCCGTGTCAGGCCGCCTCCTCCGGCTTCCGCCCGGCGCGCCGCCGCCACACGCGCACCCCGGTGACCAGTGCCCCCGCCACCGCCACGGCCACCAGCGCGGTCGCGTCCGGCACCCGCTCCCCGAGGTCGCGGCCCCACTGCTCGACGGCGAACGACTGGTCCACGCCCAGGAGTCCGGGCAGCGCGGTCGTGCCGTCGTACACGAGGAAGAGCGTCCCGAGCGCGATGAAGAACAGCCCGGACAGCAGCGAGTTGGTGTGCAGCCGGAACCGGCCCGCCTTGAGGGTCCGGCCGCGCAGCCAGGCACGGCGGCCGAGGTCGAAGCGTTCCCAGAGCAGGGCCAGGACGAAGAGCGGGACGGCCATGCCCAGGGCGTAGACGGCGAGCAGCAGTCCGCCGTAGGCGGGGCTGCCGCTGACGGCCGCGACGGTCAGGACACTGCCGAGGATCGGGCCCGCGCAGAAGCCGGCGAGCCCGTAGACCGCGCCCAGGGCGTAGACGGAGAACGCGGTGGTCGGGCGGATGCGGCCGCTGATCCCGGCGATCCGGCGGGACGCGAAGCCCAGGCCGGCGATCTGGGCGGCGCCGAGGGCGATGATCAGCCATCCCGCGCCGAGGACCAGCGCGTCGCGGTGCCCGTAGAACAGCCGTCCGGCGTACGAACCGGCCGCGCCCAGCGGGACGAGCGTGGTGGCCAGCCCGGCGTAGAAGATGCCCGTGCGGGCCAGCAGCCGGGAGGCGGTGTCCAGCGAGTAGGCGAAGAAGGCCGGGAGCAGCAGGGCGCTGCACGGGCTGACCAGGGCGAGCAGGCCGCCGAGGAAGGCGGCGAAGTAGCCGATCTGGGAGGTCATTCGGCCCGCTCCCCGGCGTCCTCGCCCGCGCTTCCCACACCTGCGGCCTCGGCCGCCGCGGCCTCGATGGCCCGGGTGAAGACGGCCGCGGGCTGGGCACCGGCGACGGGGCGCCCGTTGATGAGGAAGGAGGGGGTGGAGGTGGCTCCGATCGAGTAGGCCTCCTCCTGGTCGGCGGCGACCGCTTCGCCGGCGGCCTCGCTCCCGGCGTCACGGGTGAAGCGGTCGAGGTCCTTCACCCCGGCCTGCCGGGCGAGCTCCCTGAGCCGGTCCTCCCCGAAGCCCTTCTCCTTGGCGTCCTCGGCGTAGGCGGCGCGGTGGAAGGCCCAGAAGCGGTCCTGCTGTCCGGCGGCCCAGGAGGCGCGGGCGGCGGCCTCGGACTCCTCGCCGAAGATCGGGAAGTTGCGCCACTCGATGCGCAGGGTGCCCGCGTCGACGTACTTCTCGATCAGACCGGGTTCGGTGTCGCGGGCGAACTTGCCGCAGTAGCCGCACTTGAAGTCGGCGTACTCGATGAGGACGACGGGGGCGTCCGGGCGGCCCAGGGCCAGCCCGTCCCCCGCGTCGCGGCGGGCGAGCTCCGCGAGTCCGGGGTAGGCGCCGGGGTCCTGTCCGGTGGCCGCGCTGACGGCCGGGGCGTCGGAGGGGGAGCCGTCGGGGGCGGTGGCCCGGTAGGAGACGAAGCCGAGCAGCCCGGCGGCGAGGGCGACGACGGCGCCGAAGGCGACCGGCTTCCGGTACGGGGATCGGGTGGGCGTGGGCATGCGTGTCTCCGTGCTGGTACGGGTCCCCGGGGCCGCCGTGGGACGGCCGGGGAGGAAGGGAGGGGGAGAGCGGGGCGGGGGCGCGGAGCCGCCCGGGATCTGCGGGGGCGGCTCGGGGCGGACAGGCCCTACACCCTCAGCACGGAGAGCTCGACGGGTGTGGGCGCGGCGTTGCGGCTTCCGGGCCGGACGACGGGAGCCGGCACCGGCGCGGGTCCGCGGCCGGCGGCCACGACCGGGACCGGCGCGAGCCAGCCGGGCCCCTGGTCGTGCGGCGGGCGGTTCCGCGCGGGCAGCGCGGGGTCGGCTCCGGTCCGGTCCCGGTCCCGCCCGCAGCCGGGTGCGCCCGTGTCGTGGGGTGCCGCCACCACGGGCCCGGCGGCCCAGGACACGGCGGCCCCGGACACGGGTGCGCCGGCCGCCGTCCGAGGAGCGGGGGCCTGGCGGGAGACCGGTCCGGCGCCCGCGGCGAGGGCCGGGCCCAGGGCCTGCACGGCCGCCGCTCCCCGCGTCTGCGCGCCGCCCGTGATCACCGTCGGCAGTCCCAGGACGACCGCGAGAACGGCCAGCAGGCAGCACCACCGCGCACGGGACACGGGCCGCCCTCCCTGGCTCGGGTGATCAGTTGCCCGAAATGGTACGTGCTGTGGTCTCGCGGGCCCCTCCGGTGGCCGGAGGGGCGCGTTCCGGTCACCGGAGCCGTGCCGTTCCCGGTTCCTCCGGTCGTGTGACGCGCGGCGGGCGGGCGGGCCGCGTGACGGAGCCCGCGTGAAATGGGTTCGCCACTCCTCGTACCCGGGTGAGATCCTGGGGTCCGTATGTCTACTTCCTTCGCCGATCTCCAGTCACAGCTCGGGCAGCTCTCGCTCCGCGACGCGCACCGGCTCGGCCGCCGGCTCGAGGGTGCCCGCCGCATCCGCAAGCCCGAGGCCCGCCGGTCCGTGCTGGAGGAGATCTCCGCCGAGGCCGCCACGGCAGCCGCGCGGCTCGCGGAGCGTGCCGCGCGCGTGCCCGCCCTGTCGTATCCCGAACAGCTCCCGGTCAGCCAGAAGAAGGACGAGATCCTCCAGGCGATACGCGACCACCAGGTGGTGATCGTCGCCGGTGAGACCGGGTCCGGGAAGACCACGCAGATCCCCAAGATCTGCATGGAGCTCGGGCGCGGGGTCCGGGGCATGATCGGGCACACCCAGCCGCGCCGGATCGCGGCCCGTACGGTCGCCGAACGCGTCGCGGACGAGCTGAGGACCCCGCTCGGCGAGGCCGTCGGCTGGAAGGTGCGCTTCACCGACCAGGTGAACCCCGACGCGACGTTCGTGAAGCTGATGACGGACGGCATCCTGCTCGCCGAGATCCAGACGGACCGCGAGCTGCTCGCCTACGACACGATCATCATCGACGAGGCCCACGAGCGGTCGCTGAACATCGACTTCCTGCTGGGCTACCTGGCCCGGCTGCTGCCGAAGCGCCCCGATCTGAAGGTCGTCGTCACCTCGGCGACCATCGACCCGGAGCGCTTCGCCCGGCACTTCGGCGACGCCCCGATCGTGGAGGTCAGCGGGCGCACGTACCCGGTCGAGGTGCGCTACCGCCCCCTCCTGGAGGAGGACGGCCAGGACTCCGACCGCGACCAGATCACCGCGATCTGCGACGCCGTGGACGAACTCGGCCGCGAGGCCCCGGGGGACGTCCTGGTCTTCCTCTCCGGCGAGCGGGAGATCCGCGACACGGCGGACGCGCTGAACAAGCGCAGCCTCAAGCACACCGAGGTCCTCCCGCTGTACGCGCGCCTCTCGCACGCCGAGCAGCACCGGGTGTTCCAGCGCCACACCGGGCGCAGGATCGTTCTGGCGACCAATGTCGCCGAGACCTCGCTGACCGTCCCCGGCATCAAGTACGTCATCGACCCGGGTACCGCGCGCATCTCCCGCTACAGCCACCGCACCAAGGTCCAGCGGCTGCCGATCGAGCCGGTCTCCCAGGCCAGCGCCAACCAGCGCAAGGGCCGCTGCGGCCGTACCTCGGACGGAATCTGCGTCCGGCTGTACTCCGAGGACGACTTCCTGGCCCGCCCGGAGTTCACCGACCCGGAGATCCTGCGGACGAACCTGGCCTCCGTCATCCTGCAGATGACCGCGGCGGGCCTCGGCGACATCGAGAAGTTCCCCTTCATCGATCCGCCGGACCACCGCAACATCCGCGACGGCATCCAGCTGCTCCAGGAACTGGGCGCGCTGGACCAGGCGGAGAAGTCCCCCCAGGAGGGCAGGCGGGCACAGCGCCTCACCCCGCTGGGCCGCAAGCTCTCCCAGCTCCCGGTGGACCCGCGCCTCGCCCGCATGGTGGTGGAGGCGGACCGCAACGGCTGCGTCCGCGAGGTGATGGTGATCGCCGCGGCGCTCTCCATCCAGGACCCGCGCGAACGGCCCGCCGACAAGCAGACCCAGGCCGACCAGCACCACGCCCGCTTCAAGGACGAGACGTCCGACTTCCTGGCGTTCCTGAACCTGTGGCGCTACATCCGTGAGCAGCAGAAGGAGCGCGGTTCCTCCAGCTTCCGCCGGATGTGCAAGCAGGAGTACCTGAACTTCCTGCGGATCCGCGAGTGGCAGGACATCTACGCGCAGCTGCGTTCGGTGGCCCGGCAGATGGGCATCCAGCTGAACGAGGAGGACGCGCCGGAGCAGTCGGTGCACACCTCCCTGCTGGCCGGGCTGCTGTCGCACATCGGGCTGAAGGACACCGAGAAGAACGAGTACCTGGGCGCCCGCAACGCCAAGTTCGCGATCTTCCCCGGCTCCGCGCTGTTCAAGAAGCAGCCGCGTTTCGTGATGTCGGCGGAGCTGGTCGAGACCTCGCGGCTCTGGGCCCGGGTCAACGCGAAGGTCGAACCCGAGTGGATCGAGCCGCTCGCCCAGCACCTGCTGAAGCGCACCTACAGCGAGCCGCACTGGGAGAAGGACCAGGCCGCGGTCATGGCGTACGAGCGGGTCACGCTCTACGGGGTGCCGATCGTCGCCCAGCGCAAGATCAATTTCGGCCGGATCGACCAGGAGACCTCCCGCGACCTGTTCATCCGCAACGCCCTGGTCGAGGGGGACTGGCGCACCCACCACCAGTTCTTCCACGACAACCGCAAACTGCTCGGCGAGGTCGAGGAGCTGGAGCACCGCGCCCGGCGCCGCGACATCCTCGTGGACGACGAGACGCTCTTCGACTTCTACGACAGCCGGATCCCGGAGCACGTCGTCTCCGGCGCCCACTTCGACTCCTGGTGGAAGCACAAGCGCCGTGAGGAGCCGGACGCCCTCGACTTCGAGCGCTCCATGCTCATCAACGAGAAGGCCTCGGCCGTCACCAAGGACGACTACCCGGACTCCTGGCGGCAGGGCAGGCTGAAGTTCCGGGTGACGTACCAGTTCGAGCCCGGTGCCGACGCGGACGGTGTGACCGTCCACATCCCGCTCCAGGTCCTCAACCAGGTCACCTCCGAGGGCTTCGACTGGCAGATCCCGGGGCTGCGCGAGGAGGTCGTCACCGAGCTGATCCGCTCGCTGCCCAAGCCGGTCCGCCGGCACTACGTCCCCGCGCCGAACTACGCGACGAAGTTCCTGGACCGCGCCGTTCCGCTGCAGGAGCCGCTGCCCGCCACGCTCGCCCGTGAGCTCCAGCGGATGGTCGGGGTCCCGGTGTCCGCCGACGACTTCGACCTCTCCCGCGTACCGGACCATCTGAAGATCACGTTCCGGATCGTCGACGAGCGGCGCCGCAAGGTCGCCGAGGACAAGGACCTGGAGGCGCTGAAGCTCCGGCTGCGCCCCAAGGCCCGCCAGGCGCTCTCCAAGGCCGCCGCGGCCACCGCGGGACCGTCGGGCGAGTCCGTCGAGCGGTCGGGCCTCACCGACTGGACGATCGGCACCCTGGACCGGGTCTTCGAGACGCGGCGGGCGGGCCAGCCGGTCAAGGCCTACCCGGCCCTGGTCGACCAGGGTGACACCGTCGCCGTGCGCCTCTTCGACACCGAGGCCGAGCAGCAGCAGGCGATGTGGCGGGGCACCCGGAAGCTGATCATGCTGAACGTCCCGGTGAACCCCGCCAAGTTCGCCTCGGACAAGCTGACCAACCAGCAGAAGCTGGCCCTGTCCCGCAATCCGCACGGCTCCGTCCAGGCGCTGTTCGACGACTGCGCGACGGCGGCGGCCGACCGGCTGATCGCGGCGCACGGCGGCCCGGCCTGGGACGAGGCGTCGTTCCGGGCGCTGTACGACAAGGTGCGCGCCGACCTCGTGGAGCTGACGGTGCGCACGGTGGGCCAGGTGCAGCAGATCCTGGCGGCCTGGCAGGCGTGCGAGCGCCGGCTGAAGACCACCGGCAGCCCGGTCCTGATCAACAACGTCATGGACGTACGGGACCACCTCGCCCGCCTCGTGCCGCCCGGGTTCGTCACCGCGACCGGGCTGCGCAGGCTGCCGGACCTGATGCGCTACCTGGTCGCCGAGGACCGCCGGCTCCAGCAGATGCCGACGAACGTCCAGCGCGACACCACACGCATGGAGAAGGTCCACGAGATGCAGGACGAGTACGCCTGGCTGCTGGAGCAGCTGCCGAAGGGGCGTCCCGTGCCGCAGGAGGTCCTGGACATCCGCTGGATGATCGAGGAGCTCCGGGTGAGCTACTTCGCCCATGCCCTGGGCACCGCCCAGCCGGTCTCCGACAAGCGGATCGTCAAGGCGATCGACGCCGCGGCCCCCTGAGGACCCCTCACGGGGCCGTGACCGGCCCGGCACACAGGGTGAGTTAGACCTGGACCCGGGCCCTCCTGTACAGTCTGTCTTCGCAGCCGGACGCGAGGAAGGCAGCGAAACCTGGTCCTGTGGAGCAGTTTGGAGTGCTCGCCACCCTGTCAAGGTGGAGGCCGCGGGTTCAAATCCCGTCAGGACCGCAGTAGTCGAAGGCCCGGATCCCCTGGATCCGGGCCTTCGCGCGTCTTGACGACTCCGCCCGGCCCGGGTAACTCCGTAGGACGGAGGCCGCCCCTGTTTCCCTCGGCGGGGGGCGGCCCGGCATTCCGGGAGGTCACCTCGCATGGCCACGTCCACGGCACGGCACGAGACCCGCGCACTGCTGCGCGCCCACCTGGCGGCCGCTACCGGCTACCGCCATCTGACCCGCCACTGCCCGATCTGCTACCGCCTCCTGCGGCTCGCCCAGGAGCCGGTGACGACCCCGCAGGCTCCGCAGACTCCACGGGCCGCGGATGCCTCACGGATCCCCCAGGCCCCGGAGGCGTCACGGGCCCCGCAGGCGCCGCACGGCGCCGCACCCCTCCCACCTCACCCCGCGGGTGCCGTACGCCCCGCAGAGGGCCACCGGGACACCTCCGGGGAGCCGGCCTGACCGGAGGGCGGCACCAGAGGGTCCGCGCCCTCCCGTGCGGCGCGCGGGAGGGGCCGGAGGCCCCCGCGCACGGTGACCGAAGCCCCCGTACGACACGACCGGCAGCCGCGGCGCCCATGGATCAATAGTGGCAGTCCCGGAGTTGGACAAGAGCGCATCGGTGTGACGGGTGTCACGGAAACAGTTTTGGACACCGCGGACTTTACGCACTTCCTACAACTGGCGAATTTAATATGTGCAATTGCACTCTCCCTCCACACACACCCCGGGCCGTTCGGCCCTAGCCGGCCCACGCCCCCGCGAACGGTCCCGGGCGGGCCCCGCCCCGCACCCCGGGCCCGGGGAAAACCGACCCGTCGGCCTTGTTCCACTTCCGGCCACCACGGCGCAGGGGCGCACGCGGAGCGGCACGGCGGACGGCGCGGGCCCGGCGCCCGGGGAGCGCGGACACAAAAAAGATCGCGCTGGACCCGGCGGAGTCCAGCGCGATCGAACGACGTGTCCTGTGATCCCACAGGTGTGACGCCCGTTGGGGCAGGCGCCCGTCGGATGGAGCTGTGTGGGGGCGCCGGCGGGTTGGGGGACCCTTCGGCAGCCCGGAAACGGCTGTGGTCAGCGGCGACAGGGGTGTGTCAGGCCTCGCTGCGCTGCTGCGGGATACCCGCAAGCAGTGCGCGGACCTCTGCCTCGCGGTAACGGCGGTGTCCACCGAGCGTGCGGATGGACGTGAGCTTGCCAGCCTTCGCCCAACGGGTGACCGTCTTCGGGTCCACGCGGAACATCGTGGCGACCTCAGCCGGGGTCAGCAGCGGCTCGGCATCAGGGGTGCGAGCGGTCATGAGCGGCCTCCTCGGGAGAACCGAACCTTCTCGGTTCATTCCTCTAAATTCTGCACCTTGACCCGCGTTGCCCGATATGGCGGACGCGGGCCGAGTCGGTTATAGGACGAACGGCTTGTCCTCGGCACTACAACTACACCATCCGTCCAGCCGCGTCGGCCAAACCGATGGAATTGCCCTCCCAGGTGTTCATCAGCGACGGATGCCGATGGACCGTGCCATAGCGGACAGTCACACCCCCGTGACGATCAGTCACAGGGGTGAACAGGAGTCGCCAGAAGTCGTCAGACCCCCCATAGCGAGCAATGCAGAGCTTTCCGCCCAAAGTTGGGCGGACAGAGTCCTCCCCGGACTCCTTGTCCTATTTTGGCATGAGGAGTAGGGAACGGCGCAAGGGCCCCGTTAGTGCTATCCATCACGCTTGAGGCAAAGGCCCGGTTCGGGACGTAGGTCCTGGGTCGAGTCCTCGATCTGACGCCCCACAGATCACACGCGTCACTCAGGACTCAGGTTCACGGCTTGTCAGTTCCCGTCATGGCATCTCCGTTCACCTCCACCGCTCCGCTCCGGTCCCTCCGGAGCCTCACCGTGTCCTTGATGCCGGACACCTCATGGGTTGTCTCTTCCCTCCCGATCACAGCTCTATGCGGTGCTTATTGTCACTTCCGCGGCTTTTCCGGAGCGGGCGGTGCCCGCCGTCAGTTGGCGGACCGTCTGTCCCGTACGGCGCGCCACCGTTCGACGAGCCGGCCGTACGCGGCGCCCGCGGTCTCCGAATCGCCCTCCCGCAGGGCCGCGATGCCCTCGGCCACGTCGGCGGCCGAGCGGTCCGAGGCCAGTTCCCCGTCGCTCAGGGCGTGCACCAGCCCGCCGTAGTCCAGCTCGACCAGGGCCCGCGGGTGGAACTCCTCCAGCCAGCGGCCGACATCCACCAGCCCCTCGGTCAGCGGTCCTTCGTCGACCGTCTCCCGCAGGGTCCGCAGCGCCCGCGCGAGCCGGCGCCTCGCCTGCGCCATCGGGGTCCGGTACCGGAGGACGGGGCGGCCGCCGTCCCCGGCCGCCGCGTACTCGCGCTCCTCGTCGTCGAAGAGGACGAACCAGCGCACCGGTACATGCCACACCGTGGTCCGGATCCAGGGACGGGCGTCCGGATTCCGCATGGCCCACCGCTCGTGATCGGCGGCCGCCTGGGCCCGCACCACCGGAGGCAGGACGGCGTCCAGCACTTTGGCCGGAAACAGACCATCGAGTTCCTCCAGCGCGAGCCACCCGCGCATCCGGGTCCGCCACGGACAGACGCACACCACCCCGTCGACCTCGGCCACGAAGGCGTCCCCGCTCTCGTGCACCGGCACCGGGACCGGCGGGGTGGGGACCAAGTCCGCCAGCGAGCGCCGCAGTTCGTCCTGCGCCGTGGGAAGCGACGGGCGCGTGGCGTAGCGCGCCCAGTGGCTCCGCTCGGGCTCCGGGAAGGCGGCGAGCGGCTCATACACCCGCAGGTAGGACGTGTAGGGAACGAGCACCGAAGACACCACCGACATGCAGCAGATCGTGTCACGCCGGTACTCCGCCAGGGGGTGATCCCCGGCACCCGCCGGATTCCGCGTGTCCCGAGGACTTACGCTCTTGCCCAGCCGGGCCGGCCGTGCCGGTCGGCCCGGGGTCCTCCCCACCTTCAGGAGGGCCTCCGCCGCTTCGTTCTTGGGAGTCACCACAGTGACCGATGTGACCAACGGCGTCCTGCACACCCTGTTCCACTCGGATCAGGGGGGCCACGAGCAAGTCGTGATCTGCCAGGACCCTGCCAGCGGCCTCAAGGCCGTCATCGCCCTCCACTCCACCGCCCTGGGCCCGGCCCTCGGCGGCACCCGCTTCTACCCGTACGCCTCCGAGCAGGAGGCGGTCGCCGACGCGCTGAGGCTCTCGCGCGGCATGTCGTACAAGAACGCCCTGGCCGGCCTCGGCCACGGGGGCGGCAAGGCCGTCATCATCGGAGACCCCGACCGAATCAAGACCGACGAACTGCTCCTGGCCTACGGCCGGTTCGTGGCCTCGCTCGGCGGACGGTACGTGACGGCCTGCGACGTCGGCACCTACGTCGCCGACATGGACGTCGTCGCCCGCGAGTGCCGCTGGACCACCGGGCGCTCCCCGGAGAACGGCGGCGCGGGCGACTCCTCGGTGCTGACGGCGTTCGGCGTCTTCCAGGGCATGCGGGCCAGCGCCCAGCACCTGTGGGGCGACCCGACCCTGCGGGGGCGCAAGGTCGGTGTCGCCGGCGTCGGCAAGGTCGGCCACCACCTCGTCCGGCACCTGCTCGACGACGGGGCCGAGGTCGTCGTCACCGATGTCCGCGAGGAGTCCGTACGCCGCGTGACCGACCTGCACCCCGAGGTCTCGGTCGCCGCCGACACGGACGCCCTGATCCGCACCGAAGGGCTCGACATCTACGCCCCGTGCGCGCTCGGCGGCGCCCTCGACGACACGACCGTGCCGGTGCTCACCGCGCGGGTGGTGTGCGGCGCCGCCAACAACCAGCTCGCGCACCCGGGGGTGGAGAAGGACCTGGCCGACCGGTCGATCCTGTACGCACCCGACTACGTGGTGAACGCGGGCGGCGTGATCCAGGTCGCGGACGAGCTGCACGGTTTCGACTTCGACCGGTGCAAGGCGAAGGCGGCGCGGATCTTCGACACCACGCTGGCCATCTTCGCACGTGCGAAGAGTGATGGGATCCCGCCGGCCGCGGCGGCCGACCGGATCGCCGAACAGCGCATGGCGGACGCCCGCCGGGGCTGACCGGCGGCCCGGGGCGCTCCCGTGACGGCCCGGACCCACGGCGGGTCCGGCGGGCCGTCAGGGGGCGCCCCGGGGAGACAAGACTCACTCCGGTCGGCGGACCGGCCGTCCGCAAGAGGTTAAAATCGGCCTTGACCAGCGAGGACATGCTTCTCGGCGATCCCGTGAACAGGCGCGCACCGCGGGCGGCGTACCGTATGGCCGACGGAGCAGGTACCGTTGAAGTCATAGGCACGGTCTCTCAGCCGAGAGTCCGTCCTGAAATATGAACGCGTGTCAAGACTCTGGGGCCGTCGAGCCCCGTCACCGAGGGGGTCGAGCCATGGGGCGCGGCCGGGCAAAGGCCAAGCAGGCAAAGGTCGCCCGCCAGCTGAAGTACAGCACCGGCGGGACTGACCTGTCGCGTCTGGCTCATGAGCTGGGCGCATCGACTTCGAGTCAACCACCGAACGCCAAGCCGTTCGAGGATGACGACGAGGAAGACCCGTACGCACGGTACGCGGATCTGTACAACGACGACGCGGACGAGGACGAACAGTCCGGTCCGTCGTCACAGCGTCGCGGCGCTTGACCTCGCGCTGACACATCAACCCGGTCCGGGCCCGCCCGGACCGGGTTCTGTGCTGTCCGGATCTCCGGGTTCCGTGCCGCCCGGGTCTTGTCCGCCCGGGCGGGGCGGTACCGGGCCCGGTGGGGTACCGGGCCCGGTGCCGGACCGTCGTCCCGCTAGCGTGCGTAGCTTCCGGTCAGCGCCGCGCCGGTGGTGTGGTCACCGCGCTCGGTGATCTCGCCCGCGACCCACGCCTCCACGCCCCGGTCCGCCAGCGTGGTGAGCGCCGCGTCCACCGAGTCGGCCGGGACGATCGCGATCATCCCGACACCCATGTTGAGCGTCTTCTCCAGTTCCAGCTGCTCGACCTGCCCGGTCCTGCCGACCAGCTCGAAGACCGCCCCGGGCGTCCAGGTGGACCGGTCGACCGTGGCGTGCAGGGCGTCCGGCACGACGCGGGCCAGGTTGCTGGCGAGGCCGCCGCCGGTGACGTGGCTGAAGCCGTGCACCTCGGTCGTACGGGTCAGCGCGAGGCAGTCCAGGGAGTAGATCCGGGTGGGCTCCAGGAGCTCCTCCCCCAGCGTCCTGCCGAACTCCTCGACCTGCCGGTCCAGGGACCAGCCGGCCCGGTCGAAGACCACGTGCCGCACCAGCGAGTACCCGTTCGAGTGAAGCCCGGACGACGCCATGGCGATCACCACGTCACCCTTGCGGATACGGTCCGGGCCGAGCAGCCGGTCGGCCTCGACCACACCCGTACCGGCGCCGGCCACGTCGAAGTCGTCGGGGCCCAGCAGGCCGGGGTGCTCGGCGGTCTCGCCGCCGACGAGGGCGCAGCCCGCCAGGACGCAGCCCTCGGCGATGCCCTTGACGATGGCCGCGACCCGCTCGGGGTGCACCTTGCCGACGCAGATGTAGTCGGTCATGAAGAGCGGCTCGGCGCCGCAGACGACGAGGTCGTCCACGACCATGCCCACCAGGTCGTGGCCGATGGTGTCGTAGACGCCCATCCGGCGCGCCAGGTCGACCTTGGTGCCGACGCCGTCCGTGGCGGAGGCGAGCAGCGGGCGCTCGTAGCGCTTGAGGGCCGAGGCGTCGAAGAGGCCGGCGAAGCCGCCCAGGCCGCCGAGGCCCGCGACCTCGGGGCGCTGCGTCTTCTTCACCCACTCCTTCATCAGCTCGACGGCGCGGTCACCTGCTTCGATGTCGACGCCCGCCGCCGCATAGGAAGCACCTGTTGTCTCAGACATTGCCCGGGATCTTTCGTGTCGGAATACGGGGCTGGTGGGGAGGGCGCCGGCCGGTCCGGGTCACGGACGGCGCAGCGCGTCGGCCGCCGCGGTCGCGGCGGGGCCGGCCGCCAGCTCGGTCTCCAGCAGCTGCTTGCCGAGCAGCTCCGGGTCCGGGAGCTCCATCGGGTATTCGCCGTCGAAGCAGGCGCGGCACAGGTTCGGCTTGTCGATCGTCGTCGCCTCGATCATGGAGTCGATCGAGATGTACGCGAGCGAGTCGGCGCCCATGGAGGTGCCGATCTCCTCGACGGACATGCCGTTGGCGATCAGCTCGGCACGGGTCGCGAAGTCGATGCCGAAGAAGCAGGGCCACTTCACCGGCGGGGACGAGATCCGGATGTGGATCTCCGCCGCGCCCGCCTCCCGGAGCATCCGGACCAGGGCGCGCTGGGTGTTGCCGCGGACGATCGAGTCGTCGACGACCACCAGGCGCTTGCCCTTGATGACTTCCTTGAGCGGGTTCAGCTTGAGGCGGATGCCCAGCTGGCGGATGGTCTGGGACGGCTGGATGAAGGTCCGGCCGACGTACGCGTTCTTGACCAGCCCCGCCCCGAAGGGGATACCGCTCGCCTCGGCGTAGCCGATGGCCGCGGGGGTGCCCGATTCGGGGGTCGCTATGACCAGGTCGGCGTCGGCGGGGGCTTCCGCCGCCAGCCTGCGGCCCATCTCGACCCGGGAGAGGTAGACGTTGCGTCCCGCGATGTCGGTGTCGGGACGTGCCAGGTAGACGTACTCGAAGACACAGCCCTTGGGCTTCGCTTCCGCGAATCGCGAGGTACGCAGACCGTTCTCGTCGATGGCGACGAGCTCACCGGGCTCGATCTCGCGGACGAAGCTGGCGCCGCAGATGTCGAGGGCGGCGGACTCGGAGGCCACCACCCAGCCGCGTTCCAGCCGGCCGAGGACCAGCGGGCGGATGCCCTGCGGGTCGCGGGCGGCGTAGAGGGTGTGCTCGTCCATGAAGACCAGCGAGAAGGCGCCCTTGACCCCGGGAAGCACCTTGGTGGCGGCTTCCTCGACGGTGAGCGGCTTGTCGTCGGCGTCACGCTGGCCGGCGAGCAGGGCGGTCACCAGGTCGGTGTCGTTGGTCGCGGCGACCTGGGTGGCGCGGCCGTCCTTGCGCGGAAGGTCGGCGACCATCTCGGCGAGCTGGGCCGTGTTGACCAGGTTGCCGTTGTGACCCAGGGCGATCGAGCCGTGCGCGGTGGCACGGAACGTCGGCTGCGCGTTCTCCCACACCGAGGCACCGGTGGTGGAGTAGCGGGCATGACCGACCGCGATATGGCCCTGGAGGGATCCCAGAGACGTTTCGTCGAAGACCTGCGAGACCAGTCCCATGTCCTTGAAGACCAGGATCTGGGACCCGTTGCTCACTGCGATGCCCGCGGACTCCTGTCCACGGTGCTGCAGGGCATACAGTCCGAAATAGGTGAGCTTGGCGACCTCTTCGCCCGGAGCCCAGACACCGAAGACGCCGCAAGCGTCCTGGGGGCCTTTCTCTCCGGGGAGCAGGTCGTGGTTGAGTCGTCCATCACCACGAGGCACGCCACCGAGTGTAGGGGAGATCGACCACCGGTCCGAATTGGGTGAGGGTCACTCCGGACCCGATCGGGGGCCGTGCGGAAGACCCCGGACACCGGACCGCGCGGCGTAACGGACAGCCCGAACGGTCACCCACAGTGATCATGGCGGGTGTGCGGGCGGGGCCCCGGAACGGCCGGAGGGCGCCGGACGCCCGGCGCGCGGGCGTTTTCCGGCCGGACGCCCCTGCCGCGCCTTTGTGGCGAGGGGGCCCGGTCGTGGCGCTCGGTGAGCTGGGGAGCGGGCCGGCCCGGGCCGTGGCCGAACGGCCGTTCCGTGGCGAGCCTCACACTCCCCGTCCGCGCAGCGGACGCCACGGGACCCCCGACGGGGCCGCGGTGCGGCTTCCCGCACCGTCCGGCGGGCGGTGGACCCCGCGTCCCCGCCGTCCGGATTCCGAGACCCGCGTTGACAGGCGCATGGCTCGTTGGCAGGCTCCTGCGTCATGCAGCCCCTCGGTGACCGCTCGGTCACGCTCGTGGAGCGCCGCCACGTCGATCTGGGACGTCTGGCGAGCGCCATCTGTCGCTGCGCCTGAACTCCCGCGCCTTCCGGCCTCTTCCGACGCCTTGACTCCGCGTCGCCGGGGCGCGTAAGGGTTCCTCCCGCTCCGCCGCCCAAGGGCCCCCTTCCGTCCGGAGCCCTTGCCCCCTTCGCGCCTCCCCGTGCCCGCTGACGGCCGCGTACGCCGGCGTGCACGGCCTGCCGCGACGGGCTCCTTCCCCTTCGTCCGCCTCGCGCCCGCCCCCGCGGTCCGCGTCCGAGGCCCGCCCAGGAGACGACCATGCCTTCTTTCGATTCGAACACCAGTGCCAACAAGGTGCCCGGTGCGCCGCTGACCCGGCGCGCCTTCACCACCGCCGTCGGCGCCACGGCCGCCACCGCCGCCGTCGGGGTCCCGGCCGCCGCCGCGGCGCCCCGCGACCCGTCCGCGGCCGAGTCCGCCGAGCGGCCGTTCCGCGCGGCACCGGGCAGGCACGCACGCAGACCCAACATCCTGTTCATCCTGGGCGACGACCTCGGATGGGCCGATCTGTCCTCGTACGGGTCGCCCCACATCCGTACCCCCCACCTGGACGCGCTGGCCCGGCAGGGCGTGCGGTTCACCGACGCCTACTCGGGCTCCGCCACCTGCTCCCCCACCCGCTTCAGCCTCTACACCGGCCGATACCCGGGGCGCACCGAGGGCGGGCTCTCCGAGCCCATCGCGGACCGGTCCGCGGGACTGGAACCCACCCACCCGACCCTGGCCTCCCTGCTGAAGGGGGCCGGTTACGCGACCGCGCTGATCGGCAAGTGGCACTGCGGCTACCTGCCGGACTACAGCCCGACCAGGTCCGGCTGGGACGAGTTCTTCGGCAACTTCGGCGGTGCCCTGGAGTACTACTCCAAGCTGGGCCTGGGCGGCGAGTACGACCTGTACGAAGGCGACGCCACCTACAAGGACCTCCGCTACTACACCCGGATCCTGACCGAGCGCGCGAGCCGGTACATCCAGCGCGGCCACGACAGGCCCTGGCTGCTCAACCTGAACTTCACCACCCCGCACTGGCCGTGGATCGCCGACGGGGACACCGGGGCCAGTGCCGAGATCGTCCGGCGCATCAAGGCGGGTGACGGGCGCGCCCTGTGGCACGGGGACGGTGGTTCGGTCGAGAAGTACACGCAGATGGTGGAGGACCTGGACCGCTCGGTCGGCGAGGTGCTGAAGGCCCTGAAGCGGTCCGGGCAGGAGAAGGACACCCTGGTCTTCTTCGCCAGCGACAACGGCGGGGAGCGGTTCTCCTACAACTGGCCGCTGTCCGGGAACAAGGGCTCGCTCCGGGAGGGCGGCATCCGGGTCCCCTCGGTGCTGCGCTGGCCCGCCCGTATCGACGGCAACCAGGTCAGCGGCCTCCCGGTGTTCTCGCCGGACTGGACCGCGACCCTGCTGGAGATAGCCGGCGCGCGGCCGGACCCCGCCTACCCGCTCGACGGGACCAGTCTCGCCGGATACCTGCTGCGGGGCGAGGCGCCCAGGGAACGCGACCTGTTCTGGCGGGTGCGCGGGGAGCGGGCGCTGCGGCGGGGCGACTGGAAGTACTACCGGGGGAAGGGCGGGCCCGACCAGCTGTTCCGGCTCTCCGAGGACCAGCGCGAACAGGCCGACCTGGCGGCCGCCGAGCCGGGGGTGCTGGCCGCGCTGCGGGCCTCGTGGGAGAGGACGGACGCGGGACTGCTGCCGTATCCGTCCGGCGCCTGACGCCGCCCGTCAGCCGGTGCCGGTACCGCTGCCGGTGCCGGTACCGGTACCGCTGCCGGTGCCGGTGCCGGTGCCGGTGCCGGTGCCGGTGCCGGGGGCAGGCGGCGGGCTCTCCGGGTCCGCCGTCGCTTCGAGTCCGGGTCCCTCACCGCCGGCCGCGGTGAGGGACAGGACGCGGCCCTTCACCGTGTACGTCGTCCTTCCCTCCAGCACCCCGGTCAGCGCACGCTCCAGTTCACTCTCGGGCCCGGGGCAGAGCTTCCGGGTGGAGACGAACGGACCGAAGGTGACCGTGGGGCCGTCGACGTCCGCCCGGCCGTGGAAGGAGTTGCAGCCGAGGTTCCCCTCCACGGTGCCGTCCTCGCCGAGCGTGAAGTGGGCCCTGCCCGGGAGGGCTTCGGTCTTCCCGCCGGCGGCCGTCACCGACTCCACGACCCAGCGCACCCCGGTGACGGGCGGCTCGGTCCGCACGGTGCCGCTGCCGGCGTCGTGTCCCTCGCCGCCACCGGGGCCCGTTCCGGGGCCGGGGTCGGTGCCGCAGGCGGTGAGGGCGGTGAGGGCGAGAAGGGTCAGCAGGCCGGGAGTCGCGCGTGTGGTGTGCATGGCCCTTGGACGGACCGGCCCGCCGGTCCGGTTCCGTGTTCCCGGCCGGCTCAGCCCATGAGCGGCAGCAGGCCGGCGAGGTCGGCCCGTTCGCCACTGGCACTGACCTGCGCCTCGTCGAGCGCCCGTGCCCATGCCGTCCGTCCGGTGGCGAGCCGGACCCAGGTGAGCGGGTCCGTCTCCACGACGTTGGGCGGGGTGCCCCGGGTGTGCTTGGGACCGCCGATGCACTGGACCACGGCGAAGGGCGGGATCCGCACCTCGACCGATCCGCCCGGTGCGCGGTCCGCGAGCGCGTCCGCCAGCAGCCGGGTGCAGGCGGCGAGTGCCTGCCGGTCGTAGGTGATGTCGAGGCCGGCCGCGCGGTTGAGGTCGTCGGTGTGCACGACGAGTTCGACGGTCCGGGTGACCAGGAAGTCGCCCAGCCGCATGGTGCCCGCCCGGGTGGTCAGCAGCCGGTCGCCCCCGGTCCCGGCGGTCAGCCGGGCGAACCGCTCGGCCGTCTCCTCGTACAGCGCGCCGAGGCCGGGGCGGGCGCCGGCCAGGGCGCGGGCGTCGTCCGCGATCGCCTCCGCCCGGTCCACGGTGGAGAAGGGCCATTCCAGCAGGGTGATCTGCGGCTTGGCCCCGGGCGGCTCCGGCAGCTCCAGCTCACGGCTGACCCGCTCCAGAGCCGCGGTGAGGTGCGCCGCCAGGTCCCGTACGGTCCACTCCCCCAGCCCGGACGGACCGGCGAGCCGCTCCTGTGTGAGGGAGGTCACCGCCTCCCGGACACGGTCGAACTGGGCCAGGACCGCGGTACGGGTCCGGCTGAGGTCGTAGGCGCGCGGGCGCTTCCTGGCCGGGGGCATACGGACGAGACTAACCGCCCCCTGTGACAACGCGCTCCCGTCGCACGGCTGTTCACCTCCCGGCGAAGTCCGCCGTCCGGGGGAAGGCCACCCCGGTGCAGCCGCGGCGGGCGGTGGCCTCGTCGACGTACGCGCGGAACAGGGGTTCCAGGCGGTCGCGGAGTATGTCGTCGTACGGCTCGTGGGACACCTGCATCAGGTGCACGGCGGGCCGGCCGCCGCAGACGGAGGAGGCCCACCAAGTGAGCTCCTCTCCGCCCGCGGTGCCGGCGCGGACCGGGGCCCGGCCGGCCCGGAGCCCCCTCGTCTCGTCTCCGACCAGGGTGTCCGTCTGTATCCACAGCGGGGACAGGGTCAGTGCCTTGTGGAGGTCCCTCGGGTTCGGCGTGGTCCTCTCGTACGCAGGCCAGATCCCCGCCGTCCCCTCCGGGCTGAGCGCGAGCAGGCAGGCGTCGTGGTCGCTCGCCTTCCCGGCCGGCGCGGCGAGTGCCCGGTCGGGGAGCGGGCCGCGCCCCTCGGCGGCCGTGAACTTCCCGTACCAGGCACAGGTGCCGCCCGCCTCCGCGGCCGGTCCGAGAGCGGTCCCCGGTACGGGGAACGCGGTGGGCACCGGAGGGAGTCCGGCCGTACAGCCGCTCCTCCCGGCGGCCCGGTCCGCCGCCTGCCGTGCCAGACCGGCGAGCTGACGGCGGTCCTGGGCGGTGAGGGGGTCGTCGTTCCATGCCCTCACCTCCGCCTCGACGGTGGAGAAAGGACCCCCGGGCGCGCAGTGGGCGCGGGCCGTCAGGGTCTCGGCGTCGTACTCCCCCAGGGAGCCGTCGCCCAGCGGATGCGGCAGCGCGTACCGCGCCACCGCCGTGACGTCGCTCCCCGCTCCGGCGGAGAAGCGCTCGAAGGGCTCGTGGCCGGTTTTCACCAGGCGGTCGTCGGCGCCCGGATCTTCCGGGGACAGGGTGAGGACCAGCGAGAAATGACTGGGCGTCCCCGGGCGGTCCGTGCGGTGGACGGCGCACTCGCTGGAAC
Organism: Streptomyces nitrosporeus; assembly: GCF_008704555.1. Lineage (NCBI taxonomy): Bacteria > Bacillati > Actinomycetota > Actinomycetes > Kitasatosporales > Streptomycetaceae > Streptomyces > Streptomyces nitrosporeus. The sequence continues at coordinate 3,629,455 of NZ_CP023702.1, forward strand.
GCCGGTCGATGTGGATGCTGTGGCGGTCGGAGAGCTCCACCCGGTCGGTGCCGCCGTGCAGGGCGAGCACCAGGTCGGGATCGACGAGCCCTCCGCATCCCTCCTCGATGCGCTCACGGCTCTCGGAACGGGCGCGGAAGTCGAGCACCCGCGTGACGACGGCCCAGCCGCTCAGGCCGATGCCCGCCACGGCGACCACGCAGAGCAGAGCGGTCAGCGCCTTGTGCGGACGGCTGCGTCCGCCCGGATCCCCCGTGGGCCCGAAGGGCCCGTCACCACTCGTCCCGCCCATTGTCGTACCCCCCTACGGTGACAACGTGTAACACCTCGCAAGCTAGCAGTCGCCACCGACAGCCGGTCCGACGAGGAAGGTCTCGCCGTTCGCCGGGACGCCGACGCCTTCCCAGGTGAAGGGGATCCCCCGGGCCACGTCAAGGCGCGGGGAGTCCATCAGCTGGAAGTGCACATGCGGTTCGGAGGAGTTGCCGGAGTTGCCGCAGCGCGCGATCGGCTCTCCCGCCCGGACCCTGTCCCCCACGCGCACCAGCGACGAGCCGCGCCGGACATGGGCGTAGGCCGCGTAGGTGCCGTCGCCGAGGTCGAGCACGACGTGGTTGCCGAACACCCGGTGCGCGCCCGCCAGTGCGCGCATGTCCCCCTCGACGAGCAGGAGGTAGGCGAGCCCCGGCAGGGAGGTGCGGCTGAGGTGGTCGCGCTGGGTGTCGGTCACCGCCACGACCGTCGCGTCCGCGACCGCGAGCAGGGGCGCGCCGAAGGCGGGGAAGGCCCTGGGGCTCCGCGCCGGCGGCCACAGCCAGGTGAAACCCGGCCGCTCGCCCGCCGGCCCGTCCGCCTCGGTGCTCCCGGTGGCCCCGCCCGTCTGCCCGCCCGCCTCGGTGTCCCCGGTGTCCCCGCCCGCCTCCGCGCCCTTGCCCGGCCCCTCGGCCACGATGTCGATGGCGTAGGTCTGGCCGAACGCGTGGATCCCGTGGCTGGGCACCCGGTCGGCGGGGCTGTTCAGCGCGGACCAGCGGCCGGCCACCGGCGGGAGGACCTCCACGGGCTCGCGCGGCGCGGCCCCGATGTCCCGGCTCGCCGCCCTGCCGTCGGCGAAGGCCGCGAGCCACGCGAGCACGAGCGGCAGCAAGACCCCCCACCAGGGGAACGGATACTCCACGAAGAGCCCGATGAGGACGAGTGCCAGGAAGCACAGGAGCAGCACCCTCTGGGCCACCCCGGGCCATTTCCGTGCGGACATGCGGTCTCCCCCGGTGTCATGTGGTCATGGCCGTGCGGCCGTGAGGATCACCAGCAGTGGTACGACCCGGGCGCCGGGCACCTCGTACCGTCCGCGACCGGTGCTGTGCAGCCATCCGGCGCCCGTCAGCAGGCGCAGGTGGTGGTAGATCTGGCCGGTCGTACCCGTCTCGTCCAGTCCGGCGAGCTCGGCGGCGGTACGCCGGCCGGCGAGGATCTCGCGGAGCAGCCGCAGCCGGACCGGATGCCCGAGCGCGGCCAGCGGCTCGGCGGCCTCCGGCCGGCCGGCCCGGTCCCCGCCCTCCTCCTCCGGTCCCAGGAGCCCCGTGGTGAGCGCGCCGTACTGCCATTCGTACCGCTCACCGGTCGGCAGCCGTACCGCACCGGTGAACAGCACGCCCCCGTCCGAGGCGGCCTCCCCGAGCCGGCCGAGCTGCTCCTTCAGCGCCTCCAGCGCCCAGAAGTCCCCGCCGACCGGCGCCGGGGCCCCGCCGTCCGCCGCGCGCTCCAGTGCGGCCAGCCGTCGTTCCAGCCCGGCGAGGCGTTCTTCGAGCTCCATGACCACAACCTTACGTAATTACGTAAAAACTACCGAAGGAAACGCCGAAGCCCCCTCCCGGTCGACCCGGGAAGGGGCTTCGGTACGGGCGGAACCTAGGCGAACAAGTCCCTCAGGGTTCCCTCGTGCGCCGTGCGCAGCTCGTCCAGCGCGATGGCGAACTCGCCCTGGACCTCGATCGCGTCACCGTCGACGACACCGATGCGGGTCACCGGCAGGCCCCGCGCCCCGCACATGTCGGTGAAGCGGAGCTCCTCACTGCGCGGAACCGAGACGACCGCGCGGCCGGCCGACTCCGAGAACAGAAAGGTGAACGCGTCCAGCCCGTCCGGCACGACCAGCCGGGCACCCTTCCCGCCGCGCAGGCAGGACTCGGTGACCGCCTGGACCAGACCGCCGTCGGAGAGGTCGTGCGCCGCGTCGATCATGCCGTCGCGGGAGGCCGAGATCAGGATCTCGCCGAGCAGCTTCTCGCGGCCCAGGTCGACCTTCGGCGGCAGTCCGCCGAGGTGCCGGTGGACGACGTCGGCCCAGGCCGAACCGCCGAACTCCTCACGGGTCTCGCCCAGCAGGTAGAGCAGCTGGCCCTCCTCGGCGAACGCGACCGGCGTGCGCCGGTTCACGTCGTCGATCACACCGAGCACCGCGACGACGGGCGTCGGGTGGATCGCCGTCTCACCGGTCTGGTTGTACAGCGAGACGTTGCCGCCGGTGACCGGGGTGCCCAGCTCCAGGCAGCCGTCCGCCAGGCCGCGGGTGGCCTCGGCGAACTGCCACATGACGTCCGGGTCCTCGGGCGAACCGAAGTTCAGGCAGTCCGAGACGGCGAGCGGCTTGGCGCCGGTGGCGGCCACGTTGCGGTACGACTCCGCGAGCGCCAGCTGCGCACCCGCGTAGGGGTCCAGCTTGGCGTACCGGCCGTTGCCGTCGGTCGCCATGGCCACACCGAGGTTGGTCTCCTCGTCGATGCGGACCATGCCGGCGTCCTCGGGCATCGCCAGCACGGTGTTGCCCTGGACGAAGCGGTCGTACTGGTCGGTGATCCAGGACTTGGAGGCCTGGTTCGGGGAGCTGACCAGCTTCAGGACCTGCTCGCGCAGCTCCGCGCCGTTCGCCGGACGGGCCAGCTCCGCGGCGTCGTCGGCCTGCAGGGCGTCCTGCCAGGACGGCCGGGCGAACGGGCGGTGGTAGGTCGGGCCCTCGTGGGCCACGGACCGCGGCGGGACGTCCACGATCTGCTCGCCGTGCCAGAAGATCTCCAGCTGGGAGCCGTCGGTCACCTCACCGATGACGGTGGCGATGACGTCCCACTTCTCGCAGATCTCCAGGAAGCGGTCGACGTGCTGCGGCTCGACGATCGCGCACATGCGCTCCTGCGACTCGCTCATGAGGATCTCCTCGGGCGAGAGGGAGGAGTCGCGCAGCGGCACGGTGTCCAGCTCGACGCGCATGCCGCCGGAGCCCGCGGAGGCCAGCTCGCTGGTGGCGCAGGAGAGCCCGGCGCCGCCGAGGTCCTGGATGCCCGCGACGAGCTTCTCCTTGAAGATCTCCAGGGTGCACTCGATGAGGAGCTTCTCCTGGAAGGGGTCGCCGACCTGGACGGCCGGGCGCTTCGCCGGTCCGGTGGACTCGAAGGTCTCCGAGGCCAGCACCGAGACGCCGCCGATGCCGTCGCCGCCGGTGCGGGCGCCGTAGAGGATGACCTTGTTGCCGGGCCCGGATGCCTTGGCCAGGTGGATGTCCTCGTGCTTCATCACGCCGATGCAGCCGGCGTTGACGAGCGGGTTGCCCTGGTAACAGTCGTCGAAGACGACCTCGCCGCCGATGTTCGGCAGGCCCAGGCAGTTGCCGTAGCCGCCGATGCCCGCGACGACGCCGGGCAGGACCCGCCGGGTGTCGGGGTGGTCCGCCGCGCCGAAGCGCAGCGGGTCGACGACCGCGACCGGGCGGGCGCCCATGGCGAGGATGTCGCGGACGATGCCGCCGACGCCGGTGGCCGCGCCCTGGTAGGGCTCGATGTACGAGGGGTGGTTGTGCGACTCGACCTTGAAGGTGACCGCGTAGCCCTGGCCGACGTCGACCACGCCGGCGTTCTCGCCGATGCCGACGAGCATGGCGTCGTTGGCGGGGGCCTTCTCGCCGAACTGCTTGAGGTGGACCTTGCTGCTCTTGTACGAGCAGTGCTCCGACCACATCACGGAGTACATGGCGAGCTCGGCGCCGGTGGGACGGCGGCCCAGGATCTCCCGGATGCGGGCGTACTCGTCCTCCTTGAGGCCGAGTTCCTTCCAGGGCTGCTCGGCCTCGGGGGTTTCGGCCGCGTGCTCGACCGTGTCCAGGCTCATGCGTTGACCAGCTTCTTGATGATCGAGGTGAAGAAACCGAGGCCGTCGGTGCGGCCGGTGCCGACGAGCGGCTCCACGGCGTGCTCCGGGTGCGGCATCAGACCGACGACGTTGCCCGCGGCGTTGGTGATGCCGGCGATGTCGCGCAGCGAGCCGTTGGGGTTGGCGTCGGCGTAACGGAAGGCGACGCGGCCCTCGGCCTCCAGCTCGTCGAGCGTGCGCTCGTCGGCGGTGTAGCGGCCGTCCATGTTCTTCAGCGGTACGGAGATCTCCTGGCCCTGGGTGTAGTCCGAGGTCCAGGCGGTCTCCGCGTTCTCCACCCGCAGCTTCTGGTCGCGGCAGATGAAGTGGAGGTGGTTGTTGCGCAGCATCGCGCCGGGCAGCAGGTGCGCCTCGGTCAGGATCTGGAAGCCGTTGCAGATGCCGAGGACGGGCATGCCCGCCCTGGCCTGCTCGATGACCGTCTCCATGACGGGCGAGAAGCGCGAGATGGCTCCGGCCCGCAGATAGTCGCCGTAACTGAAACCGCCCGCCAGGACGACCGCGTCGACCTGGTGGAGGTCCTTGTCGCGGTGCCAGAGCGAGACGGGCTCGGCGCCCGCGACCCGCACCGCCCGCAGGGCGTCCTGGTCGTCGAGCGTGCCGGGGAAGGTGACGACTCCGATACGAGAAGTCACTTCGATCCCTCGGCCGTCTCGATCCTGACGGTGAAGTCCTCGATCACGGTGTTGGCGAGGAAGGTCTCGGCCATCTCGTTGATGCGGGCGAGGGCGGCGTCGTCGACCGGCCCCTCGACCTCGAGCTCGAAACGCTTCCCCTGGCGGACATCCGCGATTCCGTCGAAGCCGAGACGGGGCAGCGCGCGCTGCACAGCCTGTCCCTGCGGGTCGAGGATCTCCGGCTTGAGCATGACGTCGACTACGACGCGTGCCACTGGCACTCCCGGTGGTGTGGTGCGGCTGAGTCTTCCGAGGGGTTCCCCGTCCCCACGGGCTGCCCTCAGCGTACCTGGCCCAAATTTCTACGCGGGTAGATATGAGGAAGCCAAGATCACGCGGAGATATCGGAGGCGACAACACCCCGGGAAAGTCCCGGTAAAAATCTTCACCCGGATTGCACACGGACACGCGGAGGCAATTGGCCGGGCTTCACAATGCGGCTCCGACCGCTGTACAAATGATTACCGGGGAAAGCACCATTGCCCCGGGAACAGTCGACATCAGTCGATCCGTATCCGCCCAGCCGCCGAAGGCCGGTACGGCGCACGCCAGACGCGCCGCTGCCGTAGGAAAGGACCGATATCCGTGGCTCAGCGCGTCGTGGTCACACTCTCCGACGACATCGACGGAGGGGAAGCAGCGGAAACGGTTGCCTTCGCCCTGGACGGGAAGTCGTACGAGATCGACCTCAATCCCGCCAACGCAGAGAAACTGCGCAACGCCCTGGCCCCGTACATGGCGGCCGGCCGGAAGCAGACAAATACCGGCAAGCGCGGCAGGATCCCGGTGACGTACCACCACACGCCGGTCGCCCCCGACCCCGCGGCCGTGCGGGCCTGGGCGCGCTCGCACCGCATGGAGGTGCCGGCCCGCGGCCGGATCCCGAAGAAGGTCTACGAGGCGTTCCAAGCCGCCAGTTGAACGAACTGACCGGAATGTTCCGTTCCGTTCCGGTCGGGGGAGCGCTCGCGGAGGCGCCCCGGGGAGCCGACTTGCACAACACCCCCGCAGGTCGGCTAGAGTCTGGAGCACGCCGAAGGGCAAGGCCGAAAAGCCGGGCCCCGAGCAGCGTGCGGGTGTAGTTCAGTAGTAGAACATCCCCCTTCCAGGGGGAAGGCGCAGTGTGCAATTCCTGTCACCCGCTCTGCATCGCCTTACCGGATCCCTCCACGGATCAGGTAGAGTGGTGGACGCGCCACCGGTGAAAGCCGAGTGGTAGCAATGCGGACGTAGCTCAGTTGGTAGAGCGCAACCTTGCCAAGGTTGAGGTCGCCAGTTCGAACCTGGTCGTCCGCTCGTGTTCAAAGGCCCCGGTCGTTCTCGACCGGGGCCTTTGCCGTATCCGATATCCGTGATGAATCCACCGGGCTCCCATGACGTTTGTCATGTGCGGTGATGACAGCACGCACTGCACACGGCCGTGCTCGGACGGGAGTCTTGAGCCATGACCAGCGACGACATTTCCCGTACCGGGCACGCCATCGTGGCGGATCAGGTCCGGCGCCGTTATGCGGGCGGCTTCGAGGCGGTTTCCGGTATCTCCTTCTCCGTGGCGCGCGGCGAGCTCTTCGCCCTGCTCGGGACGAACGGGGCGGGCAAGACCTCCACGGTCGAACTCCTGGAGGGGCTGGCCCCGCCGGACGGCGGAAGCGTCCGGGTCCTCGGCCACGACCCGTACCGCGAACGCGCCGCCGTGCGCCCCCGGGTCGGTGTGATGCTGCAGGAGGGCGGCTTCCCCTCCGACCTGACGGTCACCGAGACCCTGCGGATGTGGGCGGGGTGCACCAGCGGGGCCCGTCCCGCCGGTGAGGCTCTGGATCTGGTGGGGCTGGGGGCCAGGGCGCGGACCCGGGTCAAGCAGCTCTCCGGCGGAGAGCGCCGCCGGCTCGACCTGGCACTGGCCCTGCTGGGCCGGCCCGAGGTCCTCTTCCTGGACGAGCCGACCACCGGTCTCGACGCCGAGGGGCGCCGTGACACCTGGCGGCTGGTGCGGCAGCTCCGGGAGGGCGGCACGACCGTGCTGCTGACCACGCACTACCTGGAGGAGGCCGAGTCGCTCGCCGACCGCCTGGCGATCATGCACCAGGGGCGGATCGTCACCTCGGGCACGATCGCCGACGTGACCGCCGAGCGCCCCTCCCGCATCCGTTTCGAACTCCCGGCGGATGTTCCGGCGGCCCGGCTCCCGTTGTCGCTGCGTGCCGCGGCGGAGGGCCGCCGTGTCGACATCCGCACCCACACCCTTCAGGAATCGCTCCACGAACTCCTTTCCTGGGCAAGGGAGTCGGGCGTGGAGCTGCACGGGCTCGACGCCCGGTCCGCCTCGCTGGAAGAGGCATTTCTCGATATCGCGAAGTCCCACACCGAAGCGGAAAGGGTGACGGCATGACGAGCACCACGGTTGCCGGGCGGCTGAACGCCCTCGGCCGCGCGGAGCTGACCCTGTTCGTGCGGAATCGGACGGCGGTGTTCATCGCCCTGCTGATGCCCCTGCTGCTGATCTTCGTGATGCGGTCCACGCTCGAGGAGATCGATCTCGGCCCTTCCGGGCTGACCGCCGCCGGCGCCTCCCTGAACGGCGGCATCGGCATGGTGCTGATCCAGGTGGTCTACACGAACCTGGTGGCGGCGTACGTGGCCCGCCGTGAGGAACTCGTCCTCAAGCGCCTCCGCACCGGGGAGGTGTCCGACAGCGAGATCCTCACCGGGACGGCGCTCCCCGCGGGGCTGCTGGCCCTCGTCCAGAGCGTGCTGATCGTCGTCGTCGGTACCTTCGCGTTCGACCTCACCGCACCGCACCGGCCCGATCTGCTGGTCCTGGGGCTCCTGCTGGGGGTCGTGCTGATGACCGCGCTGGCCGCGGCGACCTCCGCCGTGACGCGTACGGTGCAGACCGCACAGCTGACGACGCTGCCCTTCTTCCTCGTCTCGATGCTGGGCTCCGGGCTCTTCGTACCGCTGGAGGTCCTCCCCGACCTCGCGGCCTCGATCTGCGAACTGCTGCCGATGACCGGGGTGATGACACTGGTCCGGGCGGGCTGGCTGGGCGGTGTCCCCACCGGTGACGTGGTCGGGGCGGTCCTGAACGCCTTGGCCTGGACGGTGCTGGCGGTGTTTGCTGTGCGGCGGTGGTTCCGCTGGGACCCCCGCCGCTGAGGTCCGAGGCGAGAGGGAGTGCACGGCCCGTGTGGGTACGGAAGCGGATACGCCGCTGGCAGAAGCGCGACGGCTTCGACAAGATCGACCTCTACACCCGGGGTTCGCTGCACTCCATGGCCTGGGCGATGGTCCTGTGTGTGGCCGCGCTGTCGGTGACCCGGCCCGTGCGGTACTCGGACGCGCCCGCCGCCCTGATCGCCCTGACCGTGCTGGCCGCCGTCGCCCAGGGCGCCTGCACGGTCCCGCTGATCCCGCGGACGCTCGACAGGTACCTCGGGCGCCGGGCCGCCGGCCTGTGGCTGATCGCCCTGGCGGCCGGCCTGTTCACGGTGAACGCGGCGGGACTGCTCGCGCTCGGGTGGTACGCCGGCACCGAGGACTTCCCCGAGTTCCAGGTGGCGCTGGGCGCGGTGACGCTGCCGCTCCTGACCTCCCTGGTGCTGGTCGTGCCGCTGTGGGCCTCCGGCGTGTGCGTCGCGCTGCTCGGTGCGGGGATGAGCGGCGGGACGCTGCTGGCCGGGGCGGACGGCACCTTCGCCCTCGCCACCTTCTTCGGGGTGGTTTTCGGGGGCGGGCTGGTCACCAGCACCGTACGGCTCTCCGCCTGGACGCTCGGCCTCATGAAGAAGCTCAGGGACGCCCAGGACGTGGAGACCCGGCTGGCGGTCGCCGAGGAGCGGCTGCGGTTCGGCCGGGACCTGCACGACGTGCTGGGGCGGAACCTGGCGGTGATCGCGCTGAAGAGCGAGCTGGCGGTGGAGCTGGCCCAGCGCGGCAAGCCCACGGCCGTCGAGCAGATGATCGAGGTCCAGCGGATCGCCCGCGACTCCCAGCAGGAGGTACGCGATGTCGTCCGCGGCTACCGCGAGGCCGACCTGTACACCGAACTGGTGGGAGCCCGGTCGGTGTTGCAGGCCGCCGGGATCAGCTGCGAGGTACAGGAGTCCGGCTCCCGGCGGCGGGAGCGGCTGCCCGCGTCCGTCCAGTCGGCGCTCGGCTGGGTCGTACGGGAGGCGGCCACCAACGTCCTGCGCCACGGCGACCCCCAGCGGTGCGCCATCCGGCTCCGGACCTCGGACGGCACCGTACGGCTGGTCGTGGAGAACGACGGGGTGCCTCCGGACGCGGCGCCCTTCCCGCCCTCCGGCCCTGTCCAGGGCTCGGGTCTGCGCGGGCTGCGGGAGCGGCTGTCGGCACTGGACGGGCGGCTGGAGGCCGGGCCGGCCGACGGCGGCCTCTTCCGGCTGACCGCGACCGTCCCGCTCGCCCCACCCGCGGAGGGCGCCCCATCCGTAGGGGACACCTCGTCCGCGGAGGGCGCCTCTCTCCCGGAAAGCGCCCCGCCCGCGGAAAGCACAGCGCAGCACCAGCTGGAGGAACGACGATGACATCCGCCCCGCCGCAGCGGCCCGTCCGGGTCCTGCTGGCCGACGACGAACACCTGATCCGGGGCGCCCTGGCCGCGCTTCTCGCGCTGGAGGACGACATCGTCCTGGTCGCGGAGGCGGCCACCGGCCCCGAGGCGCTCGCCATGGCACTGGCCCACCGGCCCGATGTGGCGGTCCTGGACCTGGAGATGCCGGGCGCGGACGGTGTGAGTGTCGCCACAGCGCTGCGGAACGGCCTGCCCGGCTGCCGGACCATGATCGTGACGAGCCACGGCCGTCCCGGACATCTGAAACGAGCGCTCGCGGCGGGTGTGCGGGCCTTCGTCCCGAAGACGGTCAGCGCCCGTCGGCTCGCCGAGATCATCCGCTCGGTGCACGCCGGAAACCGTTACGTGGACCCGGAGTTGGCCGCTGACGCGATCTCCGCCGGGGACTCCCCGCTCACCGCGCGGGAGGCCGAGGTGCTGGAGCTGGCGGCGGACGGGGCACCGGTGGCGGAGATCGCCGAGCGGGCCTCCCTGTCGCAGGGAACGGTCCGCAACTACCTCTCCTCGGCCGTCTCCAAACTGGGGGCGGAGAACCGTCATGCCGCGGTGCGTCTCGCACGGCAGCGAGGTTGGGTATAGTGGTCAACGCAAAAGCGCCACGGCGCTTGCGGACGTAGCTCAGTTGGTAGAGCGCAACCTTGCCAAGGTTGAGGTCGCCAGTTCGAACCTGGTCGTCCGCTCCAGAGAAGAAGGCCCCGGTCCTGCGACCGGGGCCTTCTTCGTCAACGCCGTGCCGCAGCCTCCCAGCTGACGCCGGTCAGGTGCTCGTAGGCGTCCAGGTACTTCGCCCGGGTCGCGTCGACGATCTCCTGCGGCAGCGCGGGGGGCGGCAGTTCGCCGTGGCGGTCCCAGCCCGAGGCCGGCGAGGTCAGCCAGTCCCGCACGAACTGCTTGTCGTACGAGGGCTGCGCCTTGCCCGGCTCCCAGCTCCCGGCGGGCCAGAAGCGCGAGGAGTCGGGCGTCAGCACCTCGTCCGCGATGATCAGTTCCTCGCCGCCGTCCCCGGACGGTGCGAAACCGAACTCGAACTTGGTGTCGGCGAGGATGATCCCGCGTTCGCGGGCGATGTCCCGGGCCCGGCCGTAGACGTCCAGTGTGGTCCGCCGCAGGACGGAGGCCGTCTCGGCGCCGACCTCGCGGGCCACCCGCTCGTAGCTGACGTTCTCGTCGTGGTCGCCGACGGCGGCCTTGGTGGCCGGGGTGAAGATCGGCGCGGGCAGCTCGGACCCGTCGACCAGGCCCTCGGGCAGGCCGATGCCGCAGACCGTACGGGTGGCGTCGTACTCGGCCAGCCCGGAACCGGTCAGATAACCGCGCGCCACGCACTCCACGGGCACCATCCGCAGCGAGCGGCAGACCAGTGTCCGCCCGGCCCAGTCGGCCGGCGCGCCGGCGGGCAGGTCCGTGGACAGGACGTGGTTGGGGACGAGATCGGCGAGCTGGTCGAACCACCACAGGGACAGCTGGGTGAGCACCCGCCCCTTGTCGGGGATCTCGGTGGGCAGGACCCAGTCGTACGCGGAGATACGGTCGCTGGCGACCATCACGAGGTCGCCCGCCTCGTTCCGGTACAGGTCGCGCACCTTGCCGGTGTGCAGATGGATGAGACCCGGCACCTGCACGGGCTCGGGCTTTTCTACGAAACCGGACACGCTGCCTCCGCGTAGGTTGATCCAGGAGTGGTTCCGATTGTCCCGCATGGAACCGGCCCCCGGCGCCCCGGGGCTCCCGCCCCGTCCGGCCGGCCGTCAGTCCCGCTTGCAGATCCGGTCGAGCAGGTTGGCCGTGGCCCGCTGGATACGGGAGTCCACATGGCCGGGCCGGTCCAGGGCGGGCGACCAGGCGAAGGTCCCGGAGGCGAAGACGAGGGCGCCCGACGGGGCCCGGTAGAGCGAGGTCTCCTGATGGCGGGTGGCCCCGTCGCCGTCCTGGTAGGGGGAGTGGGCGAGCAGGATGCGGCTGTCGTGCCCGGGGAGCGCCGTGCGGGGGTAGTAGCGGTCGGCCTCGCCCGCGACCAGCCCGTCGATCTCGTCGCCCTCGCCCGCCCCGGTGGCCTCCCAGAGCCAGTGGCCCGCGTTCCGCACGACCAGCGGGTGGGGGTCGGGCACCCGGCCCGCGTACTGGATGCCGAGCATCTGCTGTTCGGGGCGGTCCACCTCCCGCCAGAGCGCGGGCCGTCCCGGGCCCCGCCGTTTGCGGCAGGTGAGGAGGCGGTCCGGGACCCCGGAGGGCGACGGCGAGAGCTCGACCTGCCAGTACATGGTGTTCGCGGACAGGAAGACCAGCGACGTACCGGTGTCCCGGGCCAGCTCCGCGGTACGGCGCATGGGCACCGACCAGTACTCGTCGTGGCCGGGGAAGACCAGGCCGCGGTACCGGCCGGGGTCGACGCGGCCCGCGTGCAGGTCGCGGGCGTCGGCGTACGCGAGGTCGTAGCCGTAGCGCTCCGCCCAGCGGATGAAGTCGTAGGCGTGGCCGACGTGGAGCGGCAGCCCCGCGCCCGCGTAGGGGCGGTCGAAGGAGACGGTGACCGCGGCGTCCTCCTCGCCGAGCAGCCGCCCGTGCTCGTCCCACGCGTGGTACAGGCTGGCGCCGGTGCGGCCGTCCTCCGGATAGAGGTTGTACGCCTGCCAGGTGACGTCCGGCATCAGGAGCAGCAGATCCGCGGGGTGGTCGTCGCGGACCGTGAAGGGGACGTGCGAGCGGTGGCCGTCCGCGGTGGTGAGAACGGCCACATAGGCGCCGACAGACCAGTAGCTGGGGATCTGGAGCCGCCAGGAGAGCCACCAGTGGTGGCAGGAGACCGTGCGGTCGGCGGTGAGCGGGGCGGCCTGGACGATGCCGGGCAGCCGGGGGCTCGTGGTGATCTTCGACGCGTCGTCGCCCGCGTAGTGCCCGATGCGGTAGACGTCGACGGAGAACTGCTGGGGCGGGTCGACCGTGATGTGGAAGTCGATGGCCTCACCGGGGGCGGCCGCGCCCGGCGACGCGAACCCCTTGATCTGCCGGTGCACGTCGTCGGCGGTCCGGGTGCCGCCCCCGCTCCCGCTGCGTCCGAGGTGCGGCTCGGCGTACCAGGGGACGACCTGGCCCGTATCGCCGAAGTAGGTCTCGCCACCGCGCAGCCAGGGCAGCGGACCCTGGCCGAAGGGGTCACTCACGGCATGCGCCATGGCCCCCGACTCCCACCGCCGGACATGCTCGGTCCCCATACCGCTCCCCTCCCTCGCCCCCGTCACCTCTGCCGCGCCGTGGTCCGGCGCCTGCCCCAGCACATCACATCACGCGTGCACTCCGTCACCGTTCGTCGCGAATTGACGCGCCTGGAACATAGTTTTCCGAGTATTGCGGGCTTATGTATGACATCCCACGGCTTAACTGGACGAACGACCGTCCAGAAACATCCGGGATTCCGGGAAACCGGGCGTCAGGAAAGACGGACCGGCCGGTCCGTCCGGACCCCTAGGGCGGAGAGCCAGGAGCGCAGCGGTTCCGCGTCCCCGTCCTCGACCAGACTGAGAACCGGCCCGCCCACGTCCGAGGCGCGTCCGCCGCCGACGAGCAGCGCCGGCCCGTCCAGCCAGTCCAGCCCCGGGGCGGCACCCGCGGTGTCCACGGCCGCGCAGCAGACCATGGCGACGACGTGGTCGGCGAGCAGCTCGGTGCCCGTACGGGGAGCCTGGAGCGGGAAGAGCGGCTGGGGTACGGCGCCCCACAGCTCCAGGGGGTCCGCGAGGTCCCCGGCGGGGGCGGGGCGGGGCGGGGGCGCGTCCTCCGCCTCGTCGCGGGCGACGGCGGCCCCGAGGCCCGCCGCGAGCTCCTCGGCCTTCCCGCCGGGCGCCGCGAGGTGGTCGATGACCCGGGCCAGCGTGTGCCCGCCGCCGTCCGCCGCCGAGGTGCCGGGCGCCCCCACGGAGACGCTCGCGGCGACCCCCATGGCGTCGAGCACCCGGTGCAGACGGGCCGCCTCCGTACGCCACTTGCGGTCGACGACCTCGTCCGGGTACTGCTGCCAGTCGACCGGGGCCCACCCCGGCCCGCTCCGCGCCGGTCCGCCGTGGAAGAGGCGCGCCGCGAGCAGGGAGGCCGCCTCGTCGGCCGCGCCGGGGTCCTCGATGAGGTCGCACGCGGGGCGCTCGCCGAGCCGGGAGACGAAGCCGTCGGCCAGCCGGTCGCGGCGGGAGAGCTCGGTGAGCGCCGACACCACCCCGGCGTCGAGCCGCGAGGGCCAGCGGCCCATGCGCCAGGCCGGCAGCGCGACCCGGGTCAGCAGCCGGTCCCAGCCCGCGTAGGCGAGACCCACCTGTTCCTGGGCGACGATCCGCAGACCGTAGTCCACCTCCTGCGCGCGCGCCGACGCGGCGGTGGCGACGCAGCGCTCCATCTCGGCGGCGTGCTCACGGCAGCCGCGCAGCAGCATCCCGGCGATCCGTCCGACGAAGCGCGCCGGGATCCGGCGCACCGTGCCCCGGCCGGCGGCCGAGGCGTCACCGACCGCGGCGTCCAGGCCCCGTACGAAACGCCGGGCGGCGGCTATCTCCGGCTGTGCCGAAGGGCCCGTGCCCGCGACCACCGGGGCGAGCACCGCACGCAGCTCCGCGACCCGCATCCACCACAGGAACGGCGAACCGATGACCAGCACGGGAGCGTCCTGCGCCCGCCCCGGGGAGCCGTCGGCCACTCCGGCCCCGGGCCTCTGCCGGGCGGCGGGGTGGGTGCGGTCCTCCAGCCAGCTGTCGCAGTCCGGGGTCAGCGCCACGGCCGACGGGGCGGGGACGCCGAGACGGCCGGCCAGCTCCCGTACGAGCCGGTAGAGGCCGGGGGCCGCCTCCTCGGTGAGGGGGACGGTGGGACTGACCGCGGGCCTGGCCCGGGCGAGCGCGACGGCCACCGCGGCGGCGAGCAGCAGCACCACGACGGCACAGCCCGTCACCAGCCAGATCACGGCCGCCCAGAGCGGGCCGTCGGCACGCCCCTGGGCGCCGGCCACCAGCAGGACGGCGGCGACGGCCGCGGGCAGCACCGCGAGAGCCGCGGCACGGCTGCGGACCCGCAGCAGCGCCATGGCCCGGGCGCGCGCCGACTGCGCACCCAGCTCCTCAACCGAACCGGTAGCGGACACGGCCGGACGTCACCCCCTCTGCCCCCGCGACGGTGTTGGTCACTCCCCCACTGTGGCACCGCCCACCGACAACGCAATGCCGGTGGGCCAAGTGCCGGAAACCTTGCGCCGCACCCTAGTTGGGGCCTCTACGGGCGTCATCCGGATGGCGGAGCCGTCACCCGATGGAATGGCTTTGGGTAAAGCTGCTGACGGGGAAGCCCGGAGTGCTATGGCGGTACGGAGCCTCTCGCCACCGCCGCCCGAAGCGGCTGCGGCGGGCCCGGACACGCCGGTGCCCGGCACCTGCGCGAGAGTGCCGGGCACACAGTCCGGGCGCGCGGGCCCGAGGCCGGTGTCAGGCCTCCTCGGCCGCCTTGCGGGCGATGTCCGTACGGTGCTGGGAACCGTCGAGCCGGATCCGGCCGACGGCCGTGTAGGCGCGCTCCCGGGCCTGGGCGAGGTCCTGGCCGACCGCCGTGACGGACAGCACGCGCCCGCCGGCGCTGAGGACCGCCTCGCCCTCCCGGCGGGTGCCGGCGTGCAGGACGTACGCCTGCGGGGCATCCTGCGCCGCGACGTCCGCCAGCCCTTCGACCGGGTCGCCGGTGCGCGGGGTGCCGGGGTAGTTGTGCGAGGCGATGACCACGGTGACGGCCGCGTCGTCGCTCCAGTTGAGCGGGGGCAGCGTCTCCAGGGTGCCGTTGGCGGCCCCGAGCAGGACGGAGGACAGCGGCGTCTTCAGCCGGGCCAGCACCACCTGGGTCTCCGGGTCGCCGAAGCGGGCGTTGAACTCGATGACCCGGACGCCGCGCGAGGTGATCGCGAGGCCCGCGTACAGCAGGCCGGAGAAGGGGGTGCCCCGGCGGCGGAGCTCGTCCACGGTCGGCTGCAGCACGGACTGCATGACCTCGTCGACCAGCTTCGGGTCGGCCCACGGGAGCGGCGAGTAGGCGCCCATGCCACCGGTGTTCGGTCCCTCGTCGCCGTCCAGCGCGCGCTTGAAGTCCTGGGCGGGCTGCAGGGGCAGCACCGTGGTGCCGTCGGTGATCGCGAACAGGCTCACCTCTGGACCGTCGAGGAACTCCTCGACGACCACCCGGTCGCAGGCCAGCGCGTGGGCGCGCGCGGCCTCGATGTCGTCGGTCACGACGACGCCCTTGCCCGCCGCGAGACCGTCGTCCTTGACGACGTACGGGGCGCCGAAGGCGTCCAGGGCCTCGTCGATCTCGGCCGCCGTCGTACAGACGTAGCTGCGGGCGGTCGGGACGTTGGCACCGGCCATCACGTCCTTGGCGAACGCCTTGGAGCCCTCCAGCCGCGCCGCCTCCCCGGAAGGGCCGAAGCACGGGATGCCGGCCGCGCGCACCGCGTCGGCGACACCGGCGACGAGCGGCGCCTCCGGGCCGACGACCACCAGCTCGGCGTCCAGTCCGGTGGCGAGGCGGGCGACGGCGTCGCCGTCGAGCGCGTCGACCGGGTGCAGTTCGGCCACCTCCGCGATACCGGCGTTGCCGGGGGCGCAGTACAGAGCGGTGACAGCGGGGTCGAGGGACAGAGAGCGGCACAGGGCGTGTTCGCGGGCGCCGCCGCCGATGACAAGGACCTTCACGGGGTGCAGCCTAACCGCCGGGGCCGGACGCCATCGACGGCCTCCGGTCCGTGGACGGGCGGGCCTCCGGTCCGTGGGCGGAGCGCCTCCCACTCGTGGACGGCCGGACGCCTCCTGCCGCGGACGGGCGGATGCCTCCTGCCCGGCGGCCGGCGGGCCCACGGCTCGTCGGCGTACTCCCCGGTGACCACGGCGCCCGGTACCGGCACCGGCCTTCGACATCCGGCATCCGGCCCACGGGCGCGCCTCCCGGCACCAGGGCGCCCGGTTCACTGCTCGTTGGTGTACTCCTCCACGACCGTGGCGCCCAGCTCACGGACGATCAGGTCGTGGCCGGACAGCGCGGAATCGACCAGGTCGGGGTCGTCGGCCTCGGCGGTGTCGTCCTCCGGGGCCACCGGGCGCGGAGCGTCGGGGGCCGGGGCGCGGTCGTACGCCGGCTCCGGGCGGGCCGGAGCCGCGGAGGGCTGCGGCGCGGGGGGCGCGGGGCGCTGCTCGTACGGCGCGGGAGCCGGCTGGGCGGCCGGGGCCGGGGCGGAGGCGGCCGCCTGGTAGCCACCGGGGCCGGCCTGATAGCCGCCCGGCGCGGCCTGGTGGCCGCCGGAAACGGGAGGCCGGCCGCCGCCCGGCTGCGGGGGCGCTCCGCCGCCGGAGGGGTCGACGACCGCGTCGACCCGCCAGTCGGCGTTGAACCGCTCGGCCAGCGCCTGCTTCAGCACCTCTTCGCTGCCGCTGCTGGAGAAGGTGTCCCGGGCACCGGCGTTGAGGAAGCCGAGCCGCAGGGTGCTGCCGTCGAAGCCGGTGACCTGGGCGTTCTGGCTGAGCAGGATCCAGGTGAAGCGGCGGCGGTTCTTCACCGCCTCCAGGATGTCGGGCCACATGTTCCGCACCTGGGCAGCGCCCTGGGCCGTGTTCTGCCCGCCCGGAGCGGCGGGGGCCGCCGGGGCGGGCGCGGCGGACGGAGCGGGCGCCGCCGGGGCTGCGGCCTGCTGCGGGGGCGGGGTGTGGCCGGGGGCGGCGGCGGTCGGCCAGCCGCCGGGACGGCGCGCGGGCTCCGCGCCACCGGTCCCGGCACCCGCCGCGGTGGGCCAGGCGCCGGGGCGGACACCGCCGGGGCCCTGCTGGTCCGGGGCCGGCGGTGCCGCCTGCCCCTGCTGGACGGGGGGCTGCTGGGCCGGGTACGGGGAGGCGGCCGGGGCCCCTCCGGGGGCGGGGACGGGCTGAGCCGTCTCCCCGGGGCCGGGGGCCTCGCCCCGCACCGCGGCACGTGCGGCGGCCGGGCCGCCACCGGGCAGGCCCGCACCGGGTGCGTGCGCGTCCGGGCCGGGGACGTACCCCATGGCCGGGCCGGGGCCGGGGCCCGCGAAGGACGCGCCGCGCTCCAGCCGGTCCACCCTGGCCTGCAGCGAACGCTCGTCGTCGTAGGCGGCGGGCAGCAGCACCCGGGCGCAGATCAGCTCGAGCTGGAGCCTGGGCGAGGTCGCCCCGCGCATCTCGGTGAGCCCCTGGTTGACCAGGTCGGCGGCGCGGCTGAGCTCCGCCGCGCCGAACACCTCCGCCTGGGCCTGCATCCGCTCGACCACGTCCGCGGGGGCGTCGATGAGCCCCTTCTCCCCGGCGTCCGGCACAGCGGCCAGGATCACCAGGTCACGCAGCCGCTCCAGCAGGTCCGCCACGAAGCGGCGCGGGTCGTTGCCGCCCTCGATCACCCGGTCCACGACCTCGAACGCCGCCGCGCCGTCGCCCGCCGCGAAGGCGTCCACGATCGAGTCCAGCAGGGATCCGTCCGTATATCCGAGGAGGGAGGTCGCCATGGCGTAGGTCACACCGTCGTCGCCCGCCCCGGCCAGCAGCTGGTCCATCACGGACATCGAGTCACGCACGGAGCCCGCGCCGGCCCGCACGACGAGGGGGAGCACACCGTCCTCGACGGGGGCGTTCTCCTTGCCGCAGACCTCGGCGAGATAGCCGCGCAGCGTCCCCGGCGGCACCAGGCGGAACGGGTAGTGGTGCGTACGCGACCGGATCGTGCCGATGACCTTCTCGGGCTCGGTGGTCGCGAAGATGAACTTCAGATGCTCCGGCGGCTCCTCGACCACCTTCAGCAGGGCGTTGAACCCCGCCGGGGTGACCATGTGCGCCTCGTCGATGATGTAGATCTTGTACCGGCTCGACGCGGGCCCGAAGAACGCCTTCTCCCGCAGGTCACGGGCGTCGTCCACACCACCGTGCGAAGCCGCGTCGATCTCGATCACGTCGATCGAGCCCGGCCCGTTGCGCGCGAGGTCCTGGCAGGACTGGCACTCCCCGCACGGCGTGGGGGTCGGGCCCTGTTCGCAGTTCAGACAGCGCGCGAGGATGCGCGCGCTGGTCGTCTTCCCGCAGCCGCGCGGCCCGCTGAACAGGTACGCGTGGTTGACCCGGTTGTTCCGCAGGGCCTGCTGAAGCGGGTCAGTGACATGCTCCTGACCGATGACCTCGGCGAAGGACTCGGGGCGATAGCGGCGGTACAGCGCAAGGGACGACACATCTACGAGGTTATCGGGGCGCACCGACAACCGGCCCCGCTCCCGCCGACCGCGTCCGTGGAACTCCTCACCCGGACACGCAAGGGCCCCCCACGCACCCGCCAGAGCCAACCTACCCTTGCTGCCTTCCGGCCCTGGGGGAGTTCAGTCAGATAGCGCCACGTGAGGGGCTGACGCCCACCTTAACCGATCCCCGCCCCGTCCCGTCCACCCGCCCGTCCGCCCGGCTCCCCTCCGACACCTCCCGGGAGCCTCCCGGAGCGATCTTCGGGGAACGTGTTCGCGAGCACCCTCCAACGTCTTGTATTGTTTGCGGCGGAGGATTCGCCTAGTGGCCTAGGGCGCACGCTTGGAAAGCGTGTTGGGGGCAACCCCTCACGAGTTCGAATCTCGTATCCTCCGCCATTGCTCTCACCGGGCAATACGTCGAAGGGCCCCGCAGCTTGCTGCGGGGCCCTTCGACGTTGTCCGTCTCAGTTCGGGTCTGGCGGGCCCCGGAGAGCTTCGCCCACCTGCTCGGCAACCCTCTTCAGCACCGGACTCGTGACGTGCATATGTATCGAGCGCGCATGCTTGCCGCTCCTCCAGGCCCCCAGCACATGATCGCGTCCACCACGGCATCCGGAACGCCGAGCAGAAGAAGCACGGCCCCAGCAGTGTGGCGAGCGGCGTGCAGGCGACCATCACGTACGCCGGCGCCGGCAAGGAGCTGCTTCCACCGGTACTACTGAACTTGATCGAGTGATGTCGGGCTGTTCGCCGGACAGCAGGCAGGTGGCTTCGGTAGTCCTGGTGAGGTGAGATACCCGCAGGACGGCGGCTTGACCAACGCCGAGAGAGCGGCGCGAGAGCGGGCCCGGTTCCAGGCCGTGACTGGCTTCGAGGCCGGCGAGAAGAACCGGGAGATCGCGGCCGCGCTACGGGTGAGCGAGCGGTCGGTGGAACGCTGGCGACGCCAGTGGCGCGAGGGGGTGCCTGGCCGGGTAGGCGTCAAAGGGGTCTCCTGGCAGGACGCGACTGTCAGACGTGCAGATGACCAAGCTGGAAAGGGAGTTGGAGCGCGGCCCGCTGGCCCACGGATGGGTCTACCAGCGGTGGACGCTGGCCCGGGTGAAGACGATGATCGGCCGTCTGTTCCACGTCTCGTACACCGTGGAGGGCACGTGGCGACTGCTACAGCGGCACGGCTGGTCCTGGCAGCAGCCCGCCCGGCGGGCGGTCGAACGCGATGACGACGCGGTGGAGCTGTGGAAGCGGGAGGTCTGGCCGCGGGTAAGAGCACCGCGGCCGTGAACAACGCCTGGGTGGTCTTCGAGGACGAAGCCGGCCAGTCGATGACACCGCCGCGCGCCAGGACCTGGGGCCGCCAGGGCCGCGCTCCGGTCGTCCGCGTGCGCGGACGGGGGCCGGGTCGCGTCTCCATGGCGGGATGACCTGCTACAAGTCCGGCAAGCGGTCCCCTCTGATCTACGCGATCCGCGAATACCGGGGCCGCAAGGACGAACCGAAGGGCTTCGGCTGGAAGGACTACCGCGACCTGGACATCCGCGCCCACACCCAGCTCGGCGGCCCGATCGTCCTGGTGTGGGACAACCTGCGCATGCACCTGGTCACGCCACTACGGGAGTTCTTCGAGGCGAACACCGCTTGGCTCACCGTGTTCCAGTCACCGACCTACGCCCCGGACCTCAACCCGCAGGAGGGCATCTGGTCGCTGGTCAAACGCGACATCGACAACCTCGCGCCGGCCGACCTCGACCAGATCACCCAGGCGGTGAAACGCCGGCTCAAGCAGATCCAGTACCGCCCTGATGTGGTCGATGGCTGTCTCGCCGGCACCGGCCTGAGCATGGATCCGGCCCGTGACGGACGCGGTGATGCAAATGCCCGACCATTGACAGCGCCAGGTATGGCAGCATCATCGCCGTGTCTTTGCTGACCTGGGACTACGACGGTGATCTGTTCTGCGCCCTCACCACAGAGACGGGGGCGAGCGAGGGCCGGATGACACATTTCGAGCTCAGTGAGGCCCGCATGGTTCCGGGGGGAGCCTCTTCTGTGCCTGCTTCACCGGCTCCAGGGCCGACAGCAGTGACGGTGGTTGTCTACGCTCCCGAGGAAGAGAAGCCGGCAGAGGTCTACTTCGACGCAACGCAAACGCTGCCGTTCGCCGTCCTTCAGCACTTCGTGACGCTCGTCGCCTCACGTCTGGCAAGCACGGGATCGTAGAGCAGCCGCCCTGGCAGCCCGGCGAGACCCTGGGCCGACATCACGAGTTCAAGTTCAGTAGTTGAACTCACAGACGAATCAAACGGCCTTCAACCCAGGGCAAATTTTTACTAGCTGTTCACACATAAACCTCACGTCTTGATGAATGTTGCGGTAGTCGAATCTCAAATATTGAAGCCGGGCCACATCTGCCGCAGCTCCATGGAGAGGTGATCCATCTAGGCGCTCAGCCCCTGACAGGAGCACAGGAATTACAACCTTCCCATGCTTGAAAGCCTCCTCAATCTCCCTCGAAACCCAATCTTCTTTTCGGTTCGCATCATAGGCCTGGGGGGTAAATCTCTTGGTCCAATCCGCATCTACGATCACAAGTAGCACTTCACAGCCAGCCACGCACTCAAGGATCGACTCCGAGTAGTCCGACCCAGGGGCTATCGATCTGGATGCGCGAAATATTTCTTCTTCCCCGAAGCGGTTAGACAAAAGCTCATCAAGTAAGGCGGCGGCGTAAGCGCCGCCCTTCTTACTGTAGTTGATGAATATTCGCGAAACTTTGCCCGTCTTTGTACTCAAATGAGACTCCCAAGCTCTTCTTTGAAGACTGCTCGCCCAGCGCGTAGGCCCTCTAGGCTAATCGACTGAAAGGCGGAGTGCTCGCGTGGAGTTGGGCGCCCCAGGTCGCACCCGCCAGGCGGAAGAGGGGGAAGCGATGACTGACACATATCGTGTTAAGCAACGGCAATCGGGAAAGGAGTCCACAAAGCCCTCCGTATCGGAGCAAACAGCCGAGGAGTCTATGTCCAGCTCGGATCTACTAGACATGACGAAATGGCACATTGACAGGTATGACCGACTGCGCAGTTCGACCTCGGCTCGAGCATCAGTATTACTGAGCGCCAATGCGGTACTGGCGAGCGGTTCTTTAATTCTGGTTAACTATCACCTGCAAACAACTAAAGGCCCGCGCACACTACTGATTGAATCTGTATTTTGCCTACTGGCTGCATTGACACTCTCGCTCATCCTTCGAAGTCTCTGGAGTTCCATTAACGCCATTGCGGCACGGAAGACCACTCGCGTTCTACATTCTGCCGAAATTCCCTCCAGGTTCCTGTTCAACTGGGGAGACACTCTTAAATCCGTCGATGGCCATAGCGACTTCGCCAGGAAAGTTAAAGAACTTAGCTTGGATTCGATTCTCGGTCACGCCATGGCAGAACTATGGACAGATGTCTTGCAGCACTCTCAGCGGCACCGGCATCTCAGGTCGGCTATCAATACATTCCGGTATTGCGTTATGTCTCTGCTGGCCTTGTCGGTGTTCACATTCGCTGTAGCGCTGAAATAATCACCCTCCAGGGGGCGCTGGGGTAGCGCTGCCGTCTCAGTTTCCGTCTTGTTCAGCACCGTTCACGGGAACTCAGGCAAGTCCGGAGGCGGTAGCCGCCCAGACAGCTGACTGTCCATGAACGCAGGTGAACGGCCCGTCCGAGGCGCTGGCGGCCACCACAGTTGGAAAGCGTGTTGGAGGCAACCCCTCACGAGTTCGAATCTCGTATCCTCCGCCATTGCTCTCACCGGGCAATACGTCGAAGGGCCCCGCAGCTTGCTGCGGGGCCCTTCGACGTATGTGGTCTCAGTCGCACGGGTCGGACAGTCGTGGACACCCGCGAACGGGCTTCGTCCGCGCTCCGCCGCATCGGGACCGAGCTCCTCCTTGGCGCCCCGCTCAGACCGTGTCCTACATGGTCACAGGGGTTCCCCTTCCAAGAGCAGTCCTTTGACGCGCAACACCGTGGCCTCATCCCTTGATGGGCAGGTCCCGGGCCGCGTAGTACGCGTGCAGCGCCGCCTCGCTGCCGGAGCCCAGGGCGGTCATGATCCGTTGGAAGCGGGCGGAGCGGAGGTCGCCGGCCACGATGACGCGGGGGTGCTGGCCGGTGGGCGGGCAGTAGCCGTCCGGGCCACGGGTCAGGTCTCCGGGTGGGGCGGCGGGGGCGTTTCCCAGGCTGAGGAAGGCCGCGTCCGCCGTGATCGTCCGGTGGGTACCGTCCTGTCCCACTGCCTCGGCCGACAGCTGAGAGCCTTCTCCACCGCGCAGCGTCAGGTGATCGACGGGGAGCAGCGTGACCCGTGGGTCATCGCGGATCTCGTCGGTCTTGTACTCGTCCGTCGCCGGGTACGCCACGAGGAGGCGCGTGTCTGTGGTCGGGTGGGCGCGCAGGAAGGTGCCGATCGGGCGGTCACCGCCGAGGACGAGGAGGGTCCGGCCTCGGGCGTCGTCGGTGTCGGCCTGCCAGAGCGCGGACAGAGTCAGGCCGGCAGGGGCGGTGATCCAGGTCGCGTCGCCGGGTTGGAGAGGGCCGACGCCCGTGGCGACGACGGCGTACGGGGCGGTGAGGGAAACGCCCGTGTCCAACGTGACGGTCACCTGGTCGTCGTCGGCGCGAAGTTCGGTGACGTACCGACCGAGTTCGAGGCGGCAGAGCTCCGTGCTCTTCAGCTCGGCAACGATGGCGTCGGCCAGCTCGGGGCCGCCGGTGTAGCCGCCGAGGACGTTGTTCAGAGCCGGGATCCGGTACAGGTTCCGGCACAGCCGGTCCGGCTCGACCAGAATCGAGCGCATGCCGACGCTGGCGGCCATACGTGCGGCAGCGCATCCGGCGGGCCCGCCGCCGGTGATGATCAGGTCGGTGTCGTACCGCGTGTCGCCCATAGGGCTATTCCAGCACCGGGGCCCCGGCGTACGCGGTGAGTTGGCCGACCACGTGGTCCGTGGTGACAAGTCGGCCGGTTCCGATCAAGGACTCCAGCCACCCTCGTGCGCGCTCGGTCTCATGCGGGCGCGGAGGCGGCCGGCGCGCTCGACGCCGATGAGAGATGAGAACTGGCAGGAACTGGTGGGAGTCGACTTCGGTTCGGCCTGTCACAGGCGGCGCAGCACCGTTCGTTCCCACTGCCGCCGCGAACCGCGCCTGTGCTTCGTCCGACGCATGGTCGAGTGCGGTGTCGAGCGCAGCCTGGGACTCGGCATGCGGCTGGTGCCCCGCTCCGCCACCCTCCCAGTTCGACACGGTCCGGTCCCTGACCCCGAGCAGGCGGCGAAGTCACGCAGGCTCATCCGAAGGGCTTCGCGCAGCAGCCGCGCTTCGCGGCCGGACCATCGCTGCACGGTCACCACCGTCGTATCCCCTGTCCGTCACCTGGTGAAACGCCGAAACGCCCAGTGTGAGCAGTCCTGTTCGGCATCACCGCGGCATCGCCGCAGCCCCATGCGTCACACTGAGCGATCAGTTCGCCCCATGCTGTATTCACGAACCGGGAAAGCGGCCCCAGCCGAAGAACGCCCCTCCGCCCGTTCTCCCCGGTTACACAACCAAGGAGCAAACGGCATGACCGGCATCGTCAAGCGCAACGCCCGCGCCATCCTTCTCGACGGCGACGAACTGGTCCTCATCAAGCGCACCGAGCCCGGCAGGGAGCCGTACTGGGTGTCGGTCGGAGGAGGAGCCGAGGAAGAGAACGTGACCATCGAGGCGGCTCTGCACCGGGAGGAGTTCGACAAGCCGGAGCGGGGCGGCCACGACGCGGTCCGGGCCGTCGTCCCACGATTCGTACTCCCCACAGCGCACGCCGGTGCCTCCGGCCGCCTTCCGCCGCCCCGTTACGATCGCCGGTCATGGACTGGCTGGAGCGCACCGCGGAGTTGAGGCAGTGGACCAGGAGCGGGTCGCGGGCGGCGCACAAGCCGCTGCTGTTGCTGTACGCCCTGGGCCTGTTCCGGCAGGACGCCGACGCCGAGCTCCGGTACAGCGCGGTGGAGGAGGATCTGCGGCGGCTGCTGACGGAGTACGGTCCGCCCCACAGGACCACGCCCGCCTACCCGTTCCACCACCTGGTGAACGACGGGGTGTGGGAGGTACGCACCGACCGGGGGCCCGGCAGTCCCGGCAGCGGGGTGCGGGAGTTGCGGGCGGCGGGTGCGGCGGGGCGGCTGTCGCCGGAACTCCGGGAAGCGCTGCGGCGGGAGCCGTCGCTGCTCGGCCGGATGGCGCGGGTCCTGCTCGACCGGAACTTCCCGGCCTCGCTCCACGGTGACCTGTGCGAAGCCGTCGGCCTGGGGCCGGAGCCGGCGGGCGCCCCTGAGCTCCCGGCCGCGCGCCGGCGCCGGGACCCGCGGATGCGGGAGATGGTGCTGTCGGCCTACGAGTACCGGTGCGCCTTCTGCGGTTACGACGGCAGGATCGGCGCGGTGCCCGTCGGCCTGGAGGCGGCCCATGTGCGCTGGTGGGCTTTCGACGGTCCTGACGAGGTCACCAACGGGCTCTGCCTGTGCTCGCTGCACCACAAGCTCTTCGACAGAGGGGTGCTCGGCATCGGTGACGGCCACCGGGTCCTGGTCTCCGAGCACTTCGCCGGCCGCAGCTCCGCCGCCCACGACCACGTCGTGGCGCTCGCGGGCGGCAGGATCCTCGGGCCCCGGTCCGGGAGCGCGCCCGTGGCCGCGGACCACCGTTCCTGGCACACCCGCCAGGTCTTCCGAGGCGGTCCACGACCGGTCACGGCGGTCTGACCGCCGCCGCCTCCCCACCCCCGCCCGGCGGACGAAGAGGCGGGGAGGCGGCGGGCCGGGTCAGGCCCCGGAGTCCGTCCTGCGGCGCCGGGCGAGGAGCATCGCGGCCGCGCCGAGGGTGAGGGCCGTGCCGCTCGCGAGGGCGAGCCGGGTGTTGGCGGGGGACGTGCCGGTGGCCGCGAGGGTGCCGCCGGTGGTGTTCACGGGGGTCTTCGACGTGGTGCCCTGGGCCCCGTGGTTGGGCTTGGTCTTGCCCGGCTTCGCGTCGTCGGCCTTGCCGGGGTCGCTGTTCGCGGCCGCGATCACGAACTCGTACCCGACGAGGTCGGGGGCCTGGCCGCAGGAGCCGTCCTTGTTGAAGTAGTCGCCCGCGACGAAGGCGATGCCCTCACCGGCGGGTGCCGAGGCGTCGACGGTGAGGCGCAGCTTGATGTCGGCGTGGGCGCCGGCCTTCAGCGGGCCGATCGTGTCGATGTACTCGGCGTGCTCGACGTCCCGCCACTTCGGGGAGGCGGCGGTCGACCACTGCAACCGCAGGAGTTCGTCGATCTCCTTCAGGCCGCTCTTGTCCGACGCCTGGACGTCGGCGAACGCGAGGACGCGATCCATGGCCTCGTCGGTGCCGTTGGTGACACGCAGCGAGAAGGCGGTGGTCGTACCCGCGACGACGGCGGACGGCAGACCGGTGACGACGGAGGTGAGTTCGGGTACGGGGACGCACTCCTCGCCCCCGGGCGTTCCGCCCTCCTCTTCCTCTTCGGCCTCGGCTTCGGCCTCGGCCAGGGCCGCGTCGGCGGCCTTCTTGGCGGTGAGCGCCTTCTCCACCGCCGCCTTGGCGTCCCCGTACGCCCGGGAGGCGGCGACCCGTGCGTCGTCGGCCTCCTTGTCGGTGCGGAATGCCTCGGCGTCGGCCTGCTCCTTGGCCGTGGCGGCCGTCACCGCGGCGGCCTCGGCGTCGGCGAGTGCCGCTTCGGCGGCGGTCCTCTCTTCCGTGTCCGCGTCAACCGGCAGGGCGTCGAGCGCGGTCCGGGCGTCCACGACGGCCTGGTCGGCGTCGGTCTTGGCGGTGGCCGCCTTCTCGGCCGCCTGCCGGGCCGCGTCGGCCGCGACGGCGGGGGGCCATGCCTCCGAGTGCGTCGCCTCCAGCACGTCCATGGCCGCGACCTGGGCCGCGACGGCCTTGTCGTACGCCTCCTGTGCGGCGGCGGCCGCGTTCTTGAGCTCCTCCAGGGACGGCTCGGCCTGGGTCCGAGCCGTCGGCTCGGTGCCGGCGAAGGCGGGAGCGGTGGCGGAGAGCAGGACGACGGGTGCTGTCACGGCGAGGGCGACGGCTGTGGCGAGGGTGCGGCGGATCTTCACATGAGCCCTTTGGGTCCGGTCCGGAAGAAGAGAATGTAGCGAAGAGAAGAAGAGGGGTGCGCCGCCGCCGCGGAAGGAATCCCGCGGGCGGGCTCCCGGATCCTAGGACGAGGATTCACAGGTTCGGGCACACTTCTTCCAGCTGTTCTGGCGTGAAATGAAGCATCCGGATACGACAGAGAACCGCAAAGAGGTGCAGTTGCCCTCAGTTTCTGTCTTTTCGGTGTGACGAACGCCACGTGATCACAGATCGGGGGAAAGTCCCCTGGTCACCCTGCCCGCAGCCGCCAGCAGCCGGGAGGACGGGCCCACCGGGACCATCTCCCGCCTCCCTCGGGGAGGCGGCCCCTCCCCGAGGGAGGCGGCTCCGCTGCCCCTCCCCGCTCTCGGTCCCCGCCCCCTCCGGGGCGTCAGTCCTCGTCCCCCTCCAGGGACCCTTCCGTCTCCAGGTAGGCCTGGCGCAGCCCTTCCAGGACCGCCGGATCGGGCTTGGCCCACATCCCCCGGGACTCGGCCTCCAGGAGGCGTTCCGCGATGCCGTGGAGGGCCCAGGGGTTGGCCTGCTGGAGGAACTCCCGGTTGACCGGGTCCAGGACGTAGGTCTCGGTGAGCTTGTCGTACATCCAGTCCGCGACGACGCCGGTGGTGGCGTCGTAGCCGAAGAGGTAGTCGACGGTGGCCGCGAGTTCGAAGGCGCCCTTGTAGCCGTGGCGGCGCATCGCCTCGATCCACTTCGGGTTGACGACGCGGGCCCGGAAGACCCGGGACGTCTCCTCGGTCAGGGTGCGGGTGCGGACCGTCTCGGGGCGGGTGGAGTCGCCGATGTACGCGGCGGGGGCGGTGCCCTTCAGCGCGCGTACGGCCGCGACCATGCCTCCGTGGTACTGGAAGTAGTCGTCCGAGTCCGCGATGTCGTGCTCGCGGGTGTCGGTGTTCTTCGCGGCGACCGCGATCCGCTTGTACGCGCTCTCCATCTCGTCCCGGGCGGGACGGCCGTCGAGCTCGCGGCCGTAGGCGTAGCCGCCCCAGACCGTGTAGACCTCGGCGAGGTCGGCGTCGGTGCGCCAGTCGCGGGAGTCGATGAGCTGGAGCAGGCCCGCGCCGTAGGTGCCGGGGCGGGAGCCGAAGATACGGGTGGTGGCGCGCCGCTCGTCGCCGTGTTCGGCCAGGTCGGCCTGGGTATGGGCGCGTACGAAGTTGTGCTCGGCGCTCTCGTCGAGGGAGGCCGCCAGGCGTACCGCGTCGTCGAGCAGGCCGACCGTGTGCGGGAAGGCGTCCCGGAAGAACCCGGAGATCCGCAGGGTGACGTCGATCCGGGGGCGGCCCAGTTCCTCGTACGGGATGGGCTCCAGGCCGGTGACGCGGCGCGAGGCGTCGTCCCAGACGGGGCGGATGCCGAGCAGCGCGAATGCCTCGGCGATGTCGTCGCCGGCGGTGCGCATCGCGCTGGTGCCCCAGAGGGAGAGGCCGACGGAGGTGGGCCAGTCGCCGTTGTCGGCGCGGTAGCGCTCCAGCAGTGAGTCGGCGAGCGCCTGGCCGGTCTCCCAGGCGAGCCGGGAGGGCACGGCCTTGGGGTCGACGGAGTAGAAGTTGCGGCCGGTCGGCAGCACGTTGACCAGGCCGCGGAGCGGGGAGCCGGAGGGGCCCGCGGGGACGGAACCGCCGGCCAGGGCGTGGACGGCGTGGTCGAGTTCGTCGGTGGTCGCGGCGAGGCGGGGCACGACCTCGCGGGCCGCGAAGTGGAGGATGTCCGCGACGGCGGCGGGGAGCCCGTCGGCGACCCGTCCGACGGCAGCGGGGTCCCAGCCGGCGTCCTCCATGGCCTGGACGAGGGCGCGGGCCCGCTCCTCTGTCTCGTCGGCCGCGGTGCGGGTGGCGGCGGACTCGTCGAGGCCGAGCGCCTCGCGCAGCCCGGGGAGGGACGACGTACCGCCCCAGATCTGGCGGGCGCGCAGGATGGCGAGGACCAGGTTGACGCGCTCGGGCCCGGCCGGGGCCCCGCCCAGGACGTGCAGGCCGTCGCGGATCTGGACGTCCTTGATCTCACAGAGCCAGCCGTCGAGATGCATGATGAAGTCGTCGAAGCCCTCGTCCTCGGGGCGGTCTTCGAGCCCGAGGTCGTGGTCCAGCTTCGCGGCCTGGATCAGCGTCCAGATCTGGGCGCGGACGGCGGGCAGCTTCGCCGGGTCCATCGCGGCGATCTGGGCGTGCTCGTCCAGGAGTTGTTCCAGGCGGGCGATGTCGCCGTAGCTGTCGGCGCGCGCCATCGGCGGCACCAGGTGGTCGACGAGGGTGGCGTGCGCCCGGCGCTTGGCCTGGGTCCCCTCGCCCGGGTCGTTGACCAGGAACGGGTAGACCAGCGGCAGATCGCCCAGCGCCGCGTCGGGTCCGCAGGCGGCGGAGAGGCCGGCGTTCTTGCCGGGCAGCCACTCCAGGTTGCCGTGCTTGCCCAGGTGGATCATCGCGTCGGCGCCGAAGCCGTTGTCCTCGGTGGAGGCGGCGATCCACCGGTAGGCGGCCAGGTAGTGGTGCGAGGGCGGCAGATCGGGGTCGTGGTAGATCGCGATCGGGTTCTCGCCGAAGCCGCGCGGCGGCTGGATGAGGATCAGGAGGTTCCCGCGGCGCAGCGCGGCCAGCACGATGTCGCCCTCGGGGTTGCGGGACCGGTCGACGAACATCTCGCCGGGGGCCGGGCCCCAGTGCTCCTCGACGGCCTCGCGCAGTTCGGCGGGCAGGGCCGCGAACCAGCGGCGGTAGTCGGCGGCGGGGATACGGACCGGGTTGCGGGCCAGCTGCTCCTCGGTGAGCCACTCCTGGTCGTGGCCGCCGGCCTCGATCAGCGCGCGGATCAGCTCGTCGCCGTCGCCGGAGACCAGTCCCGGGATCTCCTCCTCGGGCCCGAAGTCGTAGCCCTCGGCGCGCAGCCGGCGCAGCAGGGCGACGGCGCTGGCCGGGGTGTCCAGGCCGACCGCGTTGCCGATCCGGGAGTGCTTGGTCGGGTACGCGGACAGGACGAGCGCGATCCGCTTCCCGGCGGCGGGGATGTGGCGCAGCCGGGCGTGGCGTACGGCGATCCCGGCGACGCGGGCGGCCCGCTCGGGGTCGGCGGCGTACGCGGGCAGGCCGTCCTCGTCGATCTCCTTGAAGGAGAACGGGACGGTGATCAGGCGGCCGTCGAACTCGGGGACGGCGATCTGGGTGGCGGCGTCCAGCGGGGAGACGCCCTCGTCGTTCTCCTCCCAGGCGCTGCGCGGGCCGGTCAGGCAGAGCGCCTGGAGGACGGGGACGTCGAGGCCGGTGAGAGCGCCCGCGTCCCAGGACTCGTCGTCGCCGCCCGCCGAGGCGGTGGCGGGCTTGGTGCCGCCCGCCGCGAGGACGGTGGTCACGATGGCGTCGGCCGCGCGGAGTTCGTCGATCAGCCCGGCTTCGGGGGTGCGCAGCGAGGCGACGTACAGCGGGAGGGGCCGGCCGCCGGCGTCCTCGACGGCGGTGCAGAGCGCCTCGACGAACGCGGTGTTCCCGCTCATGTGGTGGGCGCGGTAGTAGAGCACCGCGACGGTCGGCCCGGTGACGTCCCGGGCGGTCCGCTCCAGCGGGCCCCAGGCGGGGGCGGCGGCGGGCGGGTCGAAGCCGTGGCCGGTGAGCAGCACGGTGTCGGAGAGGAAGCGGGCGAGCTGCTCCAGGTTGCCGGGGCCGCCGTGCGCGAGGTAGGCGTGCGCCTCGGCGGCGATGCCGATCGGCACCGTGGACGCGGCCATCAGCTGGGCGTCGGGGGCCTGTTCACCGGTCAGGACGACGACGGGGCGGCCGGTGGCCAGCACCTGGTCGAGGCCCTCCTGCCAGGCGCGCACCCCGCCGAGGAGGCGTACGACGACCAGGTCGGTGCCCTCCAGCAGTTCGGGGAGGTCCTGGAGCGGGAGGCGGGAGGGGTTGGCGTACCGGAAGCCGACCGGGCCTCCGGCGGCGCGTGCGCTCAGCAGGTCGGTGTCGGACGTCGACAGGAGCAGGAACATGCGCGTCAGCCCTTCCTCGGGGTGTCCACGCCCCGGGCGGTTGTCGGACGGCGGGAGTTCCTGGCTCACCCGGCCGGGGCCGGGCTCACAGTGGCGGGACCGCGCCGGAATCTCACCGGGCTTCCTCCCATGTCGCCGTCTGGCGATGGCGGGCCGAATGGACCGCCGGTAGGCATAGTAGGCCGCGGGTGGGGGGTCCTGACCAGACGGCCTCGGGTGCGAAAGTGCCCCGCGGGGGTGTCCGGCAGGTCACAGTGACGGCAGGGGTGCGGCTATGTCACGGTCTGTATGCTCGCCGCCATGTCCGCAACCCCCCTGCCGCCGGACGCCGCGTGTACCCGAAGTGGCGGTGACGCGTGCCCCGGCACCCTGCGCCTGCACCGGGCCGATGACGGTGCGCTGGCGCGGATACGCATACCCGGCGGCATTCTGACGCCCCGTCAGGCGGAGGTTCTGGGAGAGGCCGCCGGGCGTCTCGGTGACGGTGGGCTGCACCTCACCTCACGCGGGAACGTGCAGCTGCGCGGCCTGGCCGAGGACGCCGGACCGGAGCTGGCGCGACTGCTGGGAGAGGCCGGACTGCTGCCCTCCGGACCCCATGAGCGGGTACGCAACGTCGTCGCCTCACCGCTCGCCGGGCTCGACGGCCGCGGAGCGGCGGACATCCGGCCGTGGCTGACCGGGCTGGACCGCCTGATCTGCGCGAGCGACCGCGCGACCGGGCTGTCCGGGCGCTTCCTGTTCGCCCTGGACGACGGCCGGGGGGACGTGGACGCGCTCGGCGCCGACATCACGCTGATCGCCCTGGCCGGCGAACGCGCGGCGCTCCGGGCCGGGGCCTCGGACACCGTCCTCACCGTCCCGGCCGGCGACGCCCCCCGCGCGGCCCTGCTCGCCGCCGGGGCGTTCCTCGACGCGGCCCGGCCGACCGGCGCCTGGCGGGTGAAGGACCTCTCCGGCGACGTGGCCGCCGCACTCCCCGGCGAGGTGCTGCGGCGGCTGCGCCGGGCCGGTGCGGACGCCGTGGCCGGTTCCCGCCCCCGCCCGCCCGGGGCGGTCCCCCCCGAGCCGGGCCCGGTGGCGGGTTCCCCGGCCCTCTGCGTCGGCGTACCGCTCGGCCGGCTGGACGCGGCGCAGTGGCGGCTCCTGTCGGGCGCGGGCGAGCTCCGGCTCACCCCCTGGCGCGGAGCCGTCGTCACCGAGGGCGCACCCGGGCTCCTCGGTGAACTCGCGGCGGCCGGGCTGATCACCGGGCCGGACTCCCCGTGGGCCGGTGTCGGGGCCTGTATCGGCCGGCCCGGCTGTGCCAGGTCGCTCGCCGACGTACGGTCCCTGGCGGCCGCGGCCGTCGGGCCCCCCGGAGGGCTCCCCGTGTACTGGTCCGGGTGCGAGCGCCGGTGCGGCCATCCGCACGGGGAGTGGGTCGACGTGGTCGCCACCGCCGGGGGGCACCGGGTCTCCGTCGTGCGCGGGGAGCGGTCCGGCACCCCCGTGGCGGCCGGGGACGACCCGGCCGCGCTCGCCGCCGCGGTGGCCGCCGCGCGGGGCCCCCGTACAGCCTGACCAGCCAGTACTCCCAGCACCCAGCAGCCCTCACCGAGAAAGCGACATCACTGTGCATCAGTACGAGAAGGACGGACCGGCGATCTACCGCCAGTCCTTCGCCACCATCCGCGCGGAGGCGGATCTGGCCGGACTGCCCGCCGACGTGAGCCAGGTCGCCGTTCGCATGATCCACGCCTGCGGCATGGTCGACCTCGTACGCGACCTGGCGTTCTCGCCGGACGCCGTGGCCGCCGCCCGGGCGGCGCTGCGGGCCGGGGCGCCCATCCTGTGCGATGTGGCCATGGTCGCCAGCGGTGTCACCCGCAAGCGGCTGCCGGCCGGCAACGACGTGGTGTGCACCCTCTCCGACCCGGCCGTCCCCGGGCTGGCCGCCCGGATGGGCACCACCCGCAGCGCCGCCGCCCTGGAGCTGTGGCGCGACCGGATGGAGGGCGCGGTCGTCGCCGTCGGGAACGCGCCCACCGCGCTGTTCCGGCTGCTGGAGATGATCGAGGAGGGCGCACCCCGCCCGGCCGCCGTCATCGGGGTGCCGGTCGGATTCGTCGGGGCCGCCGAGTCCAAGGACGCCCTGGCCGCCCACCCGTCCGGGCTGGAGTACCTGATCGTGCGCGGCCGGCGCGGGGGCAGCGCCATCGCGGCCGCCGCCCTCAACGCGATCGCCAGCGAGGAGGAGTGACCGTGAGCGAGCAGCAGCGCGCCGGCGGTACCGGTGCGGCCGGGCGGCTCTACGGTGTCGGTCTCGGTCCGGGCGACCCGTCGCTGATGACCCTGCGGGCGGTGCAGGTCATCGGCGAGGCCGATGTCATCGCCTACCACTCGGCCCGCCACGGCCGTTCCATCGCCCGTTCCATCGCGGCCGGGCACATCCGGCCCGACCACGTCGAAGAGGCGCTGGTCTACCCGGTCACCACGGAGACCACGGACCACCCGGGCGGGTACCGGGGCGCGCTGGACGAGTTCTACGCCGAGGCGGCGGACCGGCTCGCGGCGCATCTGGACGCCGGACGCACGGTCGCGGTGCTCGCCGAGGGCGACCCGCTGTTCTACGGCTCGTACCAGCACATGCACAAGCGGCTCGCCGGCCGGTACGAGACCGAGGTCGTCCCGGGCGTCACCTCCGTCAGCGCCGCCGCCGCCCGGCTCGGCACCCCGCTCGTCGAGGCCGAGGAGGTGCTGACGATCCTGCCCGGGACCCTGCCGGAGGAGGAGCTGACGGCCCGTCTGGCCGCCACGGACTCCGCGGTGGTGATGAAGCTGGGCCGCACCTTCCCGGCCGTACGCCGGGCGTTCGAGGCATCGGGCAGGCTGGCCGAGGCGCGGTACGTCGAGCGCGCCACCATGGCCGGGGAGCGCACCGGGCACCTGGCGGACACGGACCCGGACTCGGTGCCGTACTTCGCGGTCGCGGTACTGCCCAGCCGGATCGACGCGCCCCGGCCCTCGCCGGCGGCGGGGCCCGGCTCCGGTGAGGTCGTCGTGGTCGGCACCGGGCCGGCCGGACCGCTGTGGCTGACCCCCGAGACCCGCGGCGCGCTGGCCGCCGCCGACGATCTGGTGGGCTACACCACCTACCTGGACCGGGTGCCGGAGCGGCCGGGGCAGCGGCGGCACGGTTCGGACAACAAGGCCGAGTCCGAACGCGCCGAGTTCGCCCTGGACCTGGCGCGGCGCGGGCACCGGGTGGCCGTGGTGTCCGGGGGCGACCCCGGGGTCTTCGCCATGGCGACGGCGGTGCTGGAGGTGGCCTCCCAGGACGCCTACGCCGACGTGCGGGTACGGGTCCTCCCGGGGGTGACGGCCGCCAACGCCGCCGCCGCGAAGGCGGGTGCGCCGCTGGGCCACGACTACGCCACCGTCTCGCTCTCCGACCGGCTCAAGCCCTGGGAGGTCATCGCGGAGCGGCTGCGCGCGGCGGCCGCCGCGGACCTGGTGCTGGCGCTGTACAACCCCGGTTCCCGCAGCCGTACCTGGCAGGTCGGCAAGGCCCGCGACCTGCTGCTGGAGCACCGCTCCCCGGACACCCCGGTGGTGCTCGGCCGTGACGTCGGGGGGCCCGCCGAGAACGTGCGCACGGTGCGGCTGGCCGACCTCGATCCGCTGGAGGTCGACATGCGCACCATCCTCATCGTGGGGTCCTCGCAGACCCGGTGGGTACGGCGGGGCGACGGCCGGCAGATCGTCTGGACGCCCCGCCGCTACCCGGAGGGCTGACCCGGGGAACGGGAGTGGAAGGCGGGGGGTGGGACGGGGAGGGGCCGCGGGGCTCGCGGGCCCGGCCCTCCCGCCGCGTACGCCCGGTCACGCACCGCCCCCGTCCGCCGGGCCCCAGGCCTCTGCTGCTCCGGCCTCTGCTGTTCCGGTCCCGGCCGTCCCCGTCCCGGCTGTTCCGGCCTCGGCGGTCCCGGCCGGCGATACCGGCGCGCCGAGGTTCCGCAGCCAGGCGACGGCTTCTTCGGGCGTCGCCGCCACCGGCACCCCCGCCGGAACGGGGGGCCGCCGGACCACGACCACCGGGAGACCGGCCTCGCGGGCTGCGGTGAGTTTGGGGGCGGTGGCCGAGCCGCCGCTGTCCTTGGTGACGAGGACGTCGACGCGGTGGCGGCGGATCAGCTCCCGTTCGCCTTCCAGGGTGAACGGCCCGCGGTCCAGCAGGATCTCGGTACGGCCCGGCATCGGCGGCTCGGGGGCGTCCACCGAACGCACCAGGAACCACAGGGAGCCCAGTTCCGCGAAGGCCGCCAGGCCCATCCGCCCCGTGGTGAGGAACACCCGCCGGCCGAGGCCCGGGAGCAGCTTCGCCGCCTCCGCCAGATCCCCGGCCGTGTGCCAGCGGTCGCCGTCCGAGGGCACCCAGCCGGGGCGGCGCAGGGCGAGCAGGGGAACATGGGCTGCGAAGGCGGCCGAGGCCGCGTGGAAACTGATCGTCCGGGCGAAGGGATGGGTGGCGTCGATGACCGCGTCCACATGGTGCGCGCGGATCCACTCCGCCATCCCGCCGGCCCCGCCGAAGCCCCCGATCCGCACCTCGCCCGGCGGCAGCGTGGGGCGGGCGACCCGCCCGGCGAGCGAGCTGGTCACCCGGATCCCGGCCGGCCCCTCCGGCGCGGCCAGCGACTGGGCGAGCCGCCGGGCCTCCGTCGTTCCGCCGAGGACGAGTACGTGCGGGATCATCGGTCGGTCCCTCCATTGAACGGTGAGATCGGGCATGAGCGGTGAGTCGAGCGTGAACGGTGAGTCGGGCATGAGCGGTGAGTCGGGCATGAGCGGTGAGGTCGGCACGGGCGGCGGAGCCGGCCCGGCCGGTGCGACGGCGGGCGGCGGTGACGCGGCGGGCGGTGCCGCGCAGGGCGGGCGCAGCGCCCAACTCAAGCACACCGGGCTGCGGCCCGGATGGACGACCGGCGCGTGCGCGACGGCGGCCACCACGGCCGCGTACACCGCCCTGCTGACCGGCGGGTTCCCCGACCCGGTGACCATCACCCTGCCCCGGGGCCAGACGCCCGCCTTCGCCCTCGCCGTGGAGGAACTGGGCGACGGGCAGGCCACCGCGGGCGTGGTCAAGGACGCGGGCGACGACCCGGACGTGACCCACGGAGCGCTCGTACGGGTCACGGTGCGGCTGCTGCCGCCGGGGTCCGGGGTGGTGTTCCGGGCGGGGCCCGGCGTGGGCACGGTGACGCTGCCCGGCCTGCCCCTGGAGGTGGGTGAGCCCGCGGTCAACCCGGTCCCCCGCCGGATGATGCGTGACCATGTGGCCCGGGTGGCGGCGGAGCACGGCGGCAGCGGCGACGTCGAGATCACGGTCTCGGTGGACGACGGCGAGGAGATCGCGCGTTCCACGTGGAACGTCCGCCTGGGCATCCTGGGCGGCCTGTCGATCCTGGGCACGACCGGGGTCGTGGTGCCCTACTCCTGCTCGGCGTGGATCGACTCGATCCGCCGGGGAGTGGACGTGGCACGGGCGGCGGACCTGCGGCACGTGGCCGGGTGCACGGGCTCGACCTCGGAGAGGACGGTGGTGGCCGAGTACGGGCTGCCGGAGCTCGCGCTGCTGGACATGGGCGACTTCGCGGGCGCGGTACTGAAGTACGTACGCCGGCACCCGGTGGAGCGGCTGACCGTGTGCGGGGGCTTCGCCAAGCTGTCCAAACTGGCCGCCGGCCACCTGGACCTGCACTCGGGCCGCTCCCAGGTGGACAAGCCGTTCCTGGCCCGGCTGGCCCGGCGGGGCGGGGCGGACGAGGAGCTGGCCGCGGGGATCGAGGCCGCCAACACCGGCCTGGGCGCCCTCCAGCTGTGCATGGCGGCCGGGGTGCCGCTGGGCGACCTGGTGGCGGTGACGGCCCGGGACCAGGCCCTCGCGGTGCTGCGCGGGGCACCGGTCGCGGTGGACGTGATCTGCATCGACCGCGCGGGGGCGGTGGTGGGCCGCAGCGAGGTCCTCGGACCGCGCTGAAACCGGCGTACGGCCGCGCGGGACCGGCGTACGGCCGTACCAAAACCGGCGTACGGCCGTGCCGGAACCGGCGTACGGCCGCGGGGTGCGGCCGTACGAGGCCCCGCCGGTCAGCAGGTGTCGCGGTCGCGGTCCGGGGAGTAGAGGTAGCTGTCGCGGAACTGCCCGGCGCCCAGCGTCCGCCCCACCATGATCACCGCGGTCCGGATCACCCCGGCGGCCTTCACCTGCTCCGCGATCGAGTCCAGCGTCCCGCGCAGCACGATCTCGTCGGGGCGTGACGCCATGGCCACCACCGCGGCCGGGCAGCCGGCCCCGTAGTGCGGCAGGAGTTCGTCCACCACCCGGTCCACGTACCGGGCCGCCAGGTGCAGCACGATCAGCGCGCCGCTGCGGCCGAGGGTGGCCAGGTCCTCGCCCTCGGGCATCGCGGTGGCCCGCTGGGCGACCCGGGTGAGGATCACCGTCTGGCCGACCGTGGGTACGGTCAGCTCCCGCTTCAGGGCCGCCGCGGCCGCCGCGAACGCGGGCACCCCGGGCACCACCTCGTAGGGCACCTCCGCCTCGTCGAGGCGCCGCATCTGCTCGTTGACGGCGCTGAACACCGAGGGGTCCCCCGAGTGGAGCCGCGCCACGTCCTGCCCGGCCCGGTGGGCGGCGACCAGTTCGGCGGTGATCTGCTCGATGTCGAGCCGCGCGGTGTCCACCAGGCGCGCGTCCGCGGGGCATTCGGCGAGGAGCTCGGTGGGTACCAGACTGCCCGCGTACAGGCAGACCGGGCTGGCGGCGAGGATCCGGGCACCGCGCACCGTGATCAGGTCGGCGGCCCCGGGGCCAGCGCCGATGAAGTACACGGTCATGTTCTGCCTCCTGGGTGATTCGGGTGGGCGGGGCGGTCCGGGTCCGCCGGGGTCTGCTTGCGTACGGACCACTGGGTGACGGGCATGGCCTGGCGCCACCCCGTGAAGCCTCCGACGGGCACCGCGTGGGCCACCGAGAGCCGCACCAGGTCGCCGCCGAGCCGCCGGCGGTGGTCGGCCAGGAGCGCCTCGGACTCCAGCGTGACGGTGTTCGCGACCAGCCTGCCGCCCACCGGCAGCGCGTCCCAGCAGGCGTCGAGCAGGCCGGGCACGGTCAGCCCGCCGCCGATGAACACGGCGTCCGGCACGGGCAGCCCGGCCAGCGCCCCGGGCGCCCGGCCGGTGACGACCCGCAGCGCGGGCACCCCGAGCCGGTCCGCGTTCCGTTCGATCCGCCGGGCCCGTGCGGGGTCGCGCTCCACGGTGACCGCGCGGCAGGACGGATGCGTGCGCAGCCACTCGACGGCGACCGACCCGGAGCCGCCGCCGACGTCCCACAGCAGCTCGCCGGGCGCGGGCGCGAGCACACCGAGCGTGGCGGCCCGCACATGGCGCTTGGTGAGCTGCCCGTCGTGTTCGTACGCGTCGTCCGGCAGCCCCGGCACGGCCCCGAGGCGCAGCCGGTCCGGTGCGCCCAGGCAGTCCACCGCGATGACGTTGAGCGGGTCGCCGGGCGGGTGGTCCCAGGTCTCGGCGGTGCCGTCCAGGCAGTCCTCGCCGATCCCTCCGAGCTGTTCGAGCACCCTCATCCGGCTGGGCCCGAAACCCCGGTCCACGAGCAGGGCGGCCACGGCGGCCGGTGTCGCCGCGTCGGCGCTCAGGACCAGCAGCCGGCGCCCGTCGTGCAGCGCGGCGGCCAGCCGGGCCGCGGGGCGGCCGACCAGGGTGACGGTCCCGGTGTCCTCCAGGGGCCAGCCGAGCCGCGCACAGGCGTACGACACCGAGGAGGGGTGCGGCACCACGTGGAGCGCCCCGGCGCCCAGTTCCTCGGTGAGGGCCCGGCCGATGCCGTAGAACATCGGGTCCCCGCTGGCCAGCACGGCCACCCTGCTCCCGGCGTGGGCGCCGAGCAGCCCGCGCACGGCGGGGCGCAGGGGCGACGGCCACGCCACCCGGCGGCCGGCGCACCGGGAGGGGAGCAGCCCCAACTGGCGCTCCCCGCCGATCAGTACCTCGGCCTCCAGCAGGACGGAACGCGCCGTCTTAGGCAGCCCCGCCCAACCGTCGGCCCCGATGCCCACGACGCTCACGGCGTACGGCGGTCGGGAGGGAGGGGTGC
This sequence comes from Streptomyces nitrosporeus, assembly GCF_008704555.1. Classification (NCBI taxonomy): domain Bacteria; kingdom Bacillati; phylum Actinomycetota; class Actinomycetes; order Kitasatosporales; family Streptomycetaceae; genus Streptomyces; species Streptomyces nitrosporeus. The sequence continues at coordinate 3,668,505 of NZ_CP023702.1, forward strand.
GGGGCGGTATGGGGGGCACGGCCGGGACCTCGGGGTTCGGTGGACGACGCAGCCGAACTCTACTGGGGGATGCCGGCCGGCCCGCGCGGCGGAGTGATTTGCCCCCCGGCCCCGCGTGGTGCGGCGGGTCCGCGGCCGGCCGCGACGTCCCCTGGTAGCGCCGCCCGCCCGCACGGGCGGGCCACGCGAGCGAGGGAGCAGATGTGAGGTACCTGGTGATGATCTCGGCCACCCAGGCCGACTACGACGCGATGACGGGGAAGGCGTCCGCGGGGAGCCCCGCCTGGGGCGAGGAGGACATGCGGGCCATGTTCGCCTTCATGGAGGACCTCAACGCGGACCTGATCCGGACCAATGAGATGGTCGACGCCCAAGGACTGCTGGAGCCCGCCCAGACCCGCCTGGTGCGGGCCGGTGAGGACGGGGAGCCGGTGATCGAGGACTCGCCCTACGGACCGGACGACGAACTGCCCGCCGGCTACTGGGTCCTCGACTGCGCGAGCCTGGAGCGGGTGACCGAGATCGCCGCCCGCGTCACACGGTGTCCGCAGCCCGCGGGCGCCCCCGCCCGCCCTGTCGTGATCCGGCCCCTCGGCGCGGGCGACGAGGTCTCCGAACCGACCGACTGAGCCCCGCCCGGCGTGCCCCGCTCCGGGCCCCGCCGGGGCGGGGCTCCGGGCCGGCGGGGCCACGGGCCGGGCGGTCTCGGTCAGTGACCCGGGCGCTGCCGTACGAAGGCGCTCGACGGGTACGGACCGCCCGGCTCCGGGGGCCCGAACCACGAAGAGCCCAGCCCGACGTGCAGCCGGCCGTGCTCCAGGGCGAACCAGGGCAGCGAGATCCCGAGGGCGGCACCGGCCGCGTCGAGCGCCCGTACCTCCGCCTCACGCAGCAGGCGCGGACCGCCCTCTCCCGCACGGCCGTCACCGGGCCGCCCGGCGGGACCGGACCCGAAGAGGGCGGGCCCGAAGAGAGCCGCGTCGATCCCTTCCGGCGGCGTCCCGGCGGTCTCGGCCGCACCGCCCCGGGCGGTACTCACGAAGGTCCGCCGCCCGTCCTGCGCGCAGGAGAACCGGAGCACATCGGGGAACGCCTCACCGGGGCCGGGGACGAGGGGGCCCCGCTCGCTCCAGACGGCCACCGCCCGGGTCCCCGCCGACACCTGGACGTCGGCGGCCACCCGGCCGGGCCGCCAGGGCTCGGGGTCCTGCTCGAAGGCGAAGCTCCAGTCACCGCCGCCCCCGCACCGGCCGACCCGGAACACCGCGTGCTTCCGGCCCGTGGCCGTGTACCCCTCGTGGCGCAGCTCCCACATCTCGTGCGCGGTACTCGGGGCGAGCAGTTCCCGCGCACCGAGCCGCTCGGCCAGTTCCCCGGGCGCGATCCCCTGGACGGCGACGAAACGGTAGGAGTGGCCGGCCAGCTGCGCCTCGGACGGCCGGCCGAGCCCCCACGGCCCGTCCCCGGCCGAAGACACGCCGTCCGGTCCGCCGCCGGGGGCGCCGTGCGCTCCGTCACCCGGTCCGCCGCCGGGGACGCCGTCGGCTCCGCCACCGGGGGCGCCGTGCCCCGCGCGCGGGGTGGCCAGGAGGCGCCACCCGCGCTCGGCGGTGACCACCGGGCCGAGCAGGGGGTCCGCCCGCAGCCCGATGGGCGCCAGGTGGAGCGAGCCGTACGGTTCCCAGTCGGGCACCGCCGCGGCGATGGTCCGCCAGGCACCGTCCGTGTCACCCCACCGGGCCTGCTCACGGGCGCTCGCCACGGCCTGCCCGAAGGGACCGGGCGCGTCGTAGCGGAACGTACGCTTCCGCACGGCCTCCAGCAGGTCCGCGGCCTTCTCCCGGTTCTCCTCGCCGTGCACCCGGAGGAAGAAGTCGTCGTCCCCCGCCCGGTGGCTCCGGCAGTGGCCGGCGGCGATCAGGGGCATGGCCTCCCGGGCGTAGAACGGGTCGTCCAGGTCCCGCTCCGCCGGGATGTGCCCGGCGGGCCGGGTCATCGCCTCCACCTGGCTGTGCAGCAGTGCGGCCCCCGGCCGGCCGTAGGCCCTGGCCTCGTCGAACGCCGCGAACTGGGCGGCGGGGTCCTCACCGGCCAGGCAGGCCGTCCGGGCCCGCTCCACGAGGGCGTCGAGCCTCCTGGTCTCCTCGTTGTCGAAACCGGGCAGATGGCTGTGGTCGCCGTGGAAGTCGCGGTACGCCTCCTCCATGTACCGCGTGAACGAGTCGTAGCGCTCGGGGTACTCCCCCGACCAGCCCTTGTAGACGTAGACCGCCCATTCGCCGTCCTCGCCGACGTCCCCCGGATCCAGCAGGACATCGGTCATGTCGGAGTCCAGGGCGAGCTGGAGGGCGCGGTCCCACATCCCCGCCATCAGGACCTCGGACGGCCGGGACCTCTCGTCCAGCTGCCGCTCGTACAGCAGCTTCATCCCCATCGGGTCCCCGTGCCACCACACACCGGCGGAACCGGCCAGCAGATAGACGCCCCCGCCCGCGTACCGCCAGCCGTCCGAGGCCTGGAGGAAGGCGCGGTACGAGGGCGGGAGCACGGTTCCCAGCCGTTCCTCCAGGGCCGCCGTCCCCGCCTCGTCCAGCGGGGGAAAGCCCAGCCCGCCCGCCTCCAGGGCCTCCTCGTCGATCTCCTCCGGATCGGCCCCGTCCTGCACGGCGACCCACTGCTCGCTCCAACGGTCAAGGAATGTCTGCCAGTTGTCGATGCTCACGAGGTCAGATCCTCGCACCCGGCACCGACAGCCGGCGGGGCCCGCCCCGACGGCGCCGCTGGGGTCGCCGATGCGCGTCCCCCTCGCGATCATCGAAGGTATGAGCGAGAACAGCGGGAGGCGGAGCCGCACACCACGGCCCACCCGGCGGCCCGGGACGGACGGGCCCCCGGCCGTACCCCCGCCCGTATCACCGGCCGCTTCCTGCCCGCTTCCCCGCCCGCTCCCCGTCCGCTCTCCCGTCCGTCTCCCTCCGGCCGGCGGGCCCCATGGCCGGGAACCGGTCACACAACCGGCCACAACCGGCCGATCCCGTTCCCGGACACCGGCCCCGTCGCTAACTTCCTGCACATCCGTTCGGACCGAACCCGTACCGAACTCGCATCGGAAGGACTCCCGTGCACGCGACTCGTCGCAGATCCCTCGCGGTTGTGACCGCCACCGCACTGGCCGCACCGCTCCTCATCGCCGCGTCACCGCACCACGGACACGCCCCGCACCACCCCGCCAAGGACCCGGCCCGGGAGGCCGCGAAGCTCTCCCGTGAGCTGGTACGGGAATCCTCCGCGAAGGGCGCCTACCGCCATCTGCGTGCGTTCCAGGCCATAGCCGACGCCTCCGGCGGCCACCGGGCGGCCGGCTCGCCCGGCCACGAGGCGTCCGCCGCCTACGTGTACCGGCTCCTGAAGAAGGCCGGATACGAAGTCGGCTACCAGGAGTTCGAGTTCGTCTACACCGAGACCCTCGCCGAGAAGATGTCCGTCGTCTCGCCCACCCCCCGCGAGGTGCCGGTCCGGGCGATGACGTACACGAAGTCCACCGCCGAGGGCGGGGTCCGGGCGGCCCTGGCCGCGGTCCCCGACGACGGCACCCCCGGGTGCGAGGCGGGCGACTACGCCTCGGGGACCTTCACCGGCAAGATCGCCCTGATCAAGCGCGGCGGCTGCTCCTTCGCCGAGAAGCAGGCGGCCGCGGGGGACGCGGGCGCGGTGGGCGCGGTCATCTACAACAACACCGAGGGCGTCCTGTCCGGGACCCTCGGCGGCGTGGACGCGGGGAGGATCCCGACCGGCGGGCTCGTCCGGGAGGAGGGCGAGAAGCTCGTCGCCGACCTGGCGAAGGGCGAGGTGACCGTCTCCCTGGAGATCCGGGAGCTCCAGGAGGAACGCACCACCGACAACGTCGTCGCGGAGACCCGCGGCGGCAGCGCGGCGAACACCGTCATGCTCGGCGCCCACCTCGACTCGGTCACCGACGGCCCCGGCATCAACGACAACGCCTCGGGCTCGGCCGGGCTGCTCGAAGTCGCCCTGGAACTCGCGAAGTCGCACAGGCCGCCGTCCAACAAGGTGCGCTTCGCCTGGTGGTCGGCCGAGGAGAACGGCCTGCTGGGCTCGGAGGCGTACGTCGCGAAGCTCTCCGAGGCGCGGCGCGAACAGATCGCCCTCTACCTGAACTTCGACATGATCGCCTCCCCGAACGGGGTGCAGTTCGTCTTCGACGGCGACGACTCCGACGGTGTCGGCGAGGGCCCCGGCCCCGAGGGATCGGCCCAGCTGGAGCACGACATCACCCGGTTCCTGGACGGCAGGCGCAAGCCGCACACCGGCACGGACTTCACCGGGCGTTCGGACTACGGGCCCTTCATCGAGGCCGGCATCCCGTCCGGCGGTACGGACACCGGAGCGGAGGGCATCAAGACCGAGGCCCAGGCCGGCGTCTTCGGCGGCACCGCCGGGGTCGCGTACGACCCGTGCTACCACGCGGCCTGCGACGACCTGGAGAACATCGACATGGGCCACTTCGACACCAACATCGACGTGATCGCCAACGCGGTGGGCACCTACGCCCACGACCTGAGCTCGCTGACGCGCCCGGTCCCCGCCGGGTCCACCACCGGCGGATCCGGCGGCGGAGGCGGACTGCGCGAGGGCCACGCGCACGGCGTCACCGAGTGACCCCGCGCCGGGGCCGGCCGTGACCCCGCACGCCCCGGGCGGGGCGCACCGCCCACCGCCCGGGGCGTGCGGGGCGTGGACGCACCGGGTACCGCCACCCGGTATCCGCAGATTTCGTACCGTCTGCCCCCCGATCGCGGTGACGTCCTTGGCTGCGCCCGGCGGCCCTCGCCCGGTAGGCTTTCCGTGTGATCTTCAAGCGCATCGGAAATGGGCGGCCATACCCCGACCACGGCCGGGAAAGCACCCGACAGTGGGCGGATGTCGCGCCGCGTCCGGTCCGCCTCGACCAGCTGGTGACCACCAAGGGCCAGCTGGACCTCGAGACGCTGCTCGCCGAGGACTCCACGTTCTACGGCGACCTGTTCGCCCACGTCGTGAAGTGGCAGGGCGACCTCTACCTCGAGGACGGGCTGCACCGCGCCGTGCGGGCCGCGCTCCAGCAGCGCCAGGTGCTGCACGCACGGGTCCTGGAACTCGGCTGACCCTCACGGCCCCACCGACGGCCGATTCCGGGCCTTTTGGGTGCATTTGTACACATAAGGGTGCCATCTACTGATCGTTTAGTAGGCATCATCTGCGGGCCGCACTACGCTTCGGCCATGAGCATGTTGACCCCTCCCGGCATGGGCGGAAAGTACCGCGTGACGGGTAAGGCGTATCCGCGTATGCGCCGTCCGCGCCGTCGCCGCAAGCTGGTCCTGTCGACGGTCGCCGCCGCGGCCGTCCTCGGTCTGGCCGGGTGGGGCACTCTCCAGCTCGTCGACGTGTTCACCGGGAGCGACAAGCAGGCCAGCGCGGCGGGCCGGGTGAAGACCTGCCCCTCCCCGACCGCCACGGCACCCGCCCGTACGTTCCCGAAACCGGCCGCCATCAAGGTCAACGTCTACAACGCGACCCCGCGCGGCGGGCTCGCCAAGGCCGCCGCGAAGGAGCTGGAGAAGCGCGGCTTCGTCATCGGCGAGGTGGACAACGCCCCGGCCGCGTACGACAAGAAGGTGCCGGGCACGGCGCTCCTGCTCGGCGCCCCCACCGCCTCGGACGGCCCCTTCCCGGTGCTCTCCACCCAGCTGCCCGGGGTCGTGCAGAGGACCGACACCCGCAGGACGGCGGACGTCGATCTGATCATCGGTACGAAGTTCAAGGCGTTCAGCACGCCGGCCGCGGCGGCCTCCGCCCTCAGCGCCCTGGCCGGGCCGGCCCCGGCGCCCTCTCCCACCTGCTGAACCCCGCGGCGGGCCCGACGGCCGGGACGGTGCGTGACACCGGTTTGGCGGCCGGGCCGGGCACGGGGACCGGGCGCCCGGCGCGGTGCGGCCGCGGGTGCGCGGCCGTCGGCGGTGCCGTCAGTCGGCGGTGCCGTACATCCGGTCACCGGCGTCGCCGAGGCCCGGCACGATGTAACCCTGCTCGTTGAGCCGCTCGTCGACCGAGGCCGTGACCACCGTGACCGGCGTGCCCGCCAGTTCGCGCTCCATCACCTCGACGCCCTCGGGCGCCGCGAGCAGTACCACCGCGGTGACGTCGTCGGCGCCCCGCTCGATCAGCTCCCGGATGGCCGCGACGAGCGTGCCGCCGGTCGCCAGCATCGGGTCCAGGACGTAGACCTGGCGGCCCGAGAGGTCCTCGGGCATCCGCGTGGCGTAGGTCTCAGCCTGGAGCGTCTCCTCGTTGCGGATCATGCCCAGGAAGCCGACCTCGGCGGTGGGCAGCAGCCGGACCATCCCGTCCAGCATGCCCAGACCGGCGCGCAGGATCGGCACGACGAGGGGCCGCGGGTACGACAGCTTCACCCCGGTCGTGGGGGTGACCGGGGTCTCGATGCCGACCTGCTCGGTCCGCACGTCCCGGGTCGCCTCGTACGCGAGAAGGGTGACCAGTTCGTCGGCGAGCCGCCGGAAGGTAGGTGAGTCGGTGCGCTTGTCGCGCAGTGTGGTGAGTTTGTGCGCCACCAGCGGGTGGTCGACGACGTGGATCCGCATGCCGTCAACAGTAGCCGGGCCGAAGACCCGCTCCTCGCAAGCGTGCGCTGGCATCAAGCGCCTGTTCGGGGGGAAGGTGGGGGGCATACGGACCCAGGCCACGGGGTGGTGTGTCGATTGCCCGACGCGGAGCAGGCCGGAGAACGGCGGACGGCGCGCGACGCGCGCGGCCTCCCCGAGGCTCCGGAGGAAGCACAGGACGCGCAGGAGAGTGAAGCCGCACGCCGGAGGCGCCGGGCGCAGTTCCTCCGCGAGCTCCACGAGGCCAAGCAGCTCCGCGACCGCGTACAGCCCCGGCGGGCCCGTGCGGCCCGTATGCGGCAGCAGATGCGGATGCGCACGTTCCGCTGGTGACCCCCGGCGCACCGGGCGCGCCGGGGGCGCGGAAACCACGGCTCGCGGGCGGCGTCCCCGGAACTGGTGGCCGACGCAACCGCCGAAGACCTCTCGCTTCGCGCTCGTTTCTGCCACGATGCCGATTGGGCGGGGTCCAGAGCAGCCGGAGCACCGGCTGCCCTCCCGTCGGACCGATTCACCTATGAACAGTGGGAGAGTCACGGTGTACTTCGCCGCACTGCTCGCGCGCACCGAAGACGGGTGGGAAGCGAGCGACACGGAGCTGGACGATGTGGAAACCCTGTCCGACCTGACGGATCTGGCCCGGGACGCCTCGGTGGACGAGGACACGGTCCTGGTCTACATCGAGCAGGAGGACGCCTGGTTCGGCGTCGTCCGGGTGGACGGTGAGGAGGATCCGCGTATCTACGTCTCGGACGCGTCCGCCGCCGCCCGCTCCTCCTACGGGGAGATCCTGCTCACCGATGAGATGCTCGGCCGCGAACCCGGGGCCGGGGACGAGATCGCCGCTCTGGAGGAGCTCGTCGACCTCGACGGCACCGAGGACGGCGGGCCGGAGGACGCCGTGGACGGCGGCGGGGCCCCCGCCGGGTCCGGAGACGGCCCGGACCACGGTCCCGACACCGTTCCGGCGGGTCCGCTGGGCGAACTCGGGCTGCTGTCCGACCTCGGGCTGTCCGAGAAGGACCTGCTGACCCTGCGCACCGACGCGCTGGCGGAGATCGCCGACGCGCTGGGGGCGTCCGACGTCCTGGAGGCCGTCCGCTAGGGTCCGCGGGTGACCGCGCCACCGCCACCCCCTTCATCCCCCTCACCCCCCGCGCCTCCCACCGATCCCGTACGGGACCCGTGGCAGGCGTCCATGCGCCGGGCCATCGACGAGGCGGCGCAGGCGGCGTCGGCCGGCGATGTGCCGGTCGGCGCCGTTGTGCTGGACCCGCACGGCGCCCTGCTGTCCACCGGCCGCAACGAACGCGAGGTGACGGGCGATCCGACCGCGCACGCCGAGGTCGTCGCCCTGCGCCGCGCCGCCGCGGTGCTCGGCGGATGGCGGCTGACCGGCTGCACCCTGGTGGTCACGCTGGAGCCGTGCACCATGTGCGCGGGCGCGCTCGTGCAGTCCCGGATCGGCCGGGTCGTCTACGGGGCCCGCGACGAGAAGGCCGGTGCGGCGGGCTCCCTCTGGGACGTCCTGCGGGACCGCAGGCTCAACCACCGCCCCGAGGTGGTCCACGGCGTCCTGGAGGACGCCTGCGCGGCGCAGCTGACCGCCTTCTTCCGCGACCGCTGACACCGGGCGGAGCGCCCCCGGCCCGGCCGCCGGGAACCGGCCCCCGGTCACGGGGGAACCGGATCCCGGTCGCGGGGTAATCGGATTTCGACCACGGCCCGGGATGGTCTAAGCTCTCTCTCGGTAGCGTGTCCGAGCGGCCGAAGGAGCTCGCCTCGAAAGCGAGTGTGGGGAAACTCACCGAGGGTTCAAATCCCTCCGCTACCGCTCTACGAAGGGCCCGGCGCAGTGCGCCGGGCCCTTCGGGCGTCTTCGGGGCGTTCCCCGGGCGAACGGACGCGGCCCCGGCTCCTGGTCGGAGCCGGGGCCGCGGGCCGGGCGCCGCCCGTACCGCCGGGCGCCGCCTGTGCCGAGGTCGGGGGAGGCGGCATCGGGGGGACAAGCCGCCTCCCCCGGTGAGAACGGGAACCGGTCCACGCCGCGGTCAGGGGGAAGTCGCGCGGCGGGGGCCTCGGGGCCCCGTCCCTGGCCCGCCGCATGGATGCCATGAGCGGGCCTGTCTCCCATACTGCTCCTCGGCCAAAGCCGCGGCACGGGGCAAAGGACCCGAAAACGCAGGTCCTTGGTCCCGGGATGTCGCACCTGCGAGCGAGCGCAGCCCCTGGATAACTGATCGTTTCAGAATGAGGTCCGAAGGCGGCGGAGGCAGATAAGGCTGCAGGCCAGGTCGAGCAACCCCTGGTGGAGATCGGCGCGGCGTTCGTAGCGGGTGCGGAGCCGTTTGAACTGGTGGAGCCAGGCGAATGCGCGCTCGACCACCCAGCGGACCTTGCCCAGTCCGGAGCCGTGGGCGACGCCCCGTCGGGCGATCATGGGCTTGATGCCGCATTTCCACAGCAAGCGGCGGTACTTGTCGAAGTCGTAGCCACGGTCGGCGTACAGACGCCTGGGTTTGAGGCGGGGACGTCCCCGAGCTCCCCGAATCGGCGGAACCGACTCGAGCAGGGGCAGGAGCTGGGTGACGTCGTGCCGGTTGCCGCCGGTGAGCGTCACGGCGAGCGGGGTTCCGTAGCGGTCGACGATCAGATGGTGCTTGGAGCCGGGACGGGCACGGTCGACCGGCGAGGGGCCAACGTGCTCCCCCCTTTGAGGGCCCGCACGTGCGATCCGTCCACGGAGCAGTCGTCCAGGTCCAGCAGGTCGGCGCGGCGAAGCTCGGCCAGCAGGGCAGCATGCAGGCGTGGCCAGACACCGGCTTCGGTCCAGTCCCGCAGCCGGCGCCAGGCCGTCACGCCGGAACAGCCCACGGTCTCCGCGGGGACGTCCCGCCAGGCGACACCCGTCCGCAGCACGAACAGGACGCCAGCGAGTGCCGTTCGGTCAGGAACACGCAACCGCCCGGGATGTCGGTGGCGTCGTTCGGGAGCGGGTGGCAGCAAGGGGGCCACCCGCTCCCACAGGTCGTCCGGAACAAGATCAGCACGCACCCGGACACCTTCCCGACCAAGATCGTCGAGGTCAAGTCCCGCGGCATCTCATCGTGATTTGAGCGCAGGGTCTGGCGTCGTTCGCCGGATCGAGCGCTCAGCCTGAGGCGCCCTCCAGCGGAAGGTGGTCTCGGTAGTACTGCGACTCCAACCACTCCTCCTTCACGAAGAGCGGACGTGTCAGGCGCGCCGTCCCGACCGGCTGCGAGCGCAGAAGAACCCCGAGGTCAGTCAGGGACAGTGAGTCATCAGGCGTGTAGAGCACCCAGTTCCCATGCTCCGCAGCGTGGTCCAGCAGGAACTGCTGGCCCTGCTCCGGATCGCTTCCTGCCAGCGGGAAGCCAGACAGGAAGACCTGCGGACCGGTGACGGCATCCAGCGCAACGCAGGCGAGCTTGCCCGCGTCGTAGAACGCTTTGACCCCATCCGGGAAGTCCTCCTGCGCATACGGACCGCCAACCCGTTCCTGCGGTCCAGGGGCCAAAAGTGCTTGGGCGACCTCGGCTGGAGACATCCCGAACTGCAACGGACCCACGCCGGCTCCCGACCGCAGCTCCCAGCACTCCCGCTCCGCATCCGTGCCCATCCACCCACTCCTGCGTTCAACCGGTCCGGATTTGCTTCTGTTGCTCAGGCCGCATGCGTACGGCCATGGGCCAAGATGCCAACTCAGCTGCCCAAGTGCCAACGGGGGTGCTGCTCTCGGCCGGAGTCATTCTGAAACGATCAGTAAGACCGTGTGTACGACTAGACTCACCGTCTGCACAGATGGTCGGCGGGGAGAGGCGGGGGCTGTGGCGCAGGCGAGGAAGATCGCGCTCTACGTGGTGGTGGTCTTCGTGCTGTACACGATCATCACGTCTCCCGCCCGCGCCGCCGATCTCGTCCAGGTCGGGTTCGAAGGCGTGTCCAGCGCCGCACAGGGGGTCGGGGACTTCATGTCGGAGCTGGTGAACTGACCGCCGACCGGGCGTGCGGCGGTACCGCTTCCCGTTTCCGGCCCGGTCCCACCCAGTTCCGGACGAAAGACCCCAGGAGAACCCCATGATCCGCCATCTGGTCCTGTTCAAGCTGAACGACGGCGTCGAGCGGGACGATCCGCGGGTCGTCGCCGGCGCCGAGGCCTTCCGCGCGCTCGGGGAGAAGATCCCGGAGGTGGAGTTCTGGGAGTGCGCCTGGAACATCACCGACCGGCCGATCGCCTACGACTTCGCGATCAACTCGGCGGTGGCGGACGAGGACTCCCTGAAGCGCTACATCGGACATCCGGAGCACCAGGCAGTCGCCGGACAGTGGCGCGAGTTCGCCACTTGGGTGATCGCGGACTACCCCTTCTGAGCCCTTCCCCGCCCCACGCCCGGCCCCCCGCCCTTCAGCGGAGGGGCTTTCCGGCATGTTTAAACCGAATTCACCCTCAACACGGCTCTATGCGGTGCTTGCACACAGCCGACATGTCTTGTGATGCTATGACCGCTTTTGACGAATGAGTTGACCGTAGTTGACCGCAAAGGGGTGGCGACACCGTGCCGGCCAGTACAGCGCCTCAAGTCCCGCCCCAGAACGTCCAGACCGACGAGGCCCGGTCGGTGACGCCCGGGACCCCCGCGCCCGGCAGGACCAGGGGCGCGGACACCAGGGCCCTCACCCAGGTGCTCTTCGGGCGCCTCAAGGACCTCGAACCGGGCACCCCGGAGCACGACAGGGTGCGTACCGCGCTGATCGAGGCGAACCTGCCTCTCGTACGGTACGCGGCGGCACGTTTCCGCAGCCGCAACGAGCCGATGGAGGACGTCGTCCAGGTCGGCACGATCGGCCTGATCAACGCCATCGACCGCTTCGACCCGGAACGCGGTGTCCAGTTCCCGACGTTCGCCATGCCCACCGTGGTGGGCGAGATCAAGCGCTACTTCCGGGACAACGTGCGCACCGTCCACGTGCCGCGCCGGCTGCACGAGCTCTGGGTGCAGGTCACCGGCGCCACCGAGGACCTGACGACCGCCCACGGGCGCTCCCCGACCACCGCCGAGATCGCCCAGCGGCTGAAGATCTCGGAGGAGGAGGTGCTCGCCTGCATCGAGGCGGGCCGCTCCTACCACGCGACCTCCCTGGAAGCCGCGCAGGAGGGCGACGGGCTGCCCGGCCTGCTGGACCGGCTCGGTTACGAGGACCCGGCGCTCGCCGGGGTCGAACACCGCGACCTGGTACGGCATCTGCTCGTCCAGCTGCCCGAGCGGGAGCAGCGGATCCTGCTGCTGCGCTACTACAACAACCTGACGCAGTCGCAGATCAGCGCCGAGCTCGGCGTCTCGCAGATGCATGTGTCAAGGCTTCTGGCCAGAAGTTTCGCCCGGCTGCGATCCGCAAACAGGATCGAGGCGTAACCGGAACGGGTAGACCGTACCGAGGTATTTCACGGGGTTCAAAAGCCCCACACCCCCTGTTTCCTGCGCAGTTTCACCGCTGACTTGTCGACTTGTCACTACAGCGTGTTGCCGACATGTGACATTCTGCTGGAACCGCGTTTGCCGCAGCCCCACCTCCGGTATCCAGGTGGAGGCTGCGTTCCTCCGATGGTCGTGGCCACCGCGACCGTCCGCGACCTCAAGGGGGTGGCATGTCCGCAGACCAGGGCAGCTCGAAGGTGCTCACGCTCACGAAGAGCGTGCCGGCACCCGCCGTGCTCACCAGCTCGTCGGAAGCCATCGACACCCGCACGCTGTCCCGCTCCCTGTTCCTGCGGCTCGCCGCACTGGGCCCCTGCGGCCCGGACGGGAGGGAAAGCCCGGAGCGGGCGTACGTGCGGGACACGCTCATCGAACTCAACCTCCCTCTCGTGCGGTACGCGGCGGCACGTTTCCGCAGCCGCAACGAACCGATGGAGGACATCGTCCAGGTCGGCACGATCGGCCTGATCAAGGCGATCGACCGCTTCGACTGCGAGCGGGGGGTGGAGTTCCCCACCTTCGCGATGCCGACGGTCGTGGGGGAGATCAAGCGTTTCTTCCGCGACACCTCGTGGTCGGTGCGGGTGCCGCGCCGGCTCCAGGAGCTCCGGCTCGCGCTCACCAAGGCGAGTGACGAGCTCGCCCAGAAGCTGGACCGGTCGCCGACGGTCCCGGAGCTGGCCAAGGCGCTCGGGGTGTCCGAGGAGGACGTGGTCGACGGTCTGGCCGTCGGCAACGCCTACACGGCCTCCTCGCTGGACTCCCCGTCCCCCGAGGACGACGGCGGCGAGGGCTCCCTGGCGGACCGCCTGGGGTACGAGGACGCCGCGCTGGAGGGTGTCGAGTACCGCGAGTCGCTGAAGCCGCTGCTGGCCAAGCTGCCGCCCCGGGAGCGGCAGATCATCATGCTGCGCTTCTTCGCCAACATGACCCAGTCGCAGATCGGCGAGGAGGTCGGCATCTCGCAGATGCACGTCTCACGGCTGCTGACCCGGACCCTCACCCAGCTCAGGGAAGGGCTCATCGCCGACTGAGCGGCACGGGCCGGGCGGCACACATACCGCCGGCGCGGCGTTCCCCGCAGGGCGCCGCGCCGGGCGTACGGCGGTACGACCGCCGGGGCAACCCTGACCGCTGCCCCGACGGCCGTACCGTGCTCGGGATCCCGGGACGGCGGCGCGGGCGCTGCCGCCCCGGGAGGGGTGCCGGAGGGGCCGGAGCCCGGCCGGCGGGCAGTCCCCGGGCCGGGATCCGTCCGCCCCGGTCAGCCGAGGGCGAGCCAGGCGACGGCGCCGAGTACCACGATGACCGCGACGATCGCCACGATCACCCCGGCCTTCGGGCCGGAGGAGGCCGCGGCCGTCTGCTGCCTGCGCTGCGGCTCTCCGTCGTCGACGAACGCGCGGAACATCTGCGTGCTGCCCGCCGGGTCGTGAGAGCCCTCGGGGCCCGGCTGCGGGGCGTGGGGGTTGTGTGCCATGGCCCAGGACCCTAGCGAACTCGGCACGACCTCCCAACCCCCGGGTCTCCGGCGGGCGATGACCCGGAGCGCCCGCGACAGGCCCCGCCCCGTCGCACGGGCCGGCGCGCACCGGGCGCGCGGCCCCTTGTCCACGCTCCCCCTCCCGGGCTCCCGGCGGCGCCCGGGGCGGCTCCCCGGCACCGCCCCGAGCGCCCCGGACGGCATCCGGGATGTGTCCGGGAACACACCGCCGACCCGGTGCACGCTGTGCGCTGGGGCCTTGACCGGGACCCGGCGGAGGCTTTTGCGTTCCTTTACTTCTGCAAGCCCCTTTTAGTTTGCCTGCGGCAACCAACCGCTTCTATCGTTGCCCTAAGCAACAAGATGCACCCGGGAGACACCAGGAGGGACCGGTGGCCGCACGGAGCCGGTACGAAGAACTGGCCCGTCAGATCAGCGCCGTCGGAGCCGTCAAACGGGGCCTCGCCCGCATCCTGCCCGCCGAGTGTCCCGGTGGCTCGGCCACCGTGCTGACGCTGCTGAACAAGTACGGCGAGATGCGGATCACGCGCCTGGCCGAACTCCTGGCCGTGGACATGTCGGTGACCAGCCGTCATGTGGCCCACGCCGTGGAGAACGGCTGGCTGGAGCGGCTCGCGGACCCGACGGACAAGCGGTCCCGCATCCTGCGGCTGACCCCCGCGGGCGTGGAACTGCTCGACGACCTGAACCGGCGGACGACCGAGATGTTCGCCCGCAACCTCACCGACTGGACCGACGAGGAAGTCGGACAACTCAACACGTTGCTGTCCCGGCTGCGCGACAGTTTCTCCTGCCGCGGCACCGGTGGATGCGTCCCCGGGAAGCACAGCGGCGACTGCCGCGCCGGGCACAGCGACGACTCGTACACCCGTACACCCGTGTAACAGAAGCAAAGACAAGGAACTCCATGGCTACGACCACACCATCCGGTGTGCGGGGCGGCCACGCCAAGCACGGGGCGGCCGAAGCCCCTGCCGGCACGCCGATGACACACCGGCAGATCATGGAAGCGCTGACCGGGCTGCTGCTCGGCATGTTCGTCGCGATCCTGTCGTCGACGGTCGTTTCCAACGCCCTTCCGGAGATCATCTCCGACCTCGGCGGCGGCCAGAGCGCCTACACCTGGGTCGTCACGGCCTCACTGCTGGCCATGACCGCCACCACCCCCCTGTGGGGCAAGCTGGCCGACCTCTTCAGCAAGAAGCTGCTCGTCCAGATAGCCCTGATCATCTACGTGGGCGGCTCCGTAGTGGCCGGCCTCTCGACCAGCAGCGGCATGCTCATCACCTGCCGCGTCGTGCAGGGCATCGGCGTCGGCGGTCTCTCCGCCCTCGCCCAGATCGTGATGGCCGCGATGATCTCCCCGCGCGAGCGCGGGCGCTACAGCGGCTACCTCGGCGCGGTCTTCGCCGTCGCCACCGTGGGCGGTCCGCTGCTCGGCGGCGTCATCACCGACACCAGCTGGATGGGCTGGCGCTGGTGCTTCTACGTGGGCGTGCCGTTCGCGGTCATCGCGCTCATCGTGCTGCAGAAGACGCTGAAGCTCCCGGTGGTCAAGCGGGACGTCAAGGTCGACTGGCTGGGCGCCTTCTTCGTCAGCGCCGCCGTCTGCCTGCTTCTCGTCTGGGTGACCTTCGCGGGCGACAAGTACGACTGGATCTCCTGGCAGACCTGGACCATGCTCGCGGGCACCGCCCTGCTCGCCCTGGTCTTCGTCTTCGTCGAGTCCCGGGCCAGCGAGCCGATCATCCCGCTGCGCCTCTTCCGCAACCGCACCATCACGCTGGCCTCGCTGGCCTCGCTGTTCGTCGGTATCGCGATGTTCGCGGGCACCGTCTTCTTCAGCCAGTACTTCCAGCTGGCGCGTGACAAGTCGCCGACGATGTCCGGCGTCATGACCATCCCGATGATCGCCGGCCTCTTCCTGTCGTCGACGCTCTCGGGCCAGATCATCACCAAGACGGGCCGCTGGAAGGCCTGGCTGGTCAGCGGTGGCTTCCTGCTCACGGCCGGCCTCGGCATGCTGGGCACCATCCGGTACGACACGGAGTACTGGCACATCGCGGTCTACATGTTCGTGATGGGTCTCGGCGTCGGCATGATGATGCAGAACCTGGTGCTCGCCACGCAGAACCAGGTGGCCCCGGCCGACCTGGGCGCGGCCAGCTCCGTCGTCACGTTCTTCCGTTCGCTCGGTGGTGCGATCGGCGTCTCGGCGCTCGGCGCCATCCTGGGCAACCGGGTCACCCACTACGTCCAGGACGGGCTCACCGCCCTCGGCCCCGAGGGTGCGGCGCTCGGCCACGGCGGCACCGGGGGCGGGGCCATCCCCGACCTGGACGCACTGCCTCCCGTGCTGCGCACGGTCATGGAGGCCGCCTACGGCCACGGTGTCGGAGACGTCTTCCTGTACTCCGCCCCGGCCGCGCTCGTCGCCTTCCTCCTGACGCTCTTCATCAAGGAGGTCGCCCTGAAGACGAACGCCGCGAACGACAAGGCCGGGGAGCCCGCGGTGGAAGCCGTGCCGGAGCCCGCCCTGGCCACCGTCGGCGCGGCGGCCCCCGCCGGTGCGCCGGCCGCCTCCCCGGCGGACCCCGCCCAGGACGCCGTCCAGGAGTCCCCGCAGGCCGCCCCGGTGGCCGCGGAGACGACGACGGTCTTCCACGGCACCCCCGTCCGCGGTGTGGTGCGGGGCGCCGAGGGCGCTCCCGTCGCCCGGGCCGCGGTCACGCTGATCTCGCTGGGCGGCCGTCAGCTGGGGCGGTCCGTCGCCCAGGCCGACGGGTCCTACGTCCTGGACGCGCCGGGCTCCGGCTCCTACGTCCTGATCGCCTCCGCGGACGGCTTCCAGCCCCAGGCGTCCACCGTGGTCGTCGGCGACGAGCCGCTGGCCTACGACATCCTGCTGGCCGGCACGAGCGGCCTGTCCGGGACGGTGCGGACCGCCGAGGGCGGCTCACCGGTCGAGGGCGCGATGGTCGTGGTCACCGATGTACGCGGCGACGTGCTGGCCACCGGGGCCTCCGGTGACACGGGCGAGTTCGCCTTCGGCGAGCTGGTCCCCGGTTCGGTGACGGTCGCCGTGACCGCCGCCGGGTTCCGGCCGCTGGCCCTGCCGGTGGAGATCGGCGGCCAGGGCGTCACCCGGGTCGACGCGGTGCTCCGGGCCGGGGCACTGGTCCGGGGGACCGTGCGGGCGGGTGCCGGTCCGGCGCCGCTGTCCGACGCCCGGGTCACGCTGATCGACGCGGCGGGCAACGTGGTCGCCACCGCGACGACCGGGGAGGACGGCGTCTACGCCTTCACCGACCTGGACGCCGGTGAGTACTCCGTGATCGCGACCGGCTACCCGCCGGTGGCCGGATCGCTCACCGTGACCGGCGGCGGCGTCGACGGCCACGACATCGAGCTCGCCCACCCGGGCGAGTAGACACGGAAGATCCACAAAGACCCCTGGCGGTACAGCGCTTCGAGCGGAGAGGCTGACACCGCCGGTGGAAACGGGCCCCGTGGCGGGAACGGCAGGCAGGGGACGGCCTGCCGTCCCCGCCCGGGGCCCGACTCGTTGGTCAGCGGTCCGGGTCCGGGCCTCCGCGTCCGGACCCCCGGGCCCGGACCGCTGATCCGTCGAGTCACTACGCGAGTGAGCAAGGAGAAAGAACGGTATGGGACTTCGCGCACACGTACGCACCCGGGACGGCTGGGCCGTCCAGCACGCGGTCGTGACGGTGACCGACATGACGGGCACGCAGGTGGCCCGGGCCACCGCCGACGAGGACGGAGCCGTCCGCACCGACGAGCGCCTCCCGGCCGGCGCCTACACGGTGATCGTCACCGCGGTCGGGTACGCCCCCGCCGCGTCCACCGCGCTGGTCACGGCCAGTGGCCGGGTCGAGGCGGGCACCGTGGTGCTGGCCCGGCAGGGCGGTGTGGAACTGCCGCCGCCCGGGACGTGGTCGCTGGACCCGGCGCACTCCTCGGTGGGGGCGGTCGCGCAGCACCTGGGGATCTCCAGCGTGCACGGGCGGTTCACCGATTTCAGCGGGCGGATCGACATCCGCGAGGACGTCCAGAAGTCCGGTGTGGAGGCCACCATCGCGGCCGCCAGCATCGACACCGGCAACGGGATGCGGGACAAGCACCTGCGGTCGCCGGACTTCCTGGACGTGGAACGGTACCCGGAGATCACCTACCGTTCCCGGGCGCTGACGCCCTCCGGTCCCGACCGCTGGACGGTGCACGGTGTGCTCACGATGCACGGCGTCGCCCGGGACGTCGACCTCGGCCTCAGCTACCTGGGCACCGGGCCCGACCCCTGGGGCGGTGTGCGGGCGGCCTTCCACGCCACCGCGGAGCTGCGCCGGGACGACTTCGCCATGAACTACAACCAGGTGATCCAGGCGGGCATCTCGGCGATCGGCACGACCCTGCGGGTGGAGCTCGACATCCAGGCGGTGCAGGGCGACCAGGTACCCGCGTAGACGCGCCGGCGGGCCCGGGGGCCTTGCCGGTACAGCCTTTAGGCTGCCCGTATGGCACCGAACATCGCGACCAACACCACCGTCGACCTCGGTGGACTGCTGGACTTCGTACGCCCCCGGCACCGGGCGGTCCTCCTGACCACCCGGGCCGACGGCCGGCCCCAGGGGTCCCCGCTCACCTGCGGCGTGGACGACTCGGGCCGGATCGTCGTCTCGACGTACCCCGACCGCGCCAAGACCCGCAACGCCCGGCGGGACGAGCGGGTCAGCCTGATCGTCCTGTCGGACGACTGGAACGGCCCCTGGGTCCAGATCGACGGCTCGGCCGAGGTGATCGACTCACCGGAGTCGGTCGAGCCCCTCGTCGAGTACTTCCGGAACATCTCCGGCGAGCACCCGGACTGGGACGAGTACCGGGCGGCCATGGTGAAGCAGGGCAAGTCACTCATCCGGATCACCCCGGAGCGCTGGGGCCCCGTCGCCACCGGCGGCTTCCCCGCGCGGCTCGCCGAGGAGGGCTGACCGGCCCGTGGCACTGCCCTCCCCCGCCGCGCTCGCCCACGCCCCGCTGCTGGTCCCGCCGGGTACCGGCGCGTCCCTCGTCCGGGCGCTGGAGGAGACCGCCTCACGCCCGGCCCGGGAGGCGTCCGCGACGGCGCCGGACGAGCCCTTCCTGTACGTCGGGGCCACGCTGCCCGCGTCCCTGCGGTCCGGGCGGCTGCTCTGGTTCCACAGCGTCAACGCGGGCACCGACGCCCTGCTCGCCGGCGGCTCCTGGCCCGAGCCGGCCCTGCTGACACGGACCGTGGGCCGGATGGGCGAGCGCATCGCGCAGTACGTCCTGGCCTGGATGCTCGCCGAGTGCCAGCGGGTCCCGGAGCACACCGCGCAGCACGCGCGGGCCGAGTGGCGGCGCCTGCCCTCCGGGCTCGTGGCCGGTTCGACCGTGGTCGTCCACGGCACCGGGCGCATCGGCCGCGCGGTCGCCGCCCTGCTGCGGGCGTGCTCCCTGCGCACGGTGGGGGTGGGCCGCACCCCGCGCGAAGGGGTGCCCGGCTTCGACCGGGTGGTGACGGCCGGCGGGGCCGGGGAGCTGGAGGAGCTGGCGGCAGCCCGGTGGGTGGTGTGCACGCTGCCGCTGACCGGGGCGACCGAGGGGTTCTACGGCGCCGGGCGGTTCGCGGCGATGCGGGGGGCCTGCTTCCTCAACGTCGGGCGGGGCGGCTGTGTGGACATGGACGCGCTGGAGGCGGCGTTGCGCGGAGGCTCGGTGCGCCGGGCCGTCCTGGACGTGCTGCCCGAGGAGCCCCCGGGCCCGCACGACCGCGTCTGGCGACTGCCCGGCACCGTGGTCACCTCGCACTCCGCGGGCGTGACCGAGGAGGAGGACGTGGCCACGGACTTCGCGGCCTGCTGGGCGGCCCTCGCCGAGGGCCGAAGGCCCGCGCTGGCCGTGGACACGGGCCGGGGTTACTGACCCGGGGCGGGCGGGGGCCTGGGGGACGTGGGCCTGCGGGTGCGAGCCCGGCTGTGCGGGCCGGGGCGGGCGCTACGCGCGGTCGGCCCGCTCGCACATCGCCTCGATGCCGGCGATCAGCAGGTCGAGGGCGAACAGGAAGTCCCGCTCCCGCATCTCCTGGACGGTGCTCCCGCCGCGCGCCTCCATGATGGCCTCGGACGGTTCCATGATCCGCCGGAGTTCGGGGTCGGCGCGGACCGCGCTCAGCGCCTGGTGGTAGAACTCGTCCTGGCTGAGTCCGGCCTCGGCCGAACGCTGGACCAGGTAGCCCTCCATGGTGCCGAAGCCGTAGACGAACTGGACGACCGCGGAGACCGCCCCCGTGCGGCGTTCCAGGGGCAGCCCGGTGTCCCGGACCACGTCCTGGACGGCGTAGGAGAACAGCATCGCGTGCGGGCCGATGGCCAGGAAGCTGCCGGCCAGCACGGACGCCCAGGGGTGGGTGACCAGCATCGCGCGGTAGGCGGTGGCCAGTTCGCGCAGCCGTATCCGCCAGTCGTCGCCCGGGCGGGCCGGCGGGATCTCGCCGAAGACGGTGTCGAGCGCGAGTTCCAGCAGGTCGTCCTTGGTGTCGACGTACCAGTAGAGGGACATCGGGGTGACGTCCAGCTCGGCGGCGAGACGGCGCATGGAGAACGTGGCGAGCCCGTCGGCGTCCAGCATCCGCACGGCCGCCGCGGTGATCCTGTCGCGGTCCAGCCCGTCGGGGCGGCCCGTCCTCCGGGCGCGCGCGGGGGTCTTGCGGTTCAGCCAGACACTGACCCTCGCGGGGTTCTTCGCACGGTCCGCCGCGTCACCCATGACTGCTCTCCTCGTACCCGGGCCGGACACGGACGTGTCTGCGCCCGTCCGCGCGGATGCCGCGTCCGGGGGATCGGGTCCACCGGGCACGGCACCGCCTTCGATGCTATCGGCCCCAACCGCTCGCCCTCGCGGATGCGGCCGTGCGCAACCCCTGCTCAGACGGCCTGTCCCGGGCGGACCGGACGGGAGCGCGCGGCCCTGCGCAGCAGCAGCGCGGCGAGCAGTCCGCCGGCCAGTACCGCGGCCGCGCCGGCCAGCTGGCTGGCGGCCAGGCCGGAGGCGAAGGCGTCCGTGATCCGCTCCCGTTCCGCCACGCCGTCGGCGGCGGCGAGCGCGGCGGGCAGCGAGGCCGCGCCCACGGCGGCCGGGACGAGCGCGGCGAACCGCGAGTTCAGCACGGCTCCCAGGACGGCGACGCCCAGACCGTTGCCGAACTCGCCGAGCGTGCCGTTGATCCCGGCGCCGACGCCCGCCTTCTCCGGCGGGATGGCGCTCATGATCGCGTTCGCCATGGCGGGCATGGCGAGCGCGATCCCCGCCCCCATGACGACCAGGCCGAGCAGCATCCCGCCGTACGCGTCCCGCCCGAGCAGGGCGACGGCCGCGAGTCCGGCGGCCAGCAGGCTCATCCCGGACGCGATGGTGAGGGGCGTGCCCAGTCTCGGCACCAGCCGCGCTCCGAGGCCGGTGAGGTTGAGGGCGACGACGGTGAGCGCCAGCGGAGCCGTCCGCAGACCGGCCTCCAGCGGCTCGTAGCCGAGCACGAACTGGAGGTGCTGGGTGAGCAGGAACAGCGAGCCGCCCATCCCGAAGGCGACCAGCACCGATCCGGCCACCGCGCCCACGAACCTCTGGTCGCGGAAGAAGTGCATGTCGAGCATCGGGTGGGGGGTGTGCAGCTCCCACAGCACGAATCCGGTGAGGACGGCGACGCCCGCGAAGGCGGTCAGCAGGACCCGGCCGGAGGCCCAGCCGTGGCCCGGGCCGGAAATGATCGCGTAGACGGCGCAGGCCATGCCGATCGTGGAGAGCAGGGCCCCCAGCAGGTCGGGGCGGTCCCCGCTCGGGTTCCTGGACTCCGGGACGAGGCGGACGACGGCGATCAGGCCGGCCAGGGCGACGGGGATGTTGATCAGGAAGATCGCCCCCCACCAGAAGTGACCGAGCATCACCCCGCCGATCAGCGGTCCGGCGGCCACCCCCAGCGAGTTGACGGTGGCCCAGATGCCGATCGCCTTCACCCGTTCGTCCTCGTCGAAGATCTGGACGATGACGGCGAGGGTGGTGGTGAGCAGCAGCGCGCCGCCGACCCCCATCCCGGCACGGGCGGCGATCAGCTGGCCCGAGGACTGTGCGAGGCCGGCGGCCAGCGAACCGATGCCGAACAGCGCCAGGCCGACGACCAGCATCTTCCGGCGGCCGTAGCGGTCGGCGGCGCTGCCCGCGGTGAGCAGCAGGCCGGACTGGACGAGGGAGTAGGCGTTGATCATCCACTGCACATCGGCGGTGGAGGCGTCCAGTTCCGTGGTGAGGGAGGGGATGGCGACGTTCAGGACGGTGTTGTCGAGCAGCACGGTGAGCTGGGCGAGGCAGATGACGCCGAGGATCAGCCAGCGCTGCGGATGTCCCCTGCCGGGGACGAGGTCTTCTCTCTCGGCGGCGGTCGCCGTCATGCGGGCTCCTGGTCCTTGGCGGGTGACGGGCGGGGCGGCCGCTGCGCCGGCCCGGCCCTTATACGGTGTACAGGAAATTTCCTGTACACCGTAGAGGGGACGTCGGTCCACCGGCAACCCGTTTACCTGAGGCGCCCCCGGGGGTAGGGCCTGTCCGGCGGACCGGGGCCGGGCAGGCCCTGGCTCTCCCGGTGCCGTCCACCGGCCGGCGGCCGGTGGTGGTGGGCGGATGAGGGGGAGTGGCATGGCTCTGCGCCGTCGCACGGTGGGCGTCCTGATCGCCGCGGGCCTTTCGGTGGCGGCGCTCGCGCCGCCCTCGGGGGCCGCCGACCGGGGGCGGGCGGTGCCGCTGCGCGTCGCGACGTACAACATCCACGCGGGGGCGGGCCCGGACGGGGTCTTCGGCCTGGACCGCCAGGAGGCCGCGCTGCGGGCGCTGGACGCCGATGTGATCGGCCTCCAGGAGGTGGACTCCCACTGGGGGGCGCGCAGCCAGTGGCGTGACCTGGCGGCGGAGCTGGCCGAACGGCTGGACATGCGGGTCTCGTTCGCGCCGCTCTACAGCCTCGACCCGGTGGACGCGGACGGCCCGAGGCGCGAGTACGGGGTGGCGGTGCTGTCCCGGTACCGGATCCTGGGCGCCTGGAACCACGAGATCACGCGGCTCTCCACCCAGGTCCCCGATCCGGTCCCCGCTCCGGCCCCGGGCTTCGCGGAGGTGGTGCTGAGGGTGCGGGGGCTGCCCGTGCACGTGTACGTGACGCACCTGGACTACCGGCCCGACCCGTCCGTACGGGCCGCGCAGGTCGCCGACACCCGGCGGATCATGGCCGAGGACCGGGGGCACAAGATCCTGCTGGGTGACCTCAACGCGCCCCCCGACGCCCCCGAACTGGCCCCGCTCTGGCGGGAGCTGGCCGATGCCGGCCCCGGGGCACCGACCTTCCCGGCCCAGGCCCCGGTGAAGCGGATCGACTTCGTGGCGGTGTCGAGGACCGGCCCCGGGGCGGTACGGGTACGCGGGGCGGCGGTGGCCGAGACCCTCGCCTCGGACCACCGCCCGGTCGTCGCCGATCTGGAGCTGCGGCGCTGAGCCGTACCCCGCCCGGGGCCGGAGAGCGAGGACGGGGGCGGTCGTCAGCGGTGGACCGCCCGGGCGAGGGGCGCGGCACGTGTGGCGCCGGTCCGGAGGCGCCCGTCCGGCCTGCCGTGCACACAGCGGTGGAACGCGATCGTGGTGTCCGAACCGATCACCGCCACCGCCACCGCCGTGGTGATCGCGTCACCGCCGTGGTGATCGCGTCACCGCGTGGACGGCCGGCCGGGTCCGCGGCGTCCAGGTCCGCGGCGCCCGGCCCGTGTCCTGCTCACCGGTCACTCACCGGTCACTCACCGGGCTTGATCAGGTATCCCGCCCCGCGCCGGGTGTGGATCATCGGGGACCGGCCCGCGTCGATCTTCTTGCGCAGATAGGAGATGTACAGCTCGACGACGTTCGCCTGCCCGCCGAAGTCGTAGTTCCAGACGCGGTCCAGGATCTGCGCCTTGCTGAGCACCCGGCGCGGATTGCGCATCAGGAAGCGCAGCAGCTCGAACTCGGTCGCGGTCAGGTGGATGAAGTCCCCGCCCCGGCTCACGTCGTGGCTGTCCTCGTCCAGGACCAGATCGCCGACGGTCAGCGTCGACCCGGCGCGCGCGGTGACGGCGCCGCAGCGGCGGATCAGCCCGCGCAGCCGGGCCACCACCTCCTCCAGGCTGAACGGCTTGCTGACGCAGTCGTCACCGCCCGCCGTGAGCCCGGCGATGCGGTCCTCCGCGGCGTCCCGGGCGGTCAGGAACAGCACCGGCACGTCCGGCAGCTCGCACCGCAGCCGGCTGAGCACCGTGAGCCCGTCCACGTCGGGCAGCACCACGTCGAGGATCACCGCGTCGGGGCGGAAGTCACGCGCCGTACGCAGCGCTCCGGCACCGTCCCCGGCGCTGCGTACCTCCCAGCCCTCGTACCGCAGGGCCATGGAGAGCAGCTCGGCGAGCGGGGCCTCGTCGTCAACGATCAGCACGCGGACGGGATCACGGTCCGGCCTGAGCGGTTCGGTGCGTCCCTGGGGCAAGGTCGTCGTCGTCATGGTCCCAGGCTGTGGAACGGCCGTGAGAGAGACCTTTCGCCCGCCTGTGAATTTCCTGAGAATCGCGGCGGGACCCTGGCGCGCCCCTGGCGGCAGTCCCCCGGCGGCGGCTGGGCCGAGGGGACCCTCACACCCCGAACAGTTCGCCCGCGTTGTCGTGGCACACGGCCCGCAGCCAGTCGTCCCCCAGGCCCAGCCGTTCCAGGGCGTGCAGCTGGTGGGCGTACGGATACGGGATGTTCGGGAAGTCCGTGCCGAGCAGGATCCGGTCCCCCAGATCCGCCAGCCGCCCCCGTTCGGCGGCCGGGAACGGCGTGAACTCCTCGCTGAAATCGGTGAACGCCATCGTCGTGTCCAGCCGCACCTGCGGGTACGCCGCCGCCAGCGCCAGGAAGTCCGCGTACTCCGGCATCCCCATGTGCGCGACCACCAGCCGCAGCCGCGGATGGCGGGACAGCAGCCTGCCGACCGGCGCGGGCCCGGTGTACTTCCCCGCGGCGGGCCCGGAACCGCAATGCGTCACCACAGGGATGCCCGCCTCGGCCAGCAGGCCCCAGACAGGGTCCAGCAGCGGGTCGTTGGCGTCGTACGCCCCGACCTGGAGGTGCGACTTGAAGACCCGCGCCCCGGCCTCGACCGCCTCCTGTACGTAACGCTCCACGCCCTTCTCGGGGAAGAAGGTCGCCGTGTGCAGGCAGTCCGGTACCCGGGCGGCGAAATCCGCCGCCCAGCCGTTCAGCCAGGCGGCCATCTTGGGCTTGTGCGGGTAGACCATCGACGTGAACCGCCGTACCCCGAAGGACCGCAGCAGCGCCAGGCGTCCCTCCTCGTCCCGCCGGTAGGTGATCGGCCACTCCCTGCCGATCAGCGGACCGGCCGAGTCGAAGTACGCCCACACCTTGCGCAGGACC
This sequence comes from Streptomyces nitrosporeus, assembly GCF_008704555.1. Taxonomy (NCBI): domain Bacteria; kingdom Bacillati; phylum Actinomycetota; class Actinomycetes; order Kitasatosporales; family Streptomycetaceae; genus Streptomyces; species Streptomyces nitrosporeus. The sequence goes on from NZ_CP023702.1 coordinate 3,693,704, forward strand.
CGCTCCGGCATGAAGTGCGTATGGACGTCGATGATCCCGGGCAGCCCCAGCCGCTCCCGGAACCGCACGACCTCGTCACGGCTGTTGTCGCTGTCCACCGGTCACTCTCCCCTCGCCCGCCGTCCCGGTACTCCCCGCGACGATCTCAGAACAGCCCGTCCTGCACCCCACCGGCTCCCACCGCGACGAGCGGCACGGTCACACCGGACCGGACGTCCGCGCCGGTCAGCTCCCAGCCGGTGATCAGCCGGGTGTCAAGCACCACGGTCCCCTCGGCCGGAACCGCCAGATACAGGTCCGGCCCGGCGGCGGCCACCAGCCGCCCCGCCACCACGCCTCCGCCCACCAGCCCCCGGACCGCCCGCGCCCCCTCCCCGGCCGGCCCCGCCCCGGACGCGCCTGCCGTCCCTGTGGCCCCTTCCGTCCTGGTGGCCCCTGCCACCCCCGTGACCCCTGCCGTCCCTGTCGCCCCGGTCGTCCCGGCCGCGTCGAGCCCGAAGATCCCCCCGTGGTCGACGGCTTCGAACGGCAGCCGCTCCAGCGCCTCCGGCCACCCGGCCCCCTCCAGCGCCACCGCCCGCCGGTACAGCCGCTCGACCTCCGCCGCCCGCCCGTCCGCCCCCGGCAGCACCCCCCGCAGCTCCCGCTTACGCGCGTACGCGATCCGGTCGGGCACCCCGAGCGCCGCCCGCAGCAGCTCCTCCGTACGCCGCGCCGCCATCAGCGGCCCACGCCCCAGCCAGCTGAACACCACCGCCCCCTGCTCCCGCAGCCGCGCCCCGCCCCGGGACTCCCGGGTGATCCCGACCTTCACCGTCCCGGGCCCGAACCAGGCGAGATACACGCGGTAGGGGCGCGGGTCGTCGGCGAGCGTGTCGGCGGCCACCGAGTGCGCCCGGTCCAGCCGCGCGCATTCCGCGCACCGGGCCCCCGTACTCCCCGCCGGCACCACCGCCGCCACCGGGCACACGTTGCCCCGGGCCCCCACGCAGTGCCGCTCACCCCCTGCGCGGAACCCCAGCTCCTTCCCGTACGCCAGTGCGCTCACCCGCTCCCGGCCTCTCCCGGAACCCTCCCGCCGCCAGCCCAGCACGGGCCCGTCCCCGGGCCAGCTCAGGCCCGTACACCGCCAGCCCATGCCTCTCCCCGTCCCTCGCCGCCGGCCGCCGCGGTCACGGGCGCCCGGTCGTACGCCGATCCTGCCAGGGGCGTGTCCGGGACCGGTGCGGCGGCGGCCGCCCGTCGTGCCTTGTCAGCGGCCCGTCCGGATGAGAAGCTCCGCGCGGACATCCCGCGCAGAGAGCGGGAGCGGGGCTCCGGGCCGGAGCCCGTCGGGGGAGGACAGCACACATGGCGACAGCGCTTCTGGCGGTCATCGCACTCGCCGGAACAGTCGGGGGACTCCTCTTCCTGTTCAACGTCCGGGGCGCGGCGGACAAGGCCGCCGAGCGGCGCAACGCCGTGAGGGCCGCGGCCGGCGCACGGACCATGCAGATCGGGCTGGCCCAGGAATCGCGGATGGGGCCTTCCCTCTTCCGGTACGCGGGCGGTGTGGTCGGCCTGGGCAGCCTCCTCCTCCTGCTCCTCCTGGCCGCCTGACCGGTTCCGGGGGCGTCCCCGCCCGCACCGGTGGAGGCGGTGCCCCGCGGCGCTAGGATCCGGGCCATGGCTCTGACCAAGGACCACGTGGACCGGTTCGAGGCCGCCATGCCCCGTCTGAAGGCCATCGCCTACCGTCTCCTCGGTTCGGCGGCCGATGCCGAGGACGCCGTGCAGGACACGTTCCTGCGCTGGCAGGCCGCCGACGCCGACCGCGTCGAGGTCCCCGAAGCCTGGCTGACGAAGGTCCTCACCAACCTGTGCCTCAACCAGCTCACCTCGGCCCGCGCCCGCCGCGAGACCTATGTGGGCCGGTGGCTGCCCGAGCCGCTGCTCGCCGGGGACCCGATGCTCGGCCCCGCCGAAACCGCCGAGCAGCGCGAGTCCGTCTCGTACGCGGTCCTCACCCTCATGGAACGCCTCTCCCCCGTTGAGCGGGCGGTGTACGTGCTGCGGGAGGCGTTCGGCTACCCGCACCGGCGGACCGCCGAGACCCTCGACATCACCGAGGCCTCCTGCCAGCAGATCTTCCACCGCGCCAAGAAGCACATCGCCGACGGCAGGACCCGCGCCGAGATCGACGAGGCCGCCGCCCGGCGGATCGTCGAGGAGTTCCTCACGGCCGCCACCAGCGGCCGGACCGAGCCGCTCGTACGACTGCTCACCGAGGACGCCGTCGCGGTCGGCGACGGCGGCGGGAAGGTCCCGGCCCGCGCCAAGGCGTTCGAAGGAGCACGCGCGGTCGCGACGTTCGTACGGGGCCTGTTCAAGCCCGGCAAGGCCAAGCGCGCCCTCGTCGGCGGCCCGGCCGAGGTCCATGTCACGGCCGCCAACGGCGCGCCCGCCGTGGTGGTGGTCGTCGGGGGCCGGGTCATCGGTGTCATGTGCCCGGAGATCTCCCCCGAGGGCATCGTCGCCCTCCGCAGCCAGGTCAACCCCGACAAGCTCGAACGCGCGACCCGGCGGTGGGCGGCCACCGCACACGGAGAGCCGCTGCTCCACATCTTCTGACCCCTCCGGCCCCGATGTGAGCTGCTTCACACCGGGGCCTGTCAGGAAACGGCGGGCTGCCCGGTTCAAGGGGCGAACCCGCGTGAGACAGGAGCCAGGAAATGCAGCACCGTGTCATCGTCCTCGGAGCCGGATACACCGGAGCCGCCGCCGCCGGGCGTCTCGCCAGGCGGCTGCACCGCGAAGAGGTCGCCCTCACCCTCGTCAACACCGGACCCGACTTCGTCGAGCGCGTACGGATGCACCAGCTGGCGGCCGGCCAGGACCTCGTGCCACGGCCTTTCGGCGAGATGTTCGCGGGCACCGGCGTCGAGCTGAAGCTCGCGAAGGTGACCGGCGTCGACGTGGCCCGCAGAACCGTCACCGTCATCCCCACCGACATCCCCACCGACACCGGCACCGGCACCGGCATGAACGGCACCGGCCCGGACCTCACCGAGGAAACCGAGGAACTGGAGTACGACACCCTCGTCTACGCCCTCGGCAGCGAGTGGGACCCCCAGGGCGTCCCCGGAACCGCCGAGCACGCCCACGAGATCGCCGGCCGCCCCGGCGCCCTCCGGCTGCGTGAGCGCCTGGCCGCCCTGGAGGCCGGACAGCCCGTGGTCGTCGTCGGTGGCGGCCTCACCGGCCTGGAGGCCGCCACCGAGATCGCCGAGGCCCGCCCGGACCTCGGCGTCGCCCTCGCCGCCCGCGGCGCGCTCGGCGACTGGCTCTCGCCCAGGGGCCGCCGGCACGTGCGGAAGGTCTTCGGCCGGCTCGGCATCACCGTGCACGAGCACACCACCGTCACCGGCGTGGAGGCCGACCGCGTCACCACCGCCGGGGGTACGCCCCTCCCGGCCGCGGTCACCGTGTGGACCACCGGCTTCGCGGTCAACCCGATCGCGAGGGCCACCGCCCTGGAGGTCATCGGCACGGGCCGGATCGTCGTCGACGGGACCATGCGCTCCGTCTCCCACCCGGACGTGTACGCCATCGGCGACGCGGCCCTGGTCGAGGGCCCCGGCGGCAAGCCGCTGCGGATGTCGTGCGCCACCGGTACCCCCACCGCCTGGCAGGCCGCCGACGCCATCGCGGCCCGCCTGACCGGCCGAAAGGTCCCGACCGCCTCGTTCCGCTACTTCAACCAGTGCGTCTCCCTGGGCCGCTCGGACGGCCTGATCCAGTACGTCACCGCCGACGACCGGTCTATCGGCGCGGCCCTGACCGGACGGACTGCCGCCCTCTACAAGGAACTGATCTGCAAGGGCGCGGCCTGGGGCGTCGCCCACCCGACCCTCGGCCTCCCGGCCCGGCGCCACCACGTCGTACAGGAAGGGACCGGGGCGGACCCGGCCGCCAGGACAACGGCCTGAGCGGGCCGGACCGGCACGACCGGGGGCCGGGGGCGCCGGGGGGCTCATCCGGCCCGGGTCCCGGCCGCTCAGCCCGTCAACAGCGGAAGAAGCAGGGGCCCTCAGGATTTCTCCCGAGGGCCCCGGCCTGCTGTGCGCCCGGCAGGGCTCGAACCTGCAACCTCATGGCCTGCAGCTCCGCAGAGAAAGGCCGTTGGCCGTCTGCCGCGCGGGCGCGGTCTTCAGGGGCACAGCCTTCAGGGGCGCAGCCGCATGTGCCCGGCTGCCGTGGTCGCTGCACTCCGCTGCCGTACCGCGCTACAGGTTGATCACGTTCGGGCGGGCATCCGGACGTCCGTACGCCAGAACGCGCGGCAGGACCTCACGCATACGCGCCACGTCCGCCGCCGGCGCCCGGAGCAGGGCCTCCACGACCGGATCGGCCAGGCCCAGGGCGTCCAAGGACGAGGGGTCCAGGGTCACGCGCAGTACGTCGCCGTCCAGTTCTGCCTTCCGCACACAGCCGTAGGCGGTGTTCTGGTCGGGCGTGATGACACAGTGCGTGTCCATGCCGAGCCTCACTTCCTGTGCGTCCGGCTCGTCGAAGTCGCACATGAACAACAGGGAGAAAGCCTCCTCGTCGTCCGACTCGGCCACCCCGGCCGTCAAGCAGTCGTCCTGGGCCGGATCATCGAGCCCGCATGCCAGCTGCGCCGTGAATCTGTACGCCATACAGACGTTCTAACACCCGGGGCTGACGCTCGGGTTCAACCGGCTCGGCCGACCGAGCACACCTCAGGTCAACATGCGGTGCACTCCCGCGAGATGCGCCACCGCCGATCGCCACGTGCGCTGTTCCCGACCACGACGCGAGTTCATCGGTGTCCGCCAGGGACCGGCGGTGTCGGTGTCAGCCGCTGATCTCATCGGGCGCGGGCCGCCCTGGCGGACTCTCGCCCGCTGTTGTTTCCCCCGCCCGTGCCGTTCGTCCACCGGACGGGACTGCGCCGAGCCTTGAGGTCCCGAACGGTGAGGGTGAGGCCGCGTGCCGTGTCACCCGGCTCGCCCTCCGGGAGGCGTACTCCGAGCACCCTCAGCGGCCCGTGCTCTTCCGACCGCCGTGCGCTCACACGTGAGAAGCCCCTCCCAGCAGGGCAACGGTCACACGGACCGCGCAGACCCCGGCTGTCCGGCTGTTCACCCGTCCGAAGCGCCCGCACCACCGCACGTCCCACCTGCTTCCGGCCCCGCCCCCGCCCCCGCCCGTGGAAGAGTGAAGTCCCATGGCGACCATCCGCACCGGCCTCGACCGACTGCCGTCCGCCGCTCGCGCCGCCGTCGAAGAGCACACCGGCCCCCTCCTCGCGGTCGAGGAGACCGCCGAGGGCTTCAACAGCGAGATCGCGGCCCGCGTCACCTCCGCCACGGGCGCCTGGCACATCAAGGGTCTGCGCACCGATCACCCCCGCGCCTGGACCCAGCACCGGGAGGCCGCCGTCGCCTCCTTCCTCACCGGCCTGGCCCCCGCCCTCCGCCGGCGCGTCGGAGACGCGCTGAGAGGTGACGGCTACGAGCCGGATGAGGGCGACGGCGCGACCGGAGCCCCATGACCGGCTAGAGGCGTTTCAGGTTCCTGTCCAGGACCACCCGGAGCAGGTCCACGTCCGCGGGGCCCTGGGCGCCCCGTTTGGGCAGCACGGCGACTCCGGCCGCGCGGTCGCCGCCCAGCAGCACGAAGAGCCCCGGTGTCTCCAGATACTCCCGGAACACCGACCAGTCCATGCTGAAGGACGCCTGCTCACCGGTGGTGACCGCACCGCGGTCGTCGGCCACCATGCGGCACTGCCCGTACGACTGCACCATGCTGAACATCCGGCGGGCCATGGTGCGCAGTCCTCGTACGGCGCCCCAGGAGGCGACACCCACGGAGAGCACCAGCGAGATGATCCACACGGGCAGCGAGACATCGAGGAAAGCCCCGAAGACGACCACGCCGATCGCCGCCATCAGCGGCCCCATGAGCACCTGGGCCCGGCCCGCCGGTGTTCGACGGGCTCGCGCACGGAGCGCCTCCTCGAAGTCCGCGGCCGTCAGCCGGTAGACGAACTCCACGGCCGTATCGCGGTCCGTACCCGTGGAATCCCCGCCCCTGATGTCCATGAACAGGGATCCTAGCCAGAGGGTGTCCGGTGGCTCAGGGCCGCCGTGCCAGGACCCACCGGGCACTCCCTGATCCACTCCCGAACGCGGTTGCCGTCGATCACCGCCGTCATGACGTACGCCAGAGGCCCTCAGGATTTCTCCTGAGGGCCTCTGGCCTGCTGTGCACTCGGCAGGATTCGAACCTGCAACCTTCTGATCCGTAGTCAGATGCTCTATCCGTTAAGCTACGAGTGCTTGTCGTCGGTCTTACCCGGCGGCTTCGCTCCCCGGGCTTTTCTGCCTGGTCGGCGTTGCGGGAACAACATTACATGACCTGCGCCGTGACGCGAAATCCATTAGCCAGACCCCATCTGACCTGCGAAAACGCCTCCCAGGGTCGCTCTCCCGGCCCCAGATACGCCTGAAGCCCCGTGCCAGGGGCACGGGGCTTCAGGATCTTGCGGAGGCGGAGGGATTTGAACCCTCGATGGGCTTTAAGACCCAAACCGCATTAGCAGTGCGGCGCCATAGACCGGACTAGGCGACGCCTCCAGCACACCCCGCGCGAGCGCGAGTGGTGCGTGCAGATGATGACACAGTTGAGCGTGCTGTCACCAATCGCCGCCCACGGTACTAGGCGGGTGGGCGGCGAGGCAAAGCGCCCTGCGGGAGGGAACGGGCCCGGGGTACGGGCGGCGGGCGGTCCCGGCCGGCCGTCCACGAGTTGCGCAACGTGCGGGCGTGAGGAGCGTTAGACAGGGCGAGGGCTCCGCCCTCTCTCCGACCGGCCCCTTTCCCCGGCCCCGTACACAAGAACGATCAGGAGCCCCGCATGCTTCGCCGCCTCACCCTCACCGCCGTGGTCTCGCTCGCCGCGCTGTCGGCCTCCGCGCCCGCCGCCACCGCCCTCACCCCGCTCGTGCCGCTGCCCCCGCTGCCGTTCCTGCTGGGCGACTGGCCGGCCGGGGGGACCGACTCCGGGACCCGGCTCACCGTGACCGTCTCCGAATCCGGGAACCCGGCGGCCAACGGCACCTTCGAGCTGGAGTGCGATCCCGCGGCCGGCAGCCATCCCGCCGCCCAGCGCGCCTGCGATCTGCTGGACCGGGCCGCGGAGGCGGGGGAGAACCCGTTCGTACCGACGGACCGGAACGCCATGTGCACCATGCAGGTCGGCGGGCCGGCCGCCGCACGGGTCGAGGGGACCTGGCAGGGGGAGCCGGTCGACGCGCGGTTCAGCCAGGCCAACGGCTGCGAGATCTCGCGCTGGAACAACCTCGTGCCGCTCCTCCCGTCCGCCCGCTGACCGGCCGCCTCTTCGCCCACAGCCCCCTCGGTGTCCGGCCGAGGGGGCTTCCGCGCATGTCAGGGGGCGTGCGCGCACCGCCATGAGCCACCGGCGTACACCGTGTGCACAGAACCTTGGTGAGAGCTCCCCCTCATCCGCCGCCGCGCTGCCCGTCCCTGCCTTTAGACTCCTTCCGTGACAGTCCGCGGCCCAAAAGACAAAATGGGGCCAACTGTCGGCACAGTGCGGTAATCAGGGAGGAAGCGTCTCGTGAGCAGCAGGCCGTCCCGAGGCGCTGCTCGCCTCGCAGCCATACTCGACGCCCTTCCGGACGGGCTCCTGCTCGTCAACTGCAACGGCACGGTCGTCAACGCCAACACCATCGCCCTCGAGATGTTCGAGAGCCCGGGTACCGCACTCGTGGGACGCGGTCTGCTCGATCTGCTTCCGGAGTTCGACTCCAGGCTGATCCCCGGGTCGATGCGCCGGCCGGACGCTGCGGACGAGCAGGGCAGGACCAAGCCCAGGCGGATGGTCGCGCGCCGGACCGACCGCACCGAGTACCCGGTCGAGGTCACCAGCGCGAGCCTGGACAGCGGCCAGGCCGCCTACAGCGACATCCGCTCCAGCTACACCGGCGACGAACTCCTCATGCTGGTCGTACGGGACCTGTCCGGCACGGTCGACACCGAGGCCGAACTGGCCCGTTCGCAGCGCCAGACCGAGATGATCCTGCGCGCCGCCTCCGAAGGCGTCGTGGGCACGGACATGGACGGCAGGGTCGTCCTCGTCAACCCCGCCGCCGCGCAGATCCTCGGCTTCCGCGCCAGCGACCTGGGCGGCAAGGAACTCCACACGCTGGTCCTGCACTCACGTGCGGACGGTGAGCCCTTCCCGTACGACGGGTCGCCGCTCGCCGACACGCTCAAGTCGGGCCGTAAGCACCGGGTCCGCGGGCAGGTGGTGTGGTCCAGGAACGGGGACGCCGTCCCGGTCGACCTGACGACCGCACCCGTGCGTGACGGGGACCAACTGGTCGGCGCGGTGATGACGTTCACCGACCGCAGGCCCTACGAGGAGCTGATCGCGAAGCACACCTCGGAGACCGAGCGGCTCACCGCGGAGCACGCGGCCGAGATCGCCGGGCTGACCGAGCGGCACACGGCCGAGACCGCCGAACTCACCGGGCGGCACACGGCCGAGCTGGACGAGCGCACGAAGCGGCACACCGCCGAGCTGGACGAGAAGACGGAGCGGATCACCGGTCTCACCGAGCAGCTCGCGGACCTCGGGGGGCGGCACGCCCAGCTGACGGCCGTGCTGGGCGAGTCCCTGCGGGGGCCGCTGGAGGAACTGAGCGGCGAACTCACCACGCTGGCTGCCGATCCGGCGGGGCAGCTCTGGCCCGAGGCCAACCAGATCCTGCACCATCTCGCCGCGGGGTACGCCCGGATGGCGACGCTCGTCGACAACGTTCTCAGCTACCAGCGCCTGGACAGCGGCACCGAGTCGCTCGTGAAGCAGCCGGTGCTGATCGACTCGGTGGTGACGGCCGGGATCGACGGAGCGGTCGAGCTGATCGGGCCGGGGCGGGCGCAGTTCGCGGTGCACGCTCCGCCGATCGAGGCCGAGGTGGACGCGGGCCGGATGATCACGGCGCTCGCCCACCTCGTGGCGGACGTCGCCGGGGTCGACTCGACCGGCAGGACCAGGCCGGTGCCGGGTGGCGGGTACGTCGACTCGACGGTCGTGGTGGCCGCCGCCCAGCGCGGTGACGTCGTACGGATCGAGGTCCGGGGGCCGTTCGCCGGGGGCGACCCGGTACACGTACCGATCGTGCGCGGGATCGTGCACGCCCATGGAGGCGTGCTCCAGACGCACGAGATGGCCGGGATGAGCGGCAGCTCCTACGTCCTGGAGGTGCCGATCGGTTCCGGGGCGGGGACGATCGCGCCCCCGCCCGCGCCCGCCGCTGTGCCCGTTCCCGGCCTCGACGCGGGAGCGGCTTCCGGGCAGCCCGTTCCCGGGGCTGTCGCGGTGCCGGACGGGCCGGCCGTGGGCCCGGCCGACCTGCCGGAGGGACAGCCGGCCGTGGGGCCGCAGGGCGTGCCCCTTCCCGGGGCGGCCGGGGCCGGGGTGCCCGGCGCCGGGGCGGGCGGTGCCGCCGTCGCGCAGGGCCCCGTCGTGCCTCCCGTTCCCGGTCCTGCCGTGGCTTCCGTTCCCGAACCTGCCGTGGCTCCCGCTCCTGGTCCTGCCGTGCCTCCCGTTCCCGGCCCCTCGGGGCCGGTGGACGCCGTGGCCGTGCCGCCCGCGCAGGCACAGGGCGGGCGGCGCAGGGCGCGCCGGTCGTCCACCGACGCCTTCCTGGAGAGCCCGCTCGACGGGCCGGGGCCGGACGATTCCGGCGAGATCGCGGTGGCCGAGCCGACGGGACGGCGCCGGGCGCGCCGTCCCGCGGCGGAGGAGTCACCGGCTGTGGAGGGGATCCCGCCGCAGCAGAGCGGGGGGTCCGGACGCAGGCGCGGCCGGCCCAGCCCCGCGGAGGCCGGTGCGGACGCCGCCGCTCCGGCTGAACAGCCGAGGCGGGCGCTGGCGCTGCCCGCCGGGCCCGAGGATGCTTCCGAGGGTTCCGTGGTGACCGCCGCCGAGGGCGCGCAGGGCGGCACCCGCCCGCAGCGTGGCCGTACGGTGCCGCCGCAGGGCATGCCCGTGGACGCGCCCGCCCTGCCGGAAAGCGCCGGGCAGGAGGACCGCCCCGCTCTCCCCGCGCTCGCCTCGCCGGACGCCTCGGCACAGCCGGGGCAGCCGGGGCAGCCGGGCAGGCAGACCGGTGGGCGGCGGGCCCGCAGGGCCCTCACGGTCCACCAGGAACACTCCGCCCCGGCCGAGCCGGCGGGTCCGCGTACGGCGTTCGCCCTGCCGCCCGCCGACGCGGACCGTGTTCCCGGTGCGGGACACGGCGCACCGGCCTCCGGCGCGGTCGCGATGGCGCCGGTACCCGCCGGTCCGGGAAGCGCCGGAGCCGCGCGCCCCGTCGACGCGCCCGCCGCCCCTGCGCGAAGCGGTCCCGCCCCGGGTGTCCAGGCCGGGCCCGCCGCGGCCGTACAGGCCGGTCCCGCCGTCGCCGGGCAGGCCGGTGAGTCCGAGCGGCACGACGCCGCTGTGCACGCGCCGGAGGCAGACCACACGCCGCCGCAGGCCCACCCCGTGCCGTCCGGGCGCCGCAGGGCGCGCCGGGCGGATGCGCCGGAGCAGGAGGGGCAGGCCGCGAACCGGCCGGGCCACCCCGTGCACGGCCGGCCCCTGCCCGCCGTACCCCCGCAGCCCGACTGGGCCCAGGAGGGTACGCCCGCGCAGGGTGACGCCGCGCTCACGGCCCACGAGGACGGGTCCGGAGTTCCGGACGAGGGAGCCCCGGACGGCACCACGCGCACCACCGGCACCATGGCCCCGCCTCCCGCCCCCGCCCCGGGAGCGGTGGGGGAGGAGGCCGCCGTCCACCCGGCCGACGCCACGGGGCCGGACGCCGGGCCGGACGCGCGCCGCCGGCCGCTGCCCGCCGAGGCTCCGGGTACCTCGTCGGACTCGACGCAGGGCCGCGCCTTCAGCGTGCGGACGCTGGGGCAGGGCGTGCCGTTCGCGCAGCACCTCGCGCACCAGCAGAACCAGACGCCCGGCGGTGCCGGCCGGCGCCGCAAGCTGGCCGCGCCTCCCGCCCCGGAGCCGTCGGCCGCGGCGGCGCAGCCGGGAGCGCCCGCTCCTCTTCCGGCCGCCTCGCCCGTACCGCCCGCACCCGCGGTCCCGGGGGGCGGCACCACCCAGGGGCCCGGTTCGGGGCAGCTGCTGGCCGCGTCCGCGCCCGAGGGGCGCGCGTACGCGATCGGCGCGCCGGACGAGGGTGCCGAGGGGCCGGAGCCGCTGGACGGGCCGGGCGGGGCCGTCGAGGTCGCGAACCGGCCTCAGCCGCTGCCCGTCGACGACGAACTGCCCCCGGAGCCGCTGGACAACCCGCGGCGGCTCCTCGTCTGGCCCGCTCCTGACGTGCCGACCCAGCAGGCGCTCAGCGACCGCGGCTACCGGCCGGTGATCGTGCACTCACGCGAGGAGGTCGACGCCCAGATCGCGGCGTTCCCGGCCGCGCTGTTCGTCGACCCGCTGACCGGCCCGATCACCCGTACCGCCCTGCAGTCGCTGCGACAGGCGGCCGTGGCGGCGGAGGTGCCGGTGCTGGTGACGGCGGGTCTGGGCCAGGCGACCCGGGAGGCCGCGTACGGTGCGGACCCCGCCGTCCTCCTCAAGGCGCTCGCGCCGAGGGACAGCGACCAGCATCCCCCGCGCATCCTGGTGATCGAGGAGCACGAGGAGATCGCCCTGGCCCTGGCCGAGACGCTGGAGCGCCGCGGGATACAGGTGGCACGGGCGTCCGGTGACAGCGAGGCCGTCGACCTCGCGGCCCGGATACGGCCGAACCTGGTCGTGATGGACCTGATGCAGGTGCGCCGCCGGCGGGCCGGGATCATCGACTGGCTGCGTGCGAACGGTGCGCTGAACCGCACGCCGCTCGTCGTCTACACCTCGGCCGACATGGACGAGTCCGATCTCGAAAGGCTCGCCTCGGGTGAGACGGTCCTCTTCCTCGCCGAACGTTCGACGAGCGACGAGGTGCAGTCCCGGATCGTCGATCTGCTGGCGAAGATAGGAACCAACTGACGTACCGGCGCCCGGACATCCTGACGTACGGGCGTACGGGCGTACGGGCCTACGGGCGTACGGGCCTACGGGTGCAGGCGGCGGCGCGGAGACGCCGGCGCCCGGTGCGGCGCACACGGGGCGAGGGCGGTGCGGGAGAGTTCCCGTACCGCCCTCGCCCGTGCTCCCGCCCAAAGCGGGATCAGAGCTGGGTGACCTCCAGCTCACCGTCCGCGTACTGCCGGCGGATCACCTTCTTGTCGAACTTGCCCACGCTCGTCTTCGGCACCGCCGGGACGATCGTCCAGCGCTCGGGCAGCTGCCACTTGGCGACGGACCGGGCGAGGAAGGCCCTCAGCGCCGCGTAGTCGGCCGTGGCGCCCTCCTTCAGGACGACGGCCGCCAGGGGCCGTTCGCCCCACTTGTCGTCGGGCACGGCGACGACCGCCGCCTCCGCGACGTCCGGGTGCGCCATGATCGCGTTCTCGAGCTCGACGCTGGAGATCCACTCGCCACCGGACTTGATGACGTCCTTGGCCCGGTCCGTCAGGGTGAGGAAGCCCTCGCCGCTGATCACCCCGACGTCGCCGGTCTTCAGCCAGCCGTCCTCGCTGAACTTGTCCTCGGGACGCAGGTGCTCACCGTCCGCCCCGCCGTAGTACGCGCCGGCGATCCAGGGTCCGCGCACCTCCAGTTCACCCGCGGACTCGCCGTCCCAGGGCAGGTGTTCGCCGCCGGGGCCGACCAGACGCGCCTCGACCCCGGCCGGGAACCGGCCCTGGGTGACGCGGTACAGCCACTCCTCCTCCTCGCTCAGCCCGGCCGGCGGGTTGGCCATGGTGCCGAGCGGCGACGTCTCGGTCATGCCCCAGGCGTGGCAGAGGCGGACGCCCAGCTTGTCGTACGCCTCCATCAGGGACGGCGGGCAGGCCGCACCGCCGATGGTGACCCGGGCCATGGAGGTGAGGTCACGCGGGTTGGCGGTGACCTCGGCCAGCAGCCCCTGCCAGATAGTGGGAACGGCCGCGGCGTGCGTCGGCTTCTCGCGCTCGATCATCTCGGCGAGCGGCGCGGGCTGGAGGAAACGATCCGGCATGAGCATGTTGACGCCGGTCATGAACGTCGCGTGCGGCAGCCCCCAGGCGTTCACATGGAACTGCGGCACGACGACCAGCGTCGTGTCCTTGTCGGTCAGCCCCATCGACTCGGCCATGTTGACCTGCATGGAGTGCAGGTAGACGGAGCGGTGGGAGTAGACGACGCCCTTGGGGTCACCGGTGGTCCCGGACGTGTAGCACATGGCGGCCGCCTGCCGCTCGTCCAGCTCGGGCCAGTCGTACGTGGTGGGGCGGCCGGCGAGCAGTTCCTCGTACTCGTGCACCCGGGGCGCGACGCCCTCCAGCACCGAACGGTCGCCCGGCCCCACCACGACCAGGTGCTCGACCGACGGCAGCTGCGGGAGCAGCGGGGCGATCAGCGGCAGCACCGTCCCGTTGACGATGACGACCTTGTCGTCGGCGTGGTTGACGATCCAGACCAGCTGCTCGGCCGGGAGGCGCAGGTTGAGCGTGTGCAGCACGGCACCCATGGAGGGGATCGCGAGATAGGCCTCGACGTGCTCGGCGTTGTTCCACATGAGGGTGGCGACCCGTTGGTCACCGGTGACACCCAGCCCGTCGCGGAGGGCGTTCGCCAGCTGCGCGGCCCGCGCGCCGATCTCCGCGAAGCTCCGCCGGTGCGGCTCGGGTTCGCCGGTCCAGGTCGTGACCTGCGACTTCCCGTGAATGGTCATCCCATGCGTCAGGATGCGGGTGACAGTCAGCGGTACGTCCTGCATGGTGCTCAGCACGGCGTCCTCCCGGTAGGCGCTACGCGGCAGTAAGGTTCCGCTGATTCTGCGCACATACCGCGCGGTATGTCACTACTCCCGGGAGCACGAATCGGTGACGCCCGGCAGAATCACGCCGGAGCGAACCGAAGCGAACCGAAGCGGACCGGACCGGACCGGAGCGAACCGGAGCGGACCGGGAAGCGGGGCGTCCGCCCGCCGGCGCGACGGGGGCGCCGCGGCGCCGTGGCCGCCGCCCGCCGGGGTCACGGGACGGGCCGCAGTTCCGGGTCCTCGCGGAGCTTTCCGAGCGCCCTGGACACGGCGCTCTTCACCGTGCCGACCGACACACCGAGGACCTCGGCGGTCTGGGCCTCGCTGAGATCCTCGTAGTACCGCAGGACCACCATGGCCCGCTGCCGGTCCGGAAGCCGCAGGACCGCCCGCCACATCGCGTCGTGCAGCGACTGCCGTTCCGCCGGATCCGGGCCGGGCGCGGCCTCCTTCTCGGGCACCTCTCCGCAGGCGTACTCGTCGACCTTGCGCTTACGCCACTGCGAGGTACGCGTGTTGACCAGGGCACGGCGGACGTAGCCGTCGAGCGCCCGGTGGTCCTCGATCCGCTCCCAGGCGACATAGGTCTTGGTCAGGGCGGTCTGCAGGAGGTCCTCGGCGTCACTCGCGTTCGCGGTGAGGGAGCGGGCGGTGCGCAGCAGTACGGGCCCCCGCGCCCGTACGTACGACGAGAACGACGCGTAGCGGCGGTGTCCGGCGGGAGCGGTGAGCGCCCTGGAGGCGCCGGTGCAGACTGGCGTGGTCATTCCCCCACGCTAGGAGCGGGCCGGAGCGAGGGGATCGGCCCCAGGTCCCGAAGCCGCGTCCGCCTCAGGTTGTAGGGGCCGGGCGGGCCCCACCTCCTGAAGGTGGAGGGGTCATCCGCGCGCCTCAGGGTCCTCACCCCGGGGGTGCACGACACCCCCGTCCGGAAGCGGACGGGCGGCGGGCCGGGCGGGAAGAGGAAAAGCGCGGAGAAAGACTGCGCAGGGCGGGACGGGCCGACGCGGGACGGGCCGGTTCCGCACCACCGGCCCACCGCTCACCGGCCACCGCTCCCGCGCCCCCGCCCACCCCGAACGCGGCCTCCGCCCTTCCCTTATTCGAACTGCTGTACGAAAATGGACGCATGGCCATCACCGACCGGCAGACCGCCACCCTGGCCCTGGCCCACGCGCTCTCCGCCGCCGAGCGCGGGCTCCCCGTCTTCCCGCTGTCCGCCACCAAGCTGCCCGCCCTGCGCTCGCCCCACCACGGCGAACACCCTCCGGTCCGCTGCCGGGGTGCCTGCGGGCTCCCCGGCCACGGCGTCCACGACGCCACCACCGACCCGGGGGCCGTCCGGGCCCTGTTCGCCGCCGCCCCGAGAGCCACCGGTTACGGCATCGCCTGCGGCCGGGCACCGCACCGGCTCATCGGCATCGACCTGGACATCGACCCCGCCCACGGCAACGACTCGGCAACAGCGCTCCGGCAACTGGCCCTCCAGCACCTGTTCACCATCCCGCCCACCGTCACGGTGATCACTCCGAGCGGAGGCAGACACCTCTGGCTGACCGGACCGGCGGGTGTCACCGTGCCCAACTCCGCGAGCCGCCTCGCCCCGGGCATCGACATCCGGGGGACCGGCGGTTACCTGGTCGGTCCGGGCTCGGTCACCCACCACGGCCGCTACCGCCTCGCCCCCGGCACGGCGGACCTCGCCCCCGCCCCCTGCCCCCGGCCCCTCCTGCGCCTGCTCACACCTCCGGCGCGCCCCCGCCGCCCCGCCGGCCCCCCGTCCCCCGCCCGACAGGGCCAGGGGCTGGTCCACTTCGTCCTCGCGGCCCACCGGGGCCAGCGCAACACCCGTCTCTTCTGGGCGGCCTGCCGGGCCTACGAACACGGCTTCGGCGACGCCCTCGCGGATGCCCTCACCGACGCTGCGGTCCGCACCGGCCTGACCGAACAGGAGGCCCGCGCCGCCATCGCCTCGGCCGCCCGTCTGGCCGGGGGACGCCCCGAGGTGCCGTGACGGCCGCCGGAGGGGCCCGGGCCGCGCCGCCGACGGGCGGGAAGGCGGCCCGGCCGTTCCGCCACCCGTGCCGAAGGGCTCCGTTAGCATGATCGTCCGGAATATCGGTTCACGGGCGTTCAGCCGGGTGGGGGCAGAAGATCGTTATGGACTTCACGATGGATGGATTCGTCGATCAACTCGTCGGGGAAGGGCTTCCGTTCCACCGTGCGGCTGCCGAAATCGACGTAACCGTCCGGCGCATGGAAAGTGGTGACTTCTCCGCTCTGCTGGTGAGAGCCGGATGCATTCCGGAGCGTTACAGCCACGATTCCAGCGAGGAGAAACTGTACGCGAAGGCGATGGACGTGATCGTCGCCGAATCCTTCCGCAGGCTCGGATACGACGCCGAGGTCTCGCAGGAAAGGGCGAATTCGGCGGACGTGGTGGCGGAAGGGGGGCGGCCCCCGCACTCCCTGGTGGCCGATGCCAAGGCGTTCCGGCTCTCCCGTACGGCGCTCAATCCCAAGGACTACAAGATCGAGGCCCTGAGCAGGTGGCGGAAGGGGGCCGACTACTCGGTCCTGGTCGCTCCCGTCGCCGGCTACCCGGAGGGCGAGAGCCGTGTGTACGTGGAGGCCGACCGGTACCGGGTGACGCTGCTGTCCTACTCGCACCTCGCCCTGATGATCGACGCCGGGGCGGGGCCTTCCCAGCTGGAGGCCGTCTGGGGACGCGGCGGCGGCGGGCACACCTCGTCCACCGTCGGCGCCGCCACGTACTGGAGTGCGCTGGACAGCGCGCTGCGCGAGGCGCTGGCGTGGGACCTGGCGGACTGGTCGGAAGCGAGAAGGGAGTACTTCGAAAGCCTTCTGACCAGCGCGGCGGACGAACTCGAATACTTCGGCCGGGTGAAAGAGGACATCGGGGCCATGAGCCGCGAAGAGCTCGAACGCATCGCCGTGGACGCACTCAAGATCGACAGCAAGGTGCGGACCATACGGGCGCGGATGGCCAAGACCCGGACCCTCATGAACGCCATGGAGGCCCGGGAGGACTGATCGGCCACGCACCGCTTCCTCCGGCCGCACGCACCGGAGGAAGCGGCCGGGATCAGCGGGACGAGAAGCTGAACCCCGGGATCTCCTCATGGATCCGGCCGGCGACTTCGCGGCACACCGAATTCACCGTCTCCTGCCGGCTCAGCATGTCGTCGGTGAGTTCACCGAGCCGGGCCTCGGCGGCGGAGACGAAGGCCAGGGTCGCCGCCACCTCGTCCGGCCAGCCGGCCGCCGCAGCACGGCGCACGGCCGCTTTGACCAACTCGTCGGTACCGGACGGGCCTTCCGCCTCCCCGGTCGTTTCCACCACGTCACGGGGCCTCGCCACCAGGACGAGGGACGTGTTGACCGCGGCCGATCGCATCGAGCGGGGACGATGCGTCCGCTCGACCGTCATGGGCCACAGCTGGGTGATCGCGAGTCCCGCCCTCACATAGGCCGCGATCAGCGAGGACCAGCCGCTGATGGAACTGTGGGCGTAGCAGACCGTGATGACCCCGTCGCGCTTGAGGACCCGCCGGGATTCCCGCAGTACCCGCGTCATGCCCGTACTGAAGTAGGCCCAGGCCTCCGGAGAGCCCCCCTGCCGCCGGGGAGCGGCGGACAGCTCCCTGGTCGAATCGGTCCGCGGCTCGCCGAAGATCTCGGGGAAACCGCCGATCAGCGCCATCCTTTTGAAGGCGTAGATGCAGTCGGCGAGGATGCTGTAATACAGATTGTCGTAGTAAGGGGGGTCGGTGACCACGGCGTCGAAGAAAGCGTCCGGATAGGCCATCGAACGCGAGTCACCACGGGTGATCCTTTCCTCCCGGTCCTCCGGCATGGGGATCTGGCCCACACCGGCGGCGATGCGGTCGAGCTTCCCGTAGAGATTCGCCGGTCCGCGCAGAAGGGGGTCGGTCTCCACGAAGTCCCACAGCATGGGCATACCGGGTCCGGAAAGGCCGCGGCCCACCTGCTCGTTCTGCGAGATCCACATGCACAGCCTGGAGTTCCAGTCGGCCAGCTGGTCGATGAGCCCCGAGAGGAAAGCGGCGATCGCCTTCGACCGGGCTTCGCCGTACTCCTCCTCCCAGATCTCCTGCCGTTCGCTCAGGATCCTGCACAGGCGGATCGTGACCGCGAGCTGTCGTTCGGTGAAAAGGGAGGGAACGGAATCGTGGCCGTAGACAGTGGGGTTGGTG
This sequence comes from Streptomyces nitrosporeus, assembly GCF_008704555.1. Lineage (NCBI taxonomy): Bacteria > Bacillati > Actinomycetota > Actinomycetes > Kitasatosporales > Streptomycetaceae > Streptomyces > Streptomyces nitrosporeus. The sequence goes on from NZ_CP023702.1 coordinate 3,711,890, forward strand.
ATGCCGGACCAGGCCGGGATCTCCACGTCGGGGAGCGGGAGACCGAGCGCGGCGCAGTCCTCCTCGATCATCTTTTCCGCGAGCCCGCCGGTGACGTGGTCCTGGGGGTCCGCCACGGCGAGGAAGCTCTTGCGCTTGTCGAGCCGGGCGACCGCGGTGAGCTTGTCGGCCGAGGCCTTCCGGATCAGCTCGGCCGTCTGCTCCCGGTCGTATTCCTTTCCGCAGAAGAGGCAGCGCAGCGAGTTCCGCCCGCTCCATGCCGAGGAGTCAGCCACCGCACCCGCGTCCGGTTCGACGACACGGGCATCGAATGTCCTGGAGGAGGGGTTCCGTTGCTGCACGACGGCGCGCTGCCTCCCTGATTTCCTGGAGAGCCAGGGCCGTTTCTGGAGGGGCATCTCACCGCCGCAGTCGGCACATGTGGCGGAACGGCTCCAGAAGTAGCAGATGACATTGTCGGCGTCACGGGCCGGATAGAGGTCACCGGTCTCGGATTTCAGCTGGTCCAGGACCTTCCTGCCCTCCAGTACCAGCAGGTGCTGGAGCTGCCGGCCGGCGGACCTGCTGATGTCGAGAAGCGCCTTCGCCGAGAAATAAGCGAGCTCGTTGTTCTCCATCCCGTACATCCTGACGCCCAGGCGGGTACCGGCGATCGGGAAGGTGGCACCGCCTACGAAGGGATCGAGCACCTTCGATTCCCCTGCGGGCCGTTCCGGGTCGATCGAGGCGGAGATCAGTTCCCTTGCAGTGGAAAAGGGGCGGCGTGCCCACCAGGTGAATACGGTGTGCGGGGAGGAAGCGCGCTGATACCTCTCGGAAGTGCCCTCTTCGGAGATCGAAGCGACGTCGAGATATTTTTCGATCGGACGCTTCTGGATCTCCGGCACCGTTTCTCCTTAGAACAACTCACATCAGCACAGTGTCCCATGTCCCCTGTGCCTCACGGAGCGCTGCGGCTCCGTGACCCGCGGCCCCCGCCGGAAAAGCCGTGTGCGACGGGATGACGGCGGCGCCGTGCGGGGCAGTGTGCCACCGGTGCGGTGGAGCGGTGACTCCGGACCCTGAGCACCGTGGTAGGGGGACGGTGGACAAGGAAAGGGGTGCCTCCGGCCCGGAGACACCCCTTCCGGCCGGCTTCTACGCCGGCCCGCACGCGGTGGGTGTGGGATTTGAACCCACGGTGACTCGCGCCACGACGGTTTTCAAGACCGTTCCCTTAGGCCGCTCGGGCAACCCACCTCGGACTCCGTCCACTCGGGCGGAGCGGGTACAGACTACCGGCCCCGGGCCGCATCGGGAGGCGTCGGTCCCCCGGTGGCCGGCAAGGCCCCGCCGGCGCCCGCACGGCGGTGCCCCCGCGCCTTCCGGACGGTGCAGGAGACACCCGGCACCGGCGCCCCGTCCTGATACACCTCCCCCCGCCCGTCCCGGCGCCGTCTCCCCGGCCCCGGCCCGTGTCCACGCCCCACGACCAGGCACGGGCACGCGGGACGATGCACACGTACGGGGTGACGGTGACCGAAGCGCCATCACTCATAGGGTGGGCGTCGAGGCCGGGCGCCAGGGCGTCGGAACGCGGCCCCGAAGGGCGCTGGTTACCGGGCCCGATGTCAGCCCCAGGGGTGAAAAAGCCCGGGTTCAGCGGTGTTTCCGGAAGGAAACGGTGCCGCGAAAAGCGTTTTTGGCCGACTTCGGTCACCAGTGTGCGCGTGTCTACACCGAGTTAAACGTCCTGATTGTTCAGAATGTTGGCAACTGCCCCAGTTGAAACTATGAAGTTTCGTGCCGAGGAGCATGACATGCAGGTTCGCAGGTGGCTCCCAGACCAGCCCACTCGTATCGGCCGGCACGACTGGCCGGACGAGGGTGACAACGGAACGCACATGCGACTGCGGGCCGGCTCCATCGTGGTACTCGACCGGCAGGCGTGGCGGATCCTGGAGATCAACGCCTACAGGGGCGACCGGTGGCCGGACTCCTACGAGAAGGCATGGCGCGAACACGTGGAACTGTGGTGGCACGCCAACGAATTGCGGCGGGCCAACAACCAGACGGCCAAACCGGCCCCCGAGCGGGCCGAGTTCTACAAGCGCCCGGTGGTCCTCGTGCTGCGCGACGAGAACCTGCCCCGCTCCACACCGAAGCACTGGTGCGCTCCTGCCAGCCATGACTGGCAGGTTCTCCCGGAGCACTACGCCGTCTGCCGCGCCTGCGGAGAGCTGCCGCCCTGCCACCACGGGGAGTACCGCTGGGAGGGCGGGCCGCGCCGGCCGGAACAGAACGGCGGCATCCCCCTCATGGTGCCGGAGGGCTGCTGCATGGGGTGCGCCGAGCCGGTCAGGCCGCGGATGCGTACCGTGCGCTTCCCAGGGCCGAACCTCTGGTATCCGGACCTGGGAGAGGACACGGCGCTCTTCCACACCCGGGCCGCCTGCGCCGACCAGGTCGACTGCTACCGCGCGCAGTGGCAGACCGAGTACGACCCGCGTCCCTCGGCGCACTCCGCCAGCCTGTCGTTCCCGGGTTTCGAGCACTTCGTACTGCCCCGGGCCCGCAACGCGTCGGACCTGGCCGCGCACGCTGAGCGGGCCGCCCAGGGCTCCCACCCCACCGCGCCGGACACGCCGCCGCGGCCGGGAGAGGAGCGCTGCTTCTCCGTGACCGGTGACTCCGGCGTCTTCCGCGTCCCGCTCGACGGACACCGGAAGGAGCGCGGCGGGTCCCCCGGGGAAGCGGAGAACGGCACGGCGCGGTCAGCCCCTCCGGTACCGGCCGGCCCTCCGGCACCGGCCATGCCCGAGCCGGCGCACCGGCCGGCCCCCGGCGCCCCTGTGCTTCCGGGCGCCCCCACAGCCTCCGGCGCTTCCGAGGTCCCCGCCACCCCCGCGGCCCCCGGTGCTCCCCCGGCGGAGCCGCCCGCGCCGGCCCGGCCCGCCCCACCCGCACCGCTCCCCGCGGCCGAGGCATCCGCGCCCGCGCCGGTCTCCCCCTCCGCCGAAGCGGCCGGGGCGGCCCTCCAGGCGGCGAAGGAGCTGGACCTGTCCCTGGCCGGGAGCCCGGCGTTCCACAACGCGGAACAGGCGGCCCGGGTGATCGAGGAACTCACCGCCGCGGTCCGCAACATCGCCCTCTGCCTGAACGCCCCGGCCGCCCGCACACGCCCCTGACCCGCGGCGGCCACCCCGCCACCACACCCGAGAGGCCCCGGAACCGATCCGCAGAATCGGTTCCGGGGCCTCTCGGGTGGACCCGCCTTCACGCCGGCGGGCGCCCGTGTCCGGGGCACCCGGCGCGAAGGCCGGTCCGGTCCCTCAGCTGTCGCCCTTGCGCTCGCCCAGGACGACGTCGGCCGTGGCCGTCCGGCCGTCGCGCTCGTAGGTCAACGTGACCTTGTCGCCCGGCTTGTGGGTCCAGATCTCACCGATCAGGGTCGGCCCGCTGTCGACCGCCTTGTCGTTGAACTTGGTGATGACGTCGCCGGCCTTCAGCCCCGCCTTGGCGGCGGGCCCGTCCGGGGTGACCGCCGGGGTGCCGCCCGCGCCCTCGTCGGAGATGACGGCGCCGCCGGACTTCTCCTCCATCGTCACCGTGGCCCCGATCACCGGGTAGACCGGCTGGCCGGTCTTGATCAGCTGCTCCGCGACGTTCTTCGCCTGGTTGACGGGGATCGCGAACCCGAGACCGATGGAGCCCGCCTGGGACTGGCCGATGCCGCCCCCGGTGGTCGACTGGATGGCCGAGTTGATGCCGATGACCGCACCGCCCGCGTCCAGCAGCGGCCCGCCGGAGTTGCCCGGGTTGATCGACGCGTCGGTCTGCAGGGCACTCATGTAGGAGTTCTTGTTGCTGGAGCCGTCACCGGAGGCCACCGGGCGGTTCTTCGCGCTGATGATGCCGGTGGTGACCGTGTTGGAGAGGCCGAAGGGCGCGCCGATCGCGATGGTGGAATCGCCGACCGCGACCTTGTCCGAGTCGCCCAGGGGCAGCGGGGTCAGCCCGTCCGGGGCGTCCTTCAGCTTCAGCACCGCCACGTCGTACCCCTGCGCGCGTCCGACGACCTCGGCGTCGTACTTCTTGCCGTCGGAGAACGTCGCGGTCAGCTGGCCGCTGTCCGCCGCGGAGGCCACCACGTGGTTGTTCGTGAGGATGTGGCCTTCCTTGTCGTAGACGAAGCCGGTGCCGGTGCCGCCCTCGCCGTCGCCGGACTGGGCGTCGATGGTGACCACACTGGGCAGCGCCTTCGCCGCGACGCTCGCGATCGTGCCGTCCGCGCGCTTGAAGTCCTTCGGGCTGTTGGCCGCCGCGACGGTGGTCGAGCCGGAGGCGCCGCCGTCGGCCGCCCGGTAGCCGAGGGCGCCGCCGATCCCGCCCGCGACCAGTGCGGCGACGGCCACGGCCACCACCAGTCCGCCGGCGCGCCGCTTGCGCGGAGGCTTGGCCTCCGGCGCGACGGGCGCGCCCCAGGGCTGGGCGCCGGCGGCGTCCGCGTACGACGGTACGGCCGGCGGCGGGGGCGGCCAGGCGGCCGGACCGAGAGGGGGCTGGGCCGGAGCCGGGGGCTGGGCCGGCTGCTGCGGCTGTCCGTGGGACTGCGCGTACGCCTGCTCCGGGGACGGGCCCCGCTCCCCGGAAGAGGAGTGCCCGGGGTCACTCTCGGGGTGCACCGGGGGGACCTGGGCCGTCGGCGCGTCCTCGGGGGAAGCGGGGGAGACGGGGGCCCCGGGCAGCCCGCTTTCCGGCGGGGTGCCCTCAGGAGCGGCAGCCGGCACAGGAGGTACGGACGGAACAGACGGTACGGAAGGAACCGCGTCGTTCTCGTTGCCCTCGTTCTCGGTGCTCACAGCTCTTTACTCCTCGGTTCCACTCGGCATTCGGCAAGAGATCCGCTGTGCACGTGTCTGCGTTCAGCTTTTCCCACAGCACGTCAGGCCACTGTAAGCAGGAGCTGTGCATCCGCCCACCAATCTTTACATCCGGCAAAACGGTCCGCCCCGACAAGGTGCCCGCGCCCGCCGCGTCCCGGTGACACCATGGCGCCCGTGACCCACGCGCGCCCGCCTTCCACGCCATCGCCCATCCAGGTCGTCGCCCACCGGGGGGCCTCCGACGAGGCTCCCGAGCACACCCTGGCCGCCTACCGGAAAGCCATCGAGGACGGCGCCGACGCCCTGGAGTGCGACGTACGGCTCACCGCGGACCACCAGCTCGTCTGTGTGCACGATCGCAGGGTGAACCGTACGTCCAACGGCCGGGGGGCCGTCTCGGCCCTGGAGCTCGCCGATCTCGCCGCCCTCGACTTCGGGTCCTGGAAGGACCGCCAGGACCTCAAGGACCACCGGGAGTCGCCCGACTGGGACCCGGTCCCGGGCGAGCTCACCTCCGTACTGACGCTGGAACGGCTCCTGGAGCTGGTCTGCGAGGCACGGGCGGGCGGGCGGGCGCTGGAGCTCGCCATCGAGACCAAGCACCCCACCCGCTGGGCGGGGCAGGTGGAGGAGCGGCTCCTGCACACCCTCGGACGGTTCGGCCTGGACCGCCCGCCGGCCGGCGGGCCCTCCCCGGTGCGCGTCATGAGCTTCTCCGCCCGCTCCCTCTACCGCGTCCGGGCCGCCGCCCCCACGCTGCCGACCGTCTACCTGATGCAGTTCGTCTCACCGCGGCTGCGTGACGGGCGGCTGCCCGCGGGGGCGAGGATCGCCGGCCCCGGGATGCGGATCGTGCGCAACCACCCGGAACACGTCGAGCGGCTGCGCCGGGCGGGGCACCGTGTGCACGTGTGGACGGTGAACGAACCGGAGGACGTCGAACTCTGCGTGCGCCTGGGGGTGGACGCGATCATCACCAACCGCCCGCGACAGGTCCTGTCACAACTAGGGCGCTTTTAATATCAATTACGGGGGGTGCACCGGCGCATTCACTCCGCATTCGACCGTTGTGAATGCATCACTGCTGAGGCGTCGGCCGGTTTCCGGCCCGGTCCAGGGGGGCATCCAACCCGTGGCGTGGGGCGAAGGAGGTCTCGGGGGTGGCGTTTGTGGTGGCACAGGAAGTGCCGACGTCGTCGAGCATGGCCGTACCCCATGGCCCTGCGGGCGTGGGCCAGGCGCGGCATCGCATGCGCGAGCAGCTCCGTGGCAACGGGGTGCCGGACACGGTCGTCGACGACGCCGTACTGATCCTTTCCGAACTGCTCAGCAATGCCTGCCGGCACGGCAGACCGCTGGACCGCAGGGCGGACGTGGGCGACGGGGACGTGCGCGCCGCGTGGCGCGTGGGCACGACCGGTGAGCTGACCGTCGAGGTCACGGACGGCGGGGGGCCGACCAGACCGGTTCCGGCCAAACCGTCGGTGACCGCGCGGGGCGGCCGGGGGCTGAACATCATCAGCAGCCTCGCCGAGGAGTGGGGCGTACGCGACGGCACCTCGGGCGAGGTCACCGTCTGGGCACTGCTCTCCGCCGGCCGCCGGCCCGAGGTGTTCCCCTCCTCCCGCGGCGGGGCCCAGGGCCGCCACGGCTCCCGGGGGCTGAGCGCGCTGGGCGGGCACGCACGCGGCTCCCTGGGCGGCATCGGCCGGCTGGAGGGGCTGGAGCTCGCCGAGGTCCTCGACGCCTTCGACGACGCGGGCTGAGGACGGGCCGCGGCCGTACGCCGCACCGTGCCCCGCCCCCTGCGCCGCGCCGCAACCCGCCCCGTGCGCCGGTCCGGTGGGCGGCGGGCGGCCCCGGCGGGTGCTCCCGGCGGGGCGGAGACGGGTGCCCCGGCGGTACGGAGGCGGCCGGTGCCGGGAGAGGCACTAGGCTCGCGCCGAGACCGCACTGTCGCAATCGGGAGAACGCCCACCATGGCCAAGAAGCGCCCTCAGTCCAAGGCCGGGAAGCCGCAGCTCAAGGATGGTGAGATCCCGGTCGTCGGGGCACGGGAGCCCTGCCCGTGCGGATCGGGCCGCCGCTACAAGGCGTGTCACGGGCGCGCCGCCGCGCAGGCCGTGACCGAGCTGGTCCACCGCCCGTTCGAAGGGCTGCCCGGGGAGTGCGACTGGGTCGCGCTGCGTGAACTGGTCCCCGCGGCCACCGCCGAGCTGGCGCTGAAGGGCGGACTGCCCGACGGCGTACCGTCGGTGACGCTCGCGACCGTGCTGCCCATGGCCTGGCCCGCGCTCCGCCGCGACGACGGCTCCGTCCTGCTCGCCCTGCAGAACGACACCCCGTCCGGCGACCTCAGCCGCGACCTCGCGGACACCCTCCAGCAGGCGCTGGAGGCCGCGCCCGGTTCGCCGGTCACCGCGCGCCGCGTCCCCGCCGACGGTCCCCGGCTCCAGGACCTCCTCGACCCGGGCGCGGTGTTCGAGCCGGTCGTGCACCCCGGGTTCGAGTTCTGGGTCCCGGATTCGGAGAACGCCGCGCCCGAGGTGACGGCCTCCCTGGAGCGCGCCAACGAGGCCGCCATCCCGACCACCCGGCTCACGGGGGTCGACGCCGCCTACTGGTGCGAGACGCCGGAGAAGAACCACCTGCGCTGGGTCATGCCGCATCCGGAGGAGCGGCTGCTCGACGCCCTGGCACGGCTGCACGCGGCGGGCGCCTCCTCGCTCGGCGAAGGCACCCGCCTCGTCGGCTCGTTCCGTGCCCACGGCCTGATGGTCCCGGTCTGGGACCTGCCGAGCGGCATGGGCGCGCAGGACTGCGAGAAGCCCGCGGCCCGGTTCGCGGAACAGCTCGCCGAGGCCCTGGCGTCCGACGCCCCGCTCACCGGCGAGGAACGCCGGGCACGAGGCGGGCTGACCAATCGTCAGGTGACGCTCAGCTGAACCGGACACGGCCGGAGGCGTACGGGTGACACCGGCCACATCACCCGTACTCACCGGTAATTCGCTGTCCGAATAGGCGAGATCGAATTTGCTAACGGCAGATCTCTTGTTACGGTTCTGGAAGCCCGGTCGCTGGTGCATCCCCCGTCGCCAGCGACCGGGCCTCTGCGTGTCCGGGTACGTCCGGACAGGGCCCGCCCGGGGTCCGGGAAGACTCGCTGAACCCCGCCCAGCAGGGCATCCGCGGGCGGTGCCAGGGCTTCTCGCAGCCGCCGGCCCCTCGCCCGGTCCGCGGACCGCACGCCCGCGCCGGCCGCCGGACGGCCTCCGCCCGGCCGGCCCCTCCCCGCTTCTCCCGCCCCGCCGCTCCGGCCGTCCGCGCCCGTGCCGGGCATGCGGTTTCGGACAGAGATACCGGGCCGTGCGGGCGGTACGCGTCCGGGACGCCCACCGCCCGCACGGCCCCGTGGCCCGCTCAGTACGCCAGTCTGCTGCCGTCGCCCGGAGCGCCGGTGCTCGCCTCGACCAGCGCGTCCAGCACCACCTCCACGTCCGGGAGCCAGGGAACGCCCTGCCGGCCCGGCCGGGGGCTCCGCTCCCAGCGGACCTGCCCCGTCCCCACCTCGGACGGCGGCAGGACGAGGTAGCCGCCCTCTCCGTGGAATCTCAGCGAGCTGGGCACCCAGTCCTTCTCGTGCAGCAGCTCTCCCAGCCTCTCCAGGCCGTAGGGCGCGACCAGCAGGGACCAGCGGGTGGGCGTCGCCACCACAGGGCCGACCCGCAGCCCTCCGGCGTCCAGCGCCGCGAGCGCACGCGCGCCCGCCACCGCCGGAAGGCTCAGCGCACAGGGCGCGCGCCCGCCGGTGGCGAGCACGAGCGGAGCCGTGGGCCGGTTGCCCCACCACCAGCGCACCATGCGCTCGTCGGTCGTCGCCGCGAGCAGGCCGGGGTCGAAGGGATGTGCGCCGGGTACGGCGCACCCGGGGTCCGGGCAGGCGCAGCCACGCCCGCGTTCACCGCGTGTACCCGCCGTGGCGGTGGCCACCCCGGGAACCAGGGGCCATCTCCAGACGGTGGCGCAGGTCAGCGCCGCGTCGAGCCGGGCAGAACGTGCCGCGCGCCGGGTCCGGCGCCTGCGTCGCCTTCCGAGGATCTCGCGCATGAGCGCTCGTTCCTTTCCGTTGAACGCCGAGGTCCACATCACACCACGCGCCGGTCACCCGACGCGTTCGTCTCTTCACTGAACGTGTGTACATGTCCGCCGGGTGGTGCGGGACGGACATGAACTCGTGCCGAGGGTGCGCCGATTCGATCGGAGTGGAACAAAAAAGGATCAGAGTGGAACCGAACAAATTTCTGCGGAGTCGAGTCCGCTCAAAACATCGCGCGGACGGCGTGTACATCACGCTGCTTGCCGCCCCTGGTGCTGCCCGCCGCGAGGGGGCGGACGTGCGGCCGTCACGGGTGAGGACGTCCGGGCTCGCCGCCGGGTTCCGGGGCGTGTCCAACTGCCCCTGACCGCACTCGATTACGTACCCCGCTTGCCCGGAATGACGCTCCCTCGGGCACTTCACCCCGAGGACTCCCCTACCGAGCACGCCCAGTCGACCGCAGAAAGCCGGACAGGGGTACATTTTTCGGCCAAGTTAGCGGCTCGCCGGACACCGCAAATACCACAAGGACAATACTGGACATCACCTTCCTTATGCGTGTAGATGTGGTTCCGTATACATGCGGTTGCACCGATAGCGGTGCAGCACGACGTGGGGGTTTGTGATGCCATTCGACAAAACGCACCGGTCGGAAAGCCGAATGTCATGAGCGCCCCGCACCTGCCGAAAGTGGCTGGAATCGATTCACTGATTTCGGTTTCAACGCACCCCTCCGCGCCCTTGCCGGACACTCCGGCGCCGCCGGGTTCCTTCTTCCAGGACCGCCTGGCCGGCTGGGTGTCCGATCTGACCACCCTGCACGAGTTCACCGAGAGCCTGGCCGGGACCGGCACACTCGACGGGGCCCTGCACGAGACGCTGAGCGCGGGCGCCGCCCTGATCGGCGCCCGCCGCGGGCTCCTGGTCCTCGAACCGGCCGACGGACAGGGCCCCTCCCGGACGGCCGGCCTCGGCCTCGCCCACGCGGACCTCGGACTCATCGAGACGGTGCCCCGCGGTACGACCGCCCACGGCCGGTTCCTCGACGGCCTCCCCGGCACCGGCGGCGCCCAGGCGGACCCCGACATCCTCGGCGATCCGGACACCGGCGCCCGAGCCCGCGAGGTCGCCGTCCGCCTCGGATACGCGGCCGCGTTCACCCTCCCCCTCGCCACCCCGGACACAGGCCGGCTCGGGGCGGCCGTCTGGCTGTACGACGAGCCCGCGGAGCCGCTGGAGCGCCGGCGCCATCTCGTCGGCCTCTACGGCCGTTACGCGGCCCAGCACATGGCCCGGCTGCTGGAGCTGGAACGGGCCAGGGCGGACGCCGCCCTCATGGCCGGGGAACTGCTGCCGAGCAGGCTGCCCCGGACCCCCGGGGTGCGGCTGGCGGCCCGGCACCGGACCGGCCCCGAGGGCGGGGGCGACTGGTACGACGCCCTTCCCCTCCCGGACGACACGCTGGGGCTCTCCGTCGGCTCGGCGGGCGGATCGGGGCCGAGCGCCCTGGCCGCCATGAGCAGGCTCCGCGCCGGACTGCGGGCCTACGCCGTGATGGAGGGCGAGGACCCCGTCGCCGTACTGTCCGATCTCGAACTGCTGCTGCGGATCACCGAGCCGGCCGGAACCGCCACCGCCCTCTACGCCTACTGCGAGCCGGGCCGGCGCGCCGTGCTGCTGGCCGGGGCGGGCCACAACCCGCCGCTGGTGACCGGTGAGCGGCGCACCGAGTTCGTGGAGACCACACTGTCCGCGCCGCTCGGCATGCTCTCCTGCTGGGAAGCGCCGAGCGTGGAGTTCTGCCCGCTCCCCGGGGAAACCCTGCTCCTCTACACCGACGGCCTGCTGCGCCGGACCGGCGAGGCGGCCGACCGGGCGTTCGCCCGGCTGCGGGCGGCCGCGGCGGCCGTGCCCAGGGACCTGCGCGAGGACCCCGGCGCCGTGGCCGACCACGTCCTCGGGGCCGTTCTGCCCGACGGCCCCGGCCGGGACGGGCACGGTGAGGACGTGGTCGTGCTGGCCGTGCGTTTCGACTGACGGACCCCGCCCGCCAGGTAACAGGTCTTCCGGCCCTGGGCCCCCTTCCGTACGCCCGTACGATGGAGGGGGCCTGGTGGCGTATAAGGCCCAGTTTCGTACAGGAAGGACAAATCGTGTCTGACGAGCTCACCCCGGAGAACCCGGAGACAGCCGAAGCAGAGCCGATCAAGCAGCGGAAGAACGGCCTGTACCCGGGCATTTCCGACGAGCTCGCCGAGAACATGAAGTCCGGTTGGGCCGACACCGAGCTGCACGGCCTGGAGCCGATCGCCCAGGCCGGCCGCACCGCCGCGCGCCGTGCCGCGCTCTCCGCCCGTTTCCCCGGCGAGCGGCTCGTGGTCCCCGCGGGCAACCTGAGGACCCGTTCCAACGACACCGAGTACGCGTTCCGCGCCTCCACCGAGTACGCCTACCTCACCGGTGACAAGACGCAGGACGGCGTCCTGGTCCTGGAGCCGTCCGGCGCCGGCCACGAGGCGACCGTCTACCTGCTGCCCCGCTCCGACCGGGAGAACGGCGAGTTCTGGCTCGACGGCCAGGGTGAGCTCTGGGTCGGCCGGCGCCACTCCCTCGCCGAGGCCGAGCAGCTGCTGGGCCTGCCCGCGAAGGACGTCCGGGAGCTCCCGGCCGCCCTGGCCGCGGCCACCGGCCCGGTACGCGTCGTCCGCGGCCACGACGCCGGCGTCGAGACCGCGCTGGACGACAAGGTCACCGCGGAGCGCGACGAGGAGCTGCGGGTCTTCCTCTCCGAGGCCCGCCTGGTCAAGGACGCCTTCGAGATCGCCGAACTGGAGAAGGCCTGCGACGCCACCGCGCGCGGCTTCGAGGACGTCGTGAGGGTCCTCGACAGGGCCGAGGCCACCAGCGAGCGCTACATCGAGGGCACCTTCTTCCTGCGCGCCCGCGTCGAGGGCAACGACATCGGCTACGGCTCGATCTGCGCCGCCGGCCCGCACGCCACCACGCTGCACTGGGTCCGCAACGACGGCCCGGTCCGCCCCGGCGAACTGCTGCTGCTGGACGCGGGGGTGGAGACCGACGAGCTCTACACCGCCGACGTGACGCGCACCCTGCCGGTCAACGGCACCTTCTCCCCGCTCCAGCGCAAGATCTACGACGCGGTGTACGAGGCCCAGGAGGCGGGCATCGCGGCGGTGCGGCCCGGCGCCGCCTACCGCGACTTCCACGACGCCGCGCAGCGCGTCCTCGCCGGGAAGCTGGTCGAGTGGGGGCTGCTGGGCGACCTGTCCGTGGAGAAGGTCCTGGAGCTCGGCCTCCAGCGCCGCTGGACCCTGCACGGCACCGGGCACATGCTCGGCATGGACGTCCACGACTGCGCCGCCGCCCGCACCGAGACCTATGTGGACGGCACCCTGGAGCCCGGGGTCTGCCTCACCGTGGAGCCCGGACTGTACTTCCAGGCCGACGACCTGACCGTGCCCGAGGAGTACCGGGGCATCGGCGTCCGCATCGAGGACGACATCCTCGTCACCGAGGACGGCAACCGGAACCTTTCCGACAAGCTGCCGCGCCGGGCCGACGAGGTCGAGGCGTGGATGGCCCGCCTCAAGGGCTGATCCGGTCCCGGCGCGGACGCGCGCGCCACGGGACGGAGGGCGTGCTGCTCAGGACACCATGAGCAGCGCGCCCTCCCGCCATTTCAGGACCTTGTCGAAGCTCACCACGGCGCCGTGGCCGGGGCGGTTCCCGAAGTGGACGTGATCGGCGAGTTCCTCGATCAGGCAGAGTCCCCGGCCGCTCTCCGCCATGGCCGGCGGACGGGTGTCCGGTGCCTGCGGATCGGCCTGACACCCCGGCGGGGCGTGCGGACCGGCGCGAAGCGCGTGCCGCGCGGGGAAACCGGGCCCCGAGTCGGCGACTTCGATACGGCATCTCCCGCCGTCCAGATAGGCGGTGACCCGGTACTGGCCACAGGCCTGTCCGGGCTGCCCGGCATCCGCGCGGCCGGGATCAGGGACGTCCTCGTCCCCTCGCCCGCCGTGCTCGACGGCGTTCGCACACGCCTCGCTCAGCGCGACCGACAGGTCGTAGGAGACATCCGGATCCACCCCCGCGGTCTCCATGGTGCCGAGCAGGAAACGCCGGGCGAGCGGAACGCTCGCGGCTTCGCGCCGCAAATGGAGTGACCACCACATGCTCATGCTTCAGCCTCCTGGCTGCGGCTCGACATACGGTTACGTATTGCCGGGGCAGGCGGCAGGTAAGCACCCCGCGGCGATGACAGCGCTCGTTCGGCGGATGGAAAAGGTCCGTATTCCGGTGTATGTCCATCCCTCCCGTCCCCGGGCACCGGGCGTGAACAGGCAGGACGCGCACGGACCGCCCCGTACCGTGCGGATGCGGAACTTCCGGACCTGCCGTACCGGGGCCGGGGCCTCGGTGCGATGATGGCCCGGCCATGTCTCAGCCCGTCGCACGCGCCGGAGCCGGTCTGCGGCTCATGAGGACCGCGGTGTTCACCGCGGTCTGCGTCGTGCTGGCCGCGGCGGGCCACACGTTCGCCTCGGGCGCGGGCGTGACCGGGTGGACGGCGGCCGCCGGTTTCCTCGTGGTCTTCGCCGCCGTCGCGGCACTCGCCGGACGCGAGCGCTCCCTGCCCGCCATCGCCGGCGCGCTGACGGCCGGGCAGATCGCCCTGCACGCGCTGTTCACGGCCGGCGGCCCCCACACCGCGGGCCCCGCCCGTACCGGGGACGACCCGCTGATCCGGTTCGCCGCCGGGCTGGTGTGCGGCGCGGGCCCCGACCGGATCGGTCCGGCCGAGGCCCACCGCATCGTCAGCACCGCGGGCATCGATCCGGCGTCACTGGCACAGGGCGGCCACGCGCCCCTGGCGTCCGGCGCCGCCGACCCCTCGGTCGTGGCGGTGGCGGCGGGGCTCCTGCCCGGCCTGCCCATGTTCCTGGCGCACCTCCTCGCCGCGCTCGCCACCGGCTGGCTGCTGCGCCGCGGTGAGGTGGCGGTCTTCCGGCTGGTCTCGCTCTCGGCGTACGGCGGGCGGCAGCTCGCCGCCGGTGCCAGGCTGCGCGCGCTGCGTGCGGCCATGGCCCTGGTGCGCGCGCTGCGCGCCGGGCTCCCGGACCGGTCCGCGACCGGCCCGCTGCGTCCGCGTACGGCGGCCGACGCCCCGGCACCCCCGGCCGAGGACCCTCTGCAGCATCTGGTGATCAGGCGCGGGCCTCCCCCCGTGTGCGTACTCGCGGCCTGACGCGGCCCCTCCGCCGGACCCGGTGACGAGGTGGCCGTGAGCCGTCGCGCTTCCGCGCGCCGGACCACCTCTTCCCCTGACCTGTGGAGTGATACCGCCATGAACGTTTCCCGCGCAGCCGTCGCCGGCGCCCTCGCCGCGTCCACCGTCCTGCTGCTCGCCGGGCCCGCCGCCGCGCACGTCAGTGTGCAGCCGCAGGGCGAGGCGGCGAAGGGCGGCTACGCCACCGTCAACTTCAAGGTCCCCAACGAACGTGACGACGCCTCCACCGTCAAGCTGGAGGTGAACTTCCCGACCGACCACCCGCTGGCCTCCGTCAGCCCGCAGCCGGTCGCCGGCTGGAAGATCGAGGTCACCAGGAGCAAGCTGGCCGAGCCCCTGGAGGTACACGGCAAGAAGATCAACGAGGCGGTCTCCAAGGTCACCTGGACCGCCGACGGCAAGGGCGTCGAGCCCGGCTTCTTCCAGCAGTTCCCGCTCTCGGTCGGACAACTTCCCGAGGACGCCGACCAGCTGGTCTTCAAGGCGCTCCAGACGTACAGCGACAAGGAAGTCGTCCGCTGGATCGAGGAGCCGGCCGAGGGCGGCGAGGAGCCCGAGAGCCCCGCCCCCGTCCTCCGGCTGACCGCCGCGGCGGCCGATGCCCACGGGGGCGCCGCGGCGGACGGCAAGGGCACCGACGCGGAGCACGCGAAGGAGACCACGGCGTCCTCGGAGACCGCCGCGTCCGGGAACGGCAGTGACAGCACCGCCCGGGTCCTGGGCGTCGTCGGCATCGTCATCGGTGTCGCCGGAGTCGCCTTCGGCGTCCTCGCGGGCCGTCGCCGCTCCGCCTGACACCGCTCCACCACCCGCACCACAACAGGAAACAGTTCCCCATGCGCAACAAGAAGACGGTGTGGGCCGCGGCGTTCGCCGCCGCGGCCGCACTCACCCTGTCCGCCTGCGGCGGCGAGTCCTCCGCGGGCTCGCCGGTCGCCGACGTGTCCACCCAGGCGAAGACCCAGGCCGCGACGGTGCTCGACCAGCCGTTCACCAAGCCGGACCTCGTCCTCACCGACACCCACGGCAAGACCTACGACCTCCGGAAGGAGACCAAGGGCAAACCGACGCTCATCTACTTCGGCTACACCAACTGCCCCGACGTCTGCCCGCTGACCATGAGCAACATCGCGCTCGCCAAGCGCGCCCTGCCGAAGGCGGACCAGGACAAGCTCCAGGTCGTCTTCGTCACGACCGACCCCGAGCGGGACACACCCGAGTCCCTGGGCAGCTGGCTGAAGGCCCAGGACCCCGGCTTCACCGGTCTCACCGGCGACTTCCCGGCCATCCAGGCGGGGGCACGGCAGATCGGCATCGGCATCGACGCCCCGAAGAAGGAGAAGGACGGCACGGTCGTCTCGATGCACGGGTCCCAGGTCATCGCCTTCTCCCCGAAGACCGACCAGGGGTACGTGCTGTACAGCGAGGACACCACCGCCGACGACTACACGAAGGACCTCCCCGCGCTCATCGAGGGGAAGAACCCGTGAGACGCCGCACCGCCCTGGCCGGTGCGCTGGTCCTCACCACCGGGCTGGCGCTGACGGGGTGTTCGTCCGGCGGCGCGCCCGTGCTGGAGGTGACCGGCGCGTTCATGCCGCAGCCCGTGAGCGACATGGCGGCCGGCTTCCTCGTGGTGCGGAACAGCGGCGGCGCCGACCGGCTCACCTCGGTGACCAGTCCGCTGTCGGACCACGTCTCCATCCACGAGACGAAGGACCGGGTGATGCGGATGGTCACGTCGTTCGAGGTGCCCGCTGGCGGGCAGCTGGACCTCGAACGCGGCGGGAACCACCTCATGTTCACCGGCCTCAAGGAGCGGCCCCGGCAGGGGGACACGGTCCCGGTGGAGCTCCACTTCGAGAAGGCGGGCCGCATCGCGGTCGACGTCCCCGTCAAGGAGACCACCTACAACCCGAGGAAGCAGTGAGGTACTGACGCCCCATGACGACCACCGCCCCCCGCCCCGGGCCGCCCCTGATACGCCGGCCGCTCGCCGCCGTCGCACTCCTCGCCGCGCTGATCGCTCTGCTGTCCGGCACGGTGCTGGCCGGTGCGACCCCCGCGTCCGCGCACGCCGCGCTGACCGGGAGCGACCCGCAGGACGGGGCGGTGGTCGCCACCGCGCCGCAGGAGGTCACCCTCACCTTCTCCGAACAGATCGCCATGGGTGACGACTCGATCCGGGTCCTCGACCCCGAGGGGAAACGGGCCGACACCGGCGGGCCCCGCGACCTGTCCGCCGGCGGCCCCGTCCGGTACGCGGTGTCCCTGCACGGCGGGCTGCCCGAGGGCACCTACACGGTCGCCTGGCAGGCGGTGTCCGCGGACAGCCACCCGGTCGCCGGGGCCTTCACCTTCTCCATCGGCGCTCCTTCCGAGACCGAGGTGGCGCTGCCCTCCGCCGGCTACGGGGGCGGTCTCGTCGGCACGGTCTACGGCATCGCGCGGTACGCCGCGTACGCCGGTTTCGTCCTGCTGGCGGGCGGCTCGGCCTTCGTGCTGGCGTGCTGGCGGCGCGGCGCGGGGGCACGGCCGCTCCAGCGCCTGGTCGTACAGGGCTGGCTCACCCTCACCGTGTCCACCCTGGTCATGCTGTTCCTGCGCAGCCCCTACACCGGGTCGGGCAAGCTGTCGGACGCGTTCGACCTGGCCGGGCTGCAGGCCGCCCTCGACACCAAGCCGGGTGCGGCGCTGGTGTCGCGGCTGCTGCTGCTCGGCGCCTCCGCCCTCTTCGTCGCGGTCCTCTTCGGGACGTACGCCAAGCGGGAGGACGGGAAGGAGAAGCAGGACCTCACCTTCGGGCTGGCCGTCGGCGGGGTGGTCGTCGCCATCGGTATCGCGGGCACCTGGGCGCTGGCGGAGCACGCCTCGACGGGCATCCAGCCGGGCATCGCCATGCCGGTCGACGTGGCGCATCTGCTCGCCGTCGCCGCCTGGCTGGGCGGACTGGCCGCCCTGCTGGTCGCGCTGTACCGGACGCCGGACCTCACCGCGGACGCGGTACGCCGGTTCTCCCGGGTGGCGTTCGGCAGTGTGGCCGTCCTCGTCGCGACGGGGCTCTACCAGTCCTGGCGGCAGGTGGGGTCGTGGTCCGCGCTGACCGGCACCCGTTACGGGCAGCTGCTGCTCGTCAAGGTGGCCCTGGTCGTGGTGCTGCTCGGTGTCGCCTGGTTCTCCCGGCGATGGACCGGACGCCTGGTGGCGGGGGGCGGTACGGCCGGGGAAAGCGGTACGGCCGAGGAGGGCGGTACGGCCGGGGAGGGCGGCGCCACCGCGGCGGACCGGGAGGGCCCGGACGCCGTGCGGGACAAGGCCCCCGGCGAGAGCCCGGAGACGGCGCACGGAGCCGGGGAGAGCGGCGGAGGGGTCGGGCCCGAGCGGGCCGCCCAGCTCGCCCGGCAGCGGGCCGCCCTGGCGGCGACCCGGCAGAGGCGGGCCCGGGACGCCGACCCGGACCGCTCCGGACTGCGCCGTTCCGTGCTGGTGGAGACCGGCATCGCGGTGGTGCTCCTCGCCGTCACGACCGTACTGACGTCCACCGAACCCGGACGGACCGAGGAGGAGGCCGCCCGGAGCGGCGCGGCGGCCGCGGCCCCCGTGACCGGAGGGCCGGTCGGCCTCAGCCTGCCGTTCGACACCGGCGGTGTGAACGGCAAGGGGACCGTACGGCTGGACATCGACCCCGGCCGGACCGGCGCCAACGACGTACACCTGTGGATCGACGGGCCGGACGGTGCGATGGACGTCCCCGAGGTGAAACTCGCCCTCACCCTGGAGGCCCGGGACATCGGACCGCTGCCGGTCGTCCCCGACCGGATCGCGGCGGGGCACTGGGCGGCCTCAGGGGTGCGGATCCCGATGGCGGGCGACTGGGACCTCTCGGTGACCGTACGCACCTCGGACATCGACCAGACCACCGTGGACACGAACGTGAAGATCGGCTGAGCAAGGTGAGCAAGAAGAAGGACAGGGCCCCACGGGCGGACGGGACGCGGACCGGAGCGACGCGGACGGACGCGCGGGCCGCGGACGGCCCCGGGACGGACACGCGCACGGACGACGGGGCACGGCCGGCCACTACCGCCGGTGTGTCCCGGCGGCGGCTCATCGGAGGAGCCGGTGCGGCCGGGGCCGCCGGGCTGGTACTCGGGGCGGCCGGGGGCGCGGGCGGTTACGCCGCGACCCGGGACGACCCGCCCGCCGCGCTGACCACGATCGGCTCCACCGAGGTGATGTTCCACGGGAAACACCAGCCGGGGATCACCACCCCGCTCCAGGCCCGTGGTCATCTGGTCGCCTTCGACCTGGCATCCGGTGCGGGCCGCAGAGGGGCGGCGGCCCTGATGCGCCGCTGGTCGGCCCTGGCCGAGCGGCTGATGGCCGGCCGTACCGCCGGGGGTGGAGCAGGGCACGACACGGGGGTGGCACTGGACGCCGGGCCGTCCTCACTGACCGTCACCTTCGGGTTCGGGCGTTCCTTCTTCGAACGCACGGACCTGGTCGACCGCCGGCCGGCCGGGCTGGACCCGCTGCCGCCCTTCTCCTCCGACCACCTCGACGCCGGGCGCTCCGAGGGCGACCTCTGGGTCCAGATCGGTTCCGACGACTCCCTCGTCGCCTTCCACGCGCTGCGCGCCCTGCAGAAGGAGGCGGGGGAGGCGGCCCGGGTGCGGTGGCAGATGAACGGCTTCAACCGGACCCCCGGAGCTACGGCCAGGCCGATGACCACGCGCAATCTGATGGGGCAGGTGGACGGGACCAACAACCCGGAGCCCGGGGAGAGCGATTTCGACCGGCGGATCTTCGTGCCGTCCGGCGGACCGGCGGCGCACGCGTGGCTGGAAGGCGGTTCCTACGCCGTCGTACGGCGGATCCGGATGCTGCTGGACGACTGGGAGAAGCTCCCGGTCGGCCGGCAGGAACAGGTGATCGGCCGCCGCAAGGCGGACGGCGCGCCGCTGAGCGGCGGCACCGGGACGACCCCGATGGACCTGGACAAGACGGGTGCGGACGGGAAGCCGCTGATCCCCGCCAACGCCCACGCCCGCATCTCCTCCCCCGAGAAGAACGGCGGGGCCGCCATGCTGCGGCGGCCGTTCTCGTACCACGACGGTCTCCTGGACGACGGCTCCCCGGACGCCGGGCTGCTCTTCATCTGCTGGCAGGCCGATCCCTTCCGGGGCTTCGTCCCGGTGCAGCGCAAACTGGACCGGGGCGACGCGCTCTCCCCCTTCATCCGGCACGAGGCCAGCGGCCTGTTCGCCGTGCCGGGGGGCGCCGCACCCGGTGAGTACGTGGGGCAGCGGCTGCTCGAAGCGTGAGCCGGGCGGAGCGGCGGCGGGGCGATGGCGGGCCGGTGACGGAGAGGCTGCGGGCCGGTGACGGGCCGTTCCGCCGGCGTGGTCCCGGGTTCCGTCCGGCGGTCCGTACGGCGGGCAGACCCCATTAGGGTGACCGTATGTCAGCCACGCGTTACGCCTATCTCGGCCCCGAAGGCACCTTCACCGAGGTGGCTCTCCGCACCCTCCCGGAAGCCGCCACCCGCGAACTCGTCCCCATGGTCTCCGTTCCGGCGGCGCTGGACGCGGTACGCAACGGGGAGGCCGCGGCCGCCCTCGTCCCGATCGAGAACTCCGTCGAGGGCGGAATCACCGCGACGCTCGACGAGCTGACATCCGGCGCCCCGCTGATGATCTACCGCGAGGTGCTGCTCTCCATCACGTTCGCGCTGCTGGTGCGGCCCGGGACGGAACTCTCGGACATCAAGACCGTCACCGCTCATCCGGCGGCCCAGCCCCAGGTGCGCAACTGGCTGGCCGCCCATCTGCCGAACGCGGTGTGGGAGTCCTCCGCCTCGAACGCCGACGGCGCCAGGCTCGTCCAGGAGGGCCGGTTCGACGCCGCCTTCGCCGGTGAGTTCGCCGCCGCGACCTACGGGCTGGAACCGCTGGTGACGGAGATCCACGACGCGGCGAACGCGCAGACCCGCTTCGTGCTGGTGGGCCGGCCGGCCAGGCCCTCCGCCCCGACCGGGGCGGACAAGACCTCGGTCGTCATCTGGCTCGGCGCCGACCGGCCGGGGGCCCTGCTGGAGCTGCTCCAGGAGTTCGCGGTGCGCGGGGTGAACCTGATGCTCATCCAGTCGCGGCCCACCGGGCAGGGCATCGGTAACTACTGCTTCGCCGTGGACGCGGAAGGACACATCGCGGACCGGCGGGTGGGAGAGGCCCTGATGGGACTGAAGCGGATCTGCCCGAACGTGCGGTTCCTGGGTTCCTATCCGCGGGCCGGGGTGACACCCGACGAGGTGAGCCCGCTGCGGACCGGTACGTCCGACCTGGACTTCACGGACGCCGCCGACTGGCTGGCCCGTAGCCAGGACGGCCGGGCCTGAACCGGCGGGAGCCGGTACGGGGAAGCCTGTTCTGGTTCCGGGAGCGGTTCCCGGGCCGGCCGCGGGCCGTGAGCGGCGGAAGGCGGTGTGGCGGTCCGGGCCGTCCCGCGCCCAGGGCCCCGCGTCCGGAGCGTCCCGCGCCCAGGGCCCCGCGTCCGGGCGTGGGGCATCCCGTGACAGGACGACATCCCGCGTCGGAGTGGGCCGACCGTACACGAAGGTTATCCACAGGGGAGTCTCGCGCCTGGGGACAAGTCGACACCGCTAAGCCGCATCATCGACAAACGCCCCCACTACCCCAAGATCACCCACTCCCCCTACCGGCGCCTTTCTCTCTCAATTCCGTTGATCAACTCCTTGATGTGCGAAATTGCCACCCGAATGAGTGTGCACAACGGGTTTGGGTGACGAATGCGCGCCTTTCGTCGGGTTTTCGGAGCGCCGCCTTCCGGTGTCCACAGAACTTCCTCACAGCCTGTGGATAACTAAGCGGCCCAGCATGCCCCTGTGGACAAGTCCCGGCTCCCGCCCGCCCGTCGCGGGCCCGCCCGCCTGTCGGCCGCAGTCGGCGCACGCGGAGACCGCACGTCAATTCCCCGCCGTCGGTGCCACCTTTTCGAGGGACGGGAGGCCACATCCGCCACTTCCCTCACCCCTCACCATTCCGCCGTGATTCCTTGCCGGGAGCAATGAAGTAGGCCAATGCCGACAAAACGCCCCCCGGAAGATCCGGAAGATATCGGTTCGAGAGGCGGATCCGCGCACCGGTAGCCTTGAGGGGTGATTGACCTTCGCCTGCTCCGTGAGGACCCCGACCGTGTTCGCGCCTCCCAGCGCGCCCGTGGAGAGGACGTCGCGCTCGTCGACGCCCTGCTCTCCGCCGACGAGCTGCGCAGGTCGTCCGGCGTCCGCTTCGACGAACTCCGCTCCGAGCAGAAGGCGCTCGGCAAGCTGATCCCCAAGGCCACACCCGAGGAGCGCACCGAGCTCCTGCGGAAGGCGGACCGGCTGAAGGCCGAGGTGAAGGCGGCCGACACGGCTCAGGACGAGGCGGACGCCGAGGCCAAGCGCCTGCTCCTGATGCTCGGCAACGTCGTCCACGAGGACGTACCGGTCGGCGGCGAGGAGGACTTCGTCGTCCTGGAGACGCACGGAACGATCCGTGACTTCGGCGCGGAGGGCTTCGAGCCCAAGGACCACCTGGAACTCGGCGAGGCCCTCGGCGCCATCGACATGGAGCGCGGGGCCAAGGTCTCCGGGTCGCGTTTCTACTACCTGACGGGGGTCGGCGCCCTCCTGGAGCTCGCCCTGGTCAACGCCGCGATCGCGCAGGCCACCGAGGCCGGTTTCGTGCCGATGCTGACCCCGGCGCTGGTGCGCCCCCGCGCCATGGAGGGCACCGGTTTCCTCGGCCAGGCCGCGGAGAACGTCTACCACCTGGAGAAGGACGACTACTACCTGGTCGGGACCTCCGAGGTGCCGCTCGCGGCATACCACATGGACGAGATCATCGAAGCCGACAAGCTGCCGCTGCGGTACGCGGGCTTCTCGCCCTGTTTCCGCCGCGAGGCCGGCACCTACGGCAAGGACACCCGGGGCATCTTCCGCGTCCACCAGTTCGACAAGGTCGAGATGTTCTCGTACGTCGACCCCGCGGACGCCGAGGCCGAGCACCGCAGGCTGCTGGACTGGGAGAAGCAGTGGCTCACCGGCCTGGAGCTGCCGTTCCAGGTGATCGACGTGGCCACCGGTGACCTCGGCGCGTCGGCCTCCCGGAAGTTCGACTGCGAGGCGTGGATCCCGACCCAGGGCAAGTACCGCGAGCTGACGTCCGCGTCGAACTGCGACGGTTTCCAGGCCCGCCGGCTCTCGGTCCGCATGCGCGACGGCAAGAAGGTGCAGCCGCTGGCCACGCTGAACGGCACCCTCTGCGCCGTCCCGCGCACGATCGTCGCGATCCTGGAGAACCACCAGCTGGCCGACGGCTCGGTGCGGGTGCCCGAGGTGCTGCGGCCGTACCTGGGCGGCCGCGAGCTGCTGGAGCCGGTCGTCCGGTGACCTTCCCCTACAAGCTGGTCGCCACCGACCTCGACGGCACGCTGCTGCGGGGCGACGACACGGTCTCCCCGCGCACCCGTGAGGCGCTGACGGCGGTCACCGCGGCCGGCGCCGCGCACATCGTCGTCACCGGACGCTCCGTGGCCTGGACCAAGTACGTCCTGGACGACCTGGGATACGACGGCCTGGCCGTCTGCGGCCAGGGTGCGCAGGTCTACCACGCCGGTGAGCACCGGCTGCTGACCTCGCTGACCCTGGACCGCCAGCTGGCGGGGCTCGCCCTGGCCAAGCTGGAGGCGGAGGTCGGGCCCCTGGCGATGGCCGTGAGCCGTGACGGGCTGGAGGGCGAGGTGCTCGTCGGACCCGGCTACCGGGTGCACGAGGGATCGCTGCCCGCCGTCCTCGTCCAGGACACCGCCGAGATGTGGACCGCCCCGCTGAACAAGGTCTACATCCAGCATCCCGAGCTGGACGACGACGCCCTGACGCAGGCGGCCCGACAGGCCGTCGGCGGACTCGTGGACGTGGTCATGGCGGGTTCGGGCGTGGTCGAGATCCTGCCCCTGGGGCTGACCAAGGCGACCGGCCTCTCGCTGGCCGCGCGGCGGCTCGGGGTGAAGGCCGCGGACACCGTGGCCTTCGGTGACATGCCGAACGACATCCCCATGTTCGCCTGGGCCCGGCACGGCGTGGCGATGGCCAACGCCCATGACGAACTGAAGGCCGTGGCCCACGAGATCACCGCCTCCAACGATCAGGACGGCATCGCGTTGGTCCTGGAAGAACTCCTGCGGACGCCCGTGCGCTCCTGAGGGCGGGGCCTCGCGCGGACGGCCTCGGTCCCCCGGTGGGACCGAGGCCGTCCGCCGTACACGCGTGCGGTGCGGATACGCGTGCGGGGCCCGTCCCCGACGACGGCTCGGCAAGCCGCTGCCCTGCCCCTCGGCCGGTCCTCCGGGAGACAGCCGGGCGGAGCCGGGCCACCCGGGGGCCTGCGACGGACGGCGCCGCGGGCAGCTGACGGAGCTGCCGGGGTGCCCGCCCCGCTCCTTTCTGCGGGGAACCCGACGGACCCGTCCTCCTGGTCGCCGCCGTGCTCCCGGTCCCGTGCGGGGTGCGGGTCCGTTCCGCGCCGTCCGTTCCGCGCCGTCCGGCCCGCTCGCCGTGTCCGGGGACGCGGCCCGGGCGCCACCCGTTTCCGGGCAGCACCCCCGCCACGGCTTCATCCCCGGGGGCGGTGGCCGCCCCACTCCCTCAGTCCCGCCGCGAGGTCCTCCATACGGCTGTCGAGCCGGGCGATGCCCTCGGAGACGTCGCTGAGCCTCGGACCCGTGGCTCCGACGTCCCGGTGGGTGCCGTCCGGTTCCCGGTCGAGGACGTCGAGCCGGTGCGACATCCGGCTCAGCACGGGCCCGAGTTCCTGGAGCGCGCTGCCGACACCCGCCAGGCAGCCCTCCACCCGCGAGACCCGGCGGTCGAGCGAGGCACAGGAGGCCCTGAGGTCCTCCTCGGCGTCGAGCAGATGGGTCCTCACACGACGGGCGATGTCGCTGTCGCGAAGAAGCATGGCCACGTTGAGCACGGTCCGACGGGTGTACAACCGCAGCTGGGTCGCCGCCTGTGGATAACTCCCCGCTTCCTCCCCCTTCCATAGCGACATCATGTCGCTATGGAAGACACGCAGGTCAGAGCCGCGCAGAATCCTCATGCCGTTCTCCGTCAGCTCACGCTGATGCCGGTCCGTCAGCCTCTTCAGCGTGGTTGTGGATACTTCGAAGTAACAAGCGACCTCCTCTGCGCGAACGTGAATTCCGTCGGGGAGCATGACAAGGCCCTTGACCTTGTCCAGGGCGTCGACGCGCCCCATCCGCTCGGCGCGCAGGGTGCGTGATTCGAGCAGGGCGACTTCTGTGGGCACGGGTATGCCTTTCGTGCGCGGGTACGGCGAAGGGCGGCCCTGACCCGGGCCGTGAGGGTGGAGGGCGCTCACGGTCGCCACCTGTCCGATGGCCGGCCCGGCGGACCCTGGTCCGCGGGTACCGGCATTCCCCGATTTCACGAAAGCTCTACGCCACGGATTCCAGTTGCCTCCACGCACCCGGCCCAACGACCCGGTCCCCGGGCGGTCACGCGTCCCGCGGTCCGGGAAGCGGACGACCCCCGCCCGGTGGGCGGGGGTCGCGGTGGCAAGGGTTCAGGCCGGCGCGGCGGTGCTCACTCCTCGCCCGCCAGCTTCAGGCCCCGCAGCTTCTGGCCGGCGTACCAGGTGGCCACGAGCGTGACCCCCACCAGCAGCACCGTCGCCAGGGGCAGTCCGACGTCGGAGGTCACCAGGCCGTCGCCGGCGACCTTCTCCGCGACGGACAGGGACCACTGCTGCACGCTGAGGGTCCTCGCGCCCGGGACCAGGCTTCCGAAGAGCGCCTCCCACACCAGCGCGTACACCAGGCCGAAGACCACCGCGTGCCGGCTGACCGTCCCCAGCAGCAGGAAGAGCGCGCTGTACGCGATCGAGGCGACCAGCGCGGCGATGGTGTACGCCACGGCGATCTGCCCGCCGTTGCCGTTGAGAATCAGGCCCGCGACCATGGTCGGCACCGCGGAGAAGAGCATCGTCACCGCGACGGCGACGACCAGCTTGGTGCAGATGATCGTCGGCCGCTTCACCGGCTTGGACAGCAGATAGACGATCGAACCGTCGTCGATCTCCGGCCCGATGGCCCCCGTTCCGGCGATGACACCGATCAGCGGCACCATCGTGGCGATGGCGAACCCGCCGAGCACTCCCGAGGCGACGGCGTCGTCGGCCCCGGCGAACATCCGTACCGCCACGGCGATGGCCACCAGCAGCAGGGGCAGGACGAACAGGATGGCGGCCCGGCGCCGGCCGAGCAGGGCCCGGTAGGTGAGCCGGGCGACTGTGGGGTCGTACATGACGCTTCACAGCTCCTTTCAGGCCACTACTCAGGCCGCTACGAGATAGGAGAAGACCGATTCGAGGGATTCGTCGGACGGCGAGACGGTCAGCAGGCGGATGCCGTGCGCACGGGCCACCTCGGGCAGGAGGGTGGTGAACCGCCCGAAGTCGACCGCCTGGATGAGCAGTGCCCCCTCGGTGCTGTCGACCTCGATGCCCGCCGTGGACGGGTCGGCGATGAGCGCCGCGGCCAGCGCCCGGTCGTCGCTGGACCGTACGAGGTAGCGGTGCGGCCGGTCCGTCATCAGCCTGCGGATCTTCCGGAAGTCGCCGGAGGCGGCGTGCCGCCCCGCCACGACCACCTCGATGTGCGAGGCGAGCTGCTCGACCTCCTCCAGGATGTGCGAGGAGAAGAGGACCGTCCGGCCCTCGGCCCCCATCCGCCGCAGCAGCTCCATCAGCTGCATCCGTTGCCGCGGGTCCATGCCGTTGAACGGCTCGTCCAGCAGCAGCACGGAGGGGTGGTGCACCAGGGCCGACGCCATCTTCACGCGCTGGCGCATGCCCTTGCTGTACGTGGCGATCCGGCGGTCCTGCGCGTACTCCATCTCGACGGTGGCGAGGGCCTCGCGCGCGGCGGCGTCGCCCAGCCCGTGCAGTTCCGCGTTGGCGACGACGAACTCACGGCCGGTGAGGAAGTCGTACATGCCCTCCCGCTCCGGCACGATGCCGATCGACCGGTAGACACCCTCGTTGCGCCAGATCGGCTCGGAGTCGAGGGTCACGGTGCCCGTCGAGGGTTCGAGGAAGCCGGCCATCATGTTGATGAGCGTGGACTTCCCGGCGCCGTTGGGACCGAGCAGACCCGTCACACCCGGCCCGATGGTCATGCTCACGTCGTTCACGGCGACCACGTTGCCGAACCAGCGCGAGGTGTGGTCGATCTCGATGGTGGTCACAGTCCGACCCTCCGGTAACGGCGCATCAGGACGGCGTACGAGCCGGCGGCGAGCGCGAGGACGACGATCAGGTAGACCAGGCCGGCCGCGGCACCGGGCCCCGCCCCGCCGGGGAAGGCGGAGCTCGCTCCGAGGAACGCGGTCTGCACCCCGTCGATGAGCGTGATGGGCGAGAACAGGCCGAGCCAGGTGATGGCGCCCTCCGAGCCCGTCGACCAGGCGATGCCCTGCACGGTGGAGACCGCGCCGTAGGTGATGGTCAGGACGGCGATCACGGCGGCGACACCGAAGCCGCGGCGCGGGGTCACCGCGGCGACGACCAGGCCGATACCGGCGAAGAGCACCGACAGCAGCGCCACCGAGACCATCCCCTGTCCGAACCACTTGGTCTGATCGGCGAAGTCGAACTCGGCCAGCAGCGCGCCCGCGTAGAGGATGACGAGCGGCAGCCCGGTGAGGACGAAGAGCGCCGACGCCATCGCGGCGTACTTGGCGATCACGTAGTCGGAGCGTTCGATCGGCCGCGAGAAGTACAGCGGGACGCTCTTGAAACGGAGGTCCCTCGAAACGGACTGCGGGGCCTGCGAGGCGATGAAGAGCCCGATCACGGCCTGCAGGTAGATCGCGAACGACGTGTACTTCACCGGGAGTTTCGTCATGTCGGGCGCGTACATGGCGACCGCGACGAGGATCAGCGCCACCAGGCACATCACCGTGCACAGCAGCATCGGCAGGACCTTGGACTTCGCGGACCGGCCCAGGCCGAACGAACCGCGCAGGGACTGCGAGTAGAGCGAGCGCCGGGCGTAGGAGCGGCCCAGCCTGGCGCCGTCGTAGGAGCGGTACCCGATGTTGTGGATGCGGGAGGCGTCGCTCCCGGGCGTGGTGCCGGTGTCAGTGCTCGTCACGGCCGCTCCCCTTCCGCTGTGCCGCCACGGCCGCCGGGGCGGTGTCCCCGCTCCGGAAGACCTCGGCGATGTGGTGGCGTCGCTGTTCCATACGGACCAGGCCGAGTCCCAGCCCGGCCACCCCGTCGCGTACCAGGTCGTACGTCTCGTCGCCCGTCGCCTCCACCAGGATGATGTGGCCCGCGCCCGGCAGCCCCTGGGCGTCCGGGCCTTCCGCGCCGAGCAGTGTGACCCCGGCCTCGGTGAGCACCCGGCGCAGGGCCTCCGTCCCGTCGGGGTGGGTGTCGCTGTCGGTGACCTCGACCGCGAGGGTCGTGGTGGTACGGGTGAAGTCGCTGGTGGAGCTGGACCGCAGGAGGGTGCCGCCGTCGATGACGACGACATGGTCGCAGGTGCGCTCCAGCTCACCGAGGAGGTGGGAGGTGACCAGGACGGAGATGCCGAAATCGGCGTGGACCCGCCGGATCAGCCCGAGCATCTCGTCCCGGCCCACCGGGTCGAGGCCGTTGGTCGGCTCGTCGAGCAGTACCAGCTGCGGGTCGTGGACCAGGGCCTGGGCCAGCTTCACCCGCTGCTTCATCCCGGTCGAGTAGCCGCCGATGGGGCGGTAGCGCTCCTCGTACAGGCCGACGTGGCGCAGGGTGTCGGCGGTGCGCTCCCGCGCCGCGGTGGGCGGCAGCCCCGACATACGCGCCATGTGGACGACGAACTCCGTCGCCGACACGTCGGGTGGCAGGCAGTCGTGCTCGGGCATGTACCCGACCCGTTCCCGGATCGCGGCGCCCTCGGTCGCGACGTCGAGCCCGAGCACTGCGGCCCGGCCCTCGGTGGCGGGGGAGAGACCCAGAAGGATCTTGATCAGTGTCGACTTGCCGGCCCCGTTGGATCCCACCAGACCGGTCACACCCGGTCCGATGTCCATGGAGAGCCGGTCAAGAGCGGTCACCCGGGGGAACCTTTTGCTCAGGCTTTCGGTAGCGATGACGGTCTTCACAGCTACGACGGTAGTGGCGGGGCCCGCGGGGGTCGTCAGCCCAGGCGGTGGTATCCGTATCCGCCTCCAGGTGTACGGCCCCGTAGGGGGCCCGCCCGCACCCGTACCGCCCCGCACCGGCGGGGACGGGCGCGGGCACGGGGGGTCCGCGGCCCGCGGGCTCGGGAAGACCCTTGACGCGCCCCTGGACCGGTTGCCACATTCTGCGGTGTCGCGTCGCGGACACGTACCGCGGCGCCGGCATCGACGAGGAGGCGGCGTGGAACTGCGGGACGCACGCGAACGCTGGGTGAGTACGGGCGGAATCGAGCTGTGTGTCGCCGAGTCGGGCGACCCGGCGAACCCCACGGTCGTGCTGGTGCACGGTTATCCGGACAGCAAGGAGGTCTGGGCGCGGGTGGCGGACCGGCTGGCCGAGCGATGGCACGTCGTGCTGTACGACGTGCGGGGCCACGGCCGTTCGACCGCGCCCCGGCCGTTGCGCGGCGGTTTCACCCTGGAGAAGCTGACGGACGACTTCCTGGCCGTCGCCGACGCGGTCAGCCCGGACCGGCCGGTCCATCTGGTGGGCCACGACTGGGGATCGGTCCAGTCCTGGGAGTTCGTGACGGTCGGGCGCACCGAGGGGCGGATAGCCTCCTTCACCTCGGTGTCCGGCCCCTGCCTGGACCACTTCGGCCACTGGATCAAACAGCGGATGAGGGACCGGAACGCCCGTGGCCTGGGCCAGTTGCTCGGCCAGGGTGCGAAGTCCTGGTACGTCTACGCGCTGCACACCCCGGCCCTGCCGGAGATGGCCTGGCGCGGACCGCTCGGCAGGCGGTGGCCCCGGATCCTCCAGCGGATGGAGAAGGTGCCCGCGGACGGCTACCCGACCGCCACCCTGTCCAGGGACGCGGCACACGGCGCCTGGCTCTACCGCGACAACGTCCGGGCCCGGCTGCGCCGTCCGCGTGCGGACGCGTACGCGCACGCCCCGGTGCAGCTGATCACGCCGACCGGTGACATCTTCCTGTCGCCCGCCCTCCACGACGAACTGGACCGCTGGGCTCCCCGCTTGGTACGGCGCTCCCTGCCCGCAAGGCACTGGGTTCCGCGCACCGAGCCGGAGCGGCTCTCCTCCTGGATAACCGAGTTCGCCGAGAAGGCGGGCTGACGGCCGGCGGCTCCGGCCGGAAGAGCGCCTGTCGGCGCCGTACCCCAACTGCCTTCCTGCACAAGGGTGCAGGGCGGTCGGCTGCCGACAACGCGTCCCCCGAGCCGACTTGCCGTCATATGGCACAGCCCTCTTATCCATCACGGAAGTTGAACAAATAGGTCAAAAGGAAAGTCACTTGTCCACAGATTCGCCATTTCCCTTGTGGATAAGCCGACTTGGTTGTGGATCAAACCTCCGAACCGCAGAAAGTTGCCACAGTCGGCGGTGGAATTCCGGATGCGCCGGGAAGGCGGCCCCGGCACTCTGGCGGGATGGACGAAAGACGCACCGTCAAGGTGTCCAAGTACCTTTCGAGACATCTGCGGCACCAGCCGCAGCGGATCGGGATCACCCTCGACGCACAGGGCTGGGTACCGGTGGAGGAGCTGCTGAGGGCCTGTGCCCGCGAGGGCTTCCCGGTCTCCCGCGCCGAGCTGGACCATGTCGTGGCCGCCAACGACAAGCAGCGCTTCACCGTGGACGGTGACCGGATCCGCGCCGCCCAGGGCCACACTGTGACCGTCGATCTCGGTCTGCCGCCGGCCCGCCCGCCCGAGTACCTCTACCACGGCACCGTGGGCCGGGCTCTCACCGCGATCCGCGCCGAAGGGCTCCGGCCCATGGCACGCCACCACGTGCACCTCTCCCCCGACCGCGGGACGGCCACCCGTGTCGGCGCCAGACGCGGCGTCCCCGTCGTGCTCACCGTGCGGGCGGGCGCCATGCACCGGGCGGGCCACGTCTTCCGGGTGAGCGCCAACGGCGTATGGCTCACCGACGGGGTGCCCCCCGCCTTCCTGGGCTGACCCGGTCCGGGACGGACCGCGGCCCCCGCCCCCTCCCCGGCCGTACCACTCCCGCCGTACCGCCCTTTCGCACCCTCCCGGGCCCGCCCCCGGCCCCGCCTCCTGCTCCCGCCCCCGCCTCCTGCTCCCTCTCCCGGCCGCCGCCGCGACCGGGCGCCCGTATCCGGGGAAGACTGACCGAATGGGACAGATCCGGGTCGGAACCTGCTCGTGGACGGACAAGGCGCTGGTGGCCGGCGGCTGGTATCCGAAAGGCCGCCGCGACGCGGAGGGCAGACTGCGGTACTACGCCGGACAGTTCCCGGTGGCGGAGGTGGACTCCACCTATTACGGGCTGCCCAGCACCCGCAACAGCCTGCTGTGGACCGAGCGCACCCCCGAGGACTTCCGCTTCGACGTGAAGGCGTTCTCACTGCTCACCGGCCATCCGACCCGGCCCGCGGCACTGCCCGCCGAACTGCGCCCGGCCCTCGCGCGGCAGCGGGGACGGGAGGGCGTCGATCCCGGCCTCCTCGACGAGGTGTGGGACCGCTACAGCGCGGCCCTCGAACCACTGCGCTCATCCGGCCGTCTGGGGACGCTGGTCTTCCAGTTCCCGCCCCGGCTCGCCCCGGGAAGGCCCGCGGCGGAGTTCCTGCGCCGGTGCCGTGAGCGTGCCGCCGGATGGCCGGTGGCCGTGGAGTTCCGGCATCCCGGCTGGTGGCGCGAGGAGAACGCCGACGCGACGGCGGCCCTGCTGACGGAGCTGGACACGGCCGCCGTGGCCGTGGACATGGTGCAGACGCTCCCCACTTCCGTACCGCCGGTCGTACGGGTCACCACCCCGGAACTCGCCCTGGTGCGTTTCCACGGCCGCAACAGCGCCTGGGGGACCGGCACCAAGGAGGAGAAGTTCCGCCACGCGTACACACCCGAGGAACTCTCCGAATGGGTGCCGCGCGTCCGCAGAATGGCCGAGCAGGCGCGGGAGGTCCATGTGCTGTTCAACAACTGCTGCGGTGACGCCGCCGTACGGGCCGCGGAGTCCATGCGCAACCTGCTCGGCCTGCCGTAGGAGCGGCCCCGCGCGGCCGAAGGCCCCGGCGCCCGCCGCTCCACCGGGGCGGCGGCCGGCGCCCCACGTATCGTCGGGGCCATGCGACTGAGCACCGTGATCCTGCCCGTCCACCGCTGGCACGAAGGCGGCCGCGACCGGTGGACCCGAGCCGAACGGCTCGGCTTCCACGCCGCGTACACCTATGACCACCTGGCCTGGCGCACCTTCCGGGACGGCCCGTGGTTCGGCGCGGTCCCGACCCTGACCGCCGCCGCCACGGCGACCGAGCGCCTCCGTCTGGGCACCCTGGTGACCTCGCCCAACTTCCGGCACCCGGTGACGCTCGCGAAGGACCTCATCACGCTCGACGACGTGTCCGGCGGGCGGATCACCCTCGGCATCGGCGCCGGCGGCAACGGCTACGACGCCACGACGCTGCGCCGGCAGGACGAGGCGCCCTGGACGCCCCGCGAACGGGCCGACCACTTCGACGAGTTCCTCCCCCTCCTGGACAAGCTGCTCCGCGAGCCCTCGGTGACGCACGAAGGACGCTTCTACGCCGCGACCGAGGCCCGCAACATCCCCGGCTGCGCACAGTCGCCCCGGCTGCCCTTCGCGGTGGCGGCGACCGGTCCGCGCGGGCTGAAGCTGGCCGCGCGGTACGGCCAGGCGTGGGTGACGACGGGTGACCCCAAGCTGTACGAGGCCGGGACGCCCGCCCAGTCCGTGGCCGCCCTCCGGGGCCAGATCTCCCGGCTGGAGGAGGCCGGTGAGGCGGTCGGCCGGGACGTCATGGAGCTGGACAAGATCCTGCTGACCGGTTTCACGCCCGACCGGCCGCTCAGCTCCTTCGACGCCTTCGTGGATTTCGCGGGCACCCACTTCGGCCTCGGTTTCACCGAGATCGTCCTGCACTGGCCGGTCCCGGGCTCAGATTTCGCGGCGGACGAGCAGGTCTTCGAACGGATCGCCACCGAGGGACCGGCCCAGCTCGGCTGACCGCCGAGGGGTCCGGACCGGGTTCCGACGCCTTTGGCATATGCCGAAGGTATGTACCCCAGCTCAGGGGTGCGCAAGCTCACATGTGCGCCCCTCCGCACGGCCGTGCACCCCTGTACGGGAGAATGGCGGGGTGACCTCAGCTATCGACTCGCCTCTGCCTGCCGTGACCCGGCTGATCGCCACCGACCTGGACGGCACCCTGCTGCGTGACGACAAGACCCTGTCGGACCGTACGATCGCCGCCCTCGCAGCCGCCGAGAGGGCGGGGATCGAGGTCTTCTTCGTCACCGGACGCCCCTCCCGCTGGATGGACGTCGTCAGCTCGCACGTGCACGGCCACGGCATGGCCATCTGCGCCAACGGCGCGGCCGTCGCCGATCTGCGGGCGAACGGCCGGCTGGTCGAGGTCCGCGCGCTGGCCCGGGACGCGGCCCTGGACGTGGTCCGGATCCTCCGCGACGCAGCCCCGGGCACCTCGTTCGCCGTCGAACTGACCACGGGCATCCACTACGAACCCGCCTACCCGCCGTTCCACCTGGACCCCGGGGCCACCGTGGCCGTCGCGGAGAAGCTGCTCCACGAAGAGGCACCCGGCACCGGCACGCCGGTCCTGAAGGTGCTCGCCCACCACCCCGGGCTCGCCCCCGACGACTTCCTCCTGCTGGCCCGCGAGGCCGCGGGGGACCGGGCCTCCTTCACACGTTCGAGTCCCACCGCCCTGCTGGAGATCAGCGCTCTCGGGGTGTCCAAGGCCGGCACGCTCGCCGCCTGCTGTGCCGAGCGCGGCATCGCGCCCTCCGAGGTGGTCGCCTTCGGCGACATGCCCAACGACGTGGAGATGCTGGGCTGGGCCGGTTCCTCGTTCGCGATGGGCAACGCCCACCCGGCCGCGCTCGCCGCCGCCTCCGGTGTCACGCTGACGAACAACGAGGACGGCGTCGCGGTCGTCATCGAGCGGATACTCCGAAGCCGCTGACCGCCGGGGGCGAGGGATCCGCGCCCCCGGGCCGGGGGCCTGTGCCCCGTCGGGGGGCCTGTGCCCCGTCGGGCTTACATCTCCGGCCGGGGCGTACCCGCCGTCAGAGGGGCGCCTCCCAGTACACCGTCGTGCCCCGGTCCCCGGTCCCCGTACCGGGGCCGAACCAGCTCCTTCCGCCCAGGGATTCCGCGCGGCGGGCGAGGTTGCTCAGTCCGCTGCGCCTCCCGCCCTCCGGGATGCCGACCCCGTCGTCGGCGACCGACAGCCGGACGGCGTCCCGGCCGTCGGGCAGGACCGCAGTGGCGTCCACGGTGACCTCGACGTGTGTCGCCCGCGCATGGCGGAAGGCGTTCGACAGCGTCTCGCGCAGCGCCGCGATCAGGTTCTTGCCCACCTGCTCCCCGACCAGCGAGTCGACCGGCCCGAGGAAGCGGTGGGCCGGCATGAAACCGAGCGGGACGGCCGCCATGCCGATCTCCCGCAGCACCCTGGTCCGCAGTGTGCCGGGCGCCTCGGCCGGCTCCTGCCCCAGGGCGAAGACGGCCGTACGGATCTCCTGGATGGTCACGTCCAGCTCGTCGACGGCCTGCCCCACCCCCGTCCGCACGGCGGGCACCCCGGAGCGCTGCCGCGCCCGCTCCAGCGTCATCCCGGTACTGAAGAGCCGCTGGATGACCAGGTCGTGCAGGTTCCGCGCGATCCGGTCCCGGTCCTCGTACACCGCCAGGCGTTCCCGGTCGCGCTGCGCCTCCGCCATCATCAGGGCCAGGGCGGCCTGTTCCGCGAACCCGGTGGCCAGCGCGCGTTCCGTACGGTCGAACGGCCGCTCCCCCTTCGCCCGCGGAGTGGCGAGTGCCCCCAGGACCCGCCCGCCCACGCTCAGCGGAAGCAGCATGTGCGGACCGAACCGGTGGGCGATTCTGGTGATCACGGGGCTGGTGCCGGCCGCGTCGTCCGCGAAGTCCGTGTCGTCCGTGAAGACCGCCTCGCCCCGCAGCAGCGCGCCCACCACGGGGCTGGTGGACGGGATGATCAGGCCCAGTGACGCCGCCGGCTCGTGGCCCGCGACGGCGACGACCTCCAGTCCTCCTCCCTCCGCGGGCAGGAGGACGACGCCTGCCGCCGCGTCCGCGAGACGCCGGGCCTGTTCGGCGACGACGGACAGCGCGTCGTCGGCGTCCCCGCCGGAGAGCAGCGCCGTGGTGACCGCCACCGATCCGTCGATCCAGCGCTCCCGCTGCCGTGCCGCCTCGTAGACCCGGGCGTGCCCGATGGCGATCCCGGCCTCCGTGGCCAGCACCTGCAGCAGATGCAGGTCCACGTCGCCGAAGGGTTCGCCGCCCGCCTTCTCCGCCACGTAGAGGTTTCCGAACAGTTCGCCCTGCACATGGACCGGGACCCCGAGGAATGTCCGCATCGGGGGGTGGCCGGGCGGGAACCCGACGGACCTCGGATCCTCGGAGAGGTCCGTCAGCCGGATGGGCCCGGGGTCCCGGACGAGTGCGCCCAGCAGACCGGTGCGGCCGTCGGGACGGCGGCCGATCGCCCGGGCGGTCCGGTCGTCGACACCGTGGGTGACGAAGTCGCTCAGACCGGTCCCGGCCTCGTCGACGACGCCGATGGCCGCATAGCGGGCGCGGGTGAGTTCGGCCGCGGTCGTGCAGATGCGGTCGAGGGTGGAGTGCAGTTCGAGCCCGGTGCCCACGGACTCCGTGGCCGCCAGGAGCCGTGGCACCCGCGCGGTGAGTTCCTCGGAGAGCCCACGCAGGCTCGCGCTCCCGGTGGGCGTGGCGCTCCGCTCCCCGCCCTGTGCGGGTTGCGTGTGTCCGGGTCCCGCGTGCGGGGCCTCCGGCTCGGACCGTCCGGACGGGCCGCCGTCGCCCGGTGCCGCCCCGGGCGAATCCTCAGGAGACTGCTCAGGCATGAAACGAGACTAATGCACCGATATGCCCGATATCAGCGGACGGTGACGTCCTGGGCGCGGCCGTCCCGTACGGCACGGGCACGGCCGCCCCTCGTACGGGCCGGGAGACGGCTGCCCCCTGTAGGCGCCGACCGGCCCACCGCCACCCCGTACAGCCGTGGTCGTCCCGTACGGGCCCGGGTGCGGCTCCGGCCCCCGGTCTATTCGGCCCCGGCTACGCCATGACGGGTTCCGGGCCCGCCTGCCGGCGCTCCCTCTCCAGCATCCCGCGCAGGGGACCGTCCTGGGCAGCCAGTTCCCCGTACGTCCCGCGCTGCACCACACGGCCCTCGTCGAGCACCAGGACCTCGTCGACGGTGTCCAGACCGGCCAGCCGGTGCGTGATCAGCACGGTGGCCCGGCCCCGGGTGGCATCCAGCAGGTCCGCGGTCAGCGCGTCGGCGGTGGCCAGGTCGAGGTGCTCCGCGGGCTCGTCCAGGACCAGCACCGGGAAGCCCGCGAGCAGGGCACGGGCCAGCGCCAGCCGCTGCCGCTGACCGCCCGACAGCCGGGCCCCGTGCTCGCCCACCAGGGTGTCGATGCCGTCCGGCAGGGACCTGACCCACTCCAGCAGGCGCGCCCGGCGAAGGGCGTCGTCCAGGTCGCCGTCCGTCGCGTCGGGCCGTGCGAGGCGCAGGTTCTCCCGTACGGAGCTGTCGAAGACATGGGCGTCCTGGGCGCACAGCCCGACGAACCCCCGGACCGTGTCGCCGTCCAGCGCGGACGCCTCCACCCCGCCCAGGCTGTACGTCCCCGCCCGCGCGTCCAGGAAGCGGAGCAGCACCTGCGCGAGCGTGGTCTTGCCGGAACCGGACGCCCCCACCACCGCCACCCGCCGGCCCGGGGTCAGCGTCAGGCCGACGCCGTCCAGCGCGTCGCGTCCCGCTCCTTCGTACCGGGCAGAGAGCCCTCGCAGGACCAGCGGGAAGGGGGAGGCGGGCGCCTCGGCCGGCTCGGCGGGCTCGTGTACCGGGAGCGGGGCGTCCAGCACGTCGAAGACCCGTTCCGCGCTGCGTTCGATCCGCCGGCGGTACTGCACGGCGAGCGGCAGCCCGGTGACGGCCTCGAAGGCCGCGAGAGGGGTGAGGACGATGACAGCCAGTTCCACCCCGGCCAGCCGCCCCTCCCGTACCGCCGGCAGTGCGACGGCGGCGGCCGCGACGACGCTCAGACCGCAGATCAGTGCAGAGAGACCACCGCCGAGCGCGGTCGCCGTCGCGGCGCGCGAGGCGATCCGGGTGAGGACCGTGTCCGCCTCGCGTACCTGCCGCTGCCGCTCCGGGAGCGCACCCGCGACGGTCAGTTCGGCCGTGCCCCCGAGCAGATCGGTGATCCGCACGGACAGCGCCGCCCTGGCCGGCGCCAGCCTGCGCTCCGCGTGCCGCGCGCAGGCACCGCTCAGCACCGGCACGCCCACCCCCGCCAGGAGCAGCCCCACGGCCAGTACCGCACCGGCCTCCGGGAGCAGCCATCCGGTGAACCCGACGGCTCCGGCCCCGACCACCACCGCGGTCCCCACGGGGAGCAGCCAGCGCAGCCAGTAGTCCTGGAGCGCGTCCACGTCCTGCACCAGCCGGGTCAGCAGGTCCCCCCTCCGGGACGTACGCAGACCCGCGGGGGCGACACGCTCCAGCCCCCGGAACACCGCGACCCTCAGCTCGGCCAGCATCCTGAGCACCGTGTCGTGGGAGACCAGCCGCTCCGCGTAGCGGAAGACCGCCCTGCCGATCCCGAAGGCCCTGGTCGCGGTGACCGCCACCATCAGGTACATCACCGGCGGGTGCTCCGAGGCACGGGAGATCAGCCAGCCGGACACCGCCATGAGACCGACGGACGAGCCGACGGCGAGGCTGCCCAGCAGCAGGGCCAGCCCTAGCTTTCCGCGTTCGGCGCCCGCGGCCTCCCTGACCCGCGCGAGCACATGGCCCCCGGCCCGGGGGGCCGTCTCCCGCAGCGGCGCGGGCTCCGGTCCCGGCCGGCCGGCGTCCCCGGACCCGGCCGCCACGGCCACCGGCGCGGACACGGGTGCTCCGCCGTGGGCCACCGCCCCGGCGGCCGGCGGCTCCAGGGCCACCACCCGGTCGGCCACCGACAGCAGGGCCGGCCGGTGGACCACCAGGAGCACCGTGCGCCCCTCGGCCAGCCTGCGTACCGCGTCGACGATTCCCTCTTCCGTCTCCCCGTCCAGATTCGCCGTCGGCTCGTCCAGCAGCAGCAGCGGCCGGTCGGCGAGGAAGGCCCGGGCGAGTGCGAGCCGCTGGCGCTGGCCGGCCGAGAGACCGGCACCGTCCTCCCCGATCGGTGTCCGCACCCCGTCGGGCAGGGCCGACACGAAGTCCAGGGCCCCGGCCTGCCGCAGGGCCGTCTCCACCGCGGCGTCGTCCGCGCCGGGGCGCGCCAGGCGCACGTTCTCCCCGATGGTCCCGGCGAAGAGGTGGGGGTGCTGGGGTACCCAGGCGATCCGCTCGCGCCAGGCTTCGGGCGACAGGGCGGCCAGGTCCGTACCGCCGATCCGCACCTGTCCGGTGTCGGGCCGGGTGAACCCCAGCACGACCTGGAGGAGCGTCGACTTGCCGGCTCCGCTGGGTCCGGTGAGGGCGACGGTCTCCCCCGGTTCCACCACGAGGGAGACCGCGCCGAGTGAGGGTTCGGCACGCCCCGGGTGCCGGACGGACACACCGTCCAGCTCGATCCGCGGCGAGGACGGGACGGCCTGGGTCCCGCCCTCGGGCAGCTCGGTCTCCAGGACCGCGAAGATCTCCTCCGCGGCCGAGAGCCCCTCCGCCGCCGCGTGGTACTGGGCCCCGACCTGCCTGATCGGGAGGTACGCCTCCGGGGCGAGGACGAGGACGACCAGCCCGGTGTAGAGGTCGAGTTCGCCGTGGACGAGCCGCATGCCGATGGTCACCGCGACCAGAGCCACCGACAGCGTCGCCAGCAACTCCAGCGCGAAGGAGGAGAGGAAGGCGATCCGCAGCGTCCTGAGGGTGGCGCGGCGGTACTGCGAGGTGATGGCGCGGATCGACTCGGCCTGTGCCTTGGCCCGCCCGAAGACCTTCAGGGTGGGGAGGCCGGCGACCACGTCGAGGAAGTGCCCGGAGAGCCGTGACAGCAGCCGCCACTGGCGGTCCATCCGTGACTGGGTGGCCCAGCCGATGAGAATCATGAAGACCGGGATGAGGGGCAGCGTCACCACGATGATCGCCGCCGAGACCCAGTCCTCGGTGACGATCCTCGCGAGCACCGCGACCGGCACGACGACGGCCAGGCCGAGCTGCGGGAGGTAGCGCGAGAAGTAGTCGTCGAGCGCGTCGATCCCCCGGGTGGCCAGCGCGACCAGGGACCCGGTCCGCTGCCCGTCGAGCCACCCCGGTCCGAGCTGCGCGGCCCGCGCCATGAGCCGGCCGCGGAGCTCGGACTTGACCGCGGCACCGGCCCGGTACGCGGCACGTTCCGTCATCCAGGCGACGAGGGCCCGGCCCAGTGCCACCGCGACGAGCAGGAGGAGCGGGGTGCGGAGCCCGTCGGCGGACAGCCCCTTCTCGAAGCCGCCCACCACGATCTCGGCGACGAGCATGGCCTGGGCGATCACCAGAGCCGCCCCGGCCACTCCCAGCGCCACCACGGCCACCAGGAAGAAGCGGGTGGTACGGGCGTACCGGAGCAGGCGCGGATCGATCGGTTTCACGTGAAACAGCTCCCCAGTGTGCTCATGTCGTGCGGTGGTGGGGTGGGCTCGGGGCGGTGGGCGAGGGCGGTAGCAGGGCGGAGGGCGACGGGGCGGCAGGGCGCCCCGTCGGCCCCGGCCCTTCGGACGGGACGCCGGGGCGCTCTACTCGGCGATGTGCTGGGTGCCGATGCGCTTGCGGAACACCCAGTACGTCCAGCCCTGGTAGAGCAGCACCACCGGAGTGGCGATGCCCGCGCACCAGGTCATGATCGTGAGGGTGTAGCTGCTGGAGGAGGCGTTGGTGACCGTGAGGTTCCAGGCGTCGTCCAGCGACGAGGGCATCACGTTCGGGAAGAGCGTCAGGAAGAGCATCGCCACCGTGGCCGCGATGGCCAGCCCCGACAGCCCGAACGACCACCCCTCGCGCCCCGCCGCGATGGCGGCGATCGCGGCGGTCAGGGACATCGCGGCGACGATCAGGGCGGCCAGGCTCCAGCGGTCACCGTTGGCGATCTGCGTCAGGACGAGGAAGACCAGCGCGAGCACGGCGGTCACGGCGCCCAGCCTGACGGCGAGGGCCCCGGCCCGCCGCCGGATGTCCCCGGCGGTCTTGAGCCCGGCGAACACCGCGCCGTGGAAGGTGAAGAGGAAGAGGGTGACCGCACCGCCCAGGAGCGCGTACGGGTTGAGCAGGTCCCAGAGGCTGCCGACGTACTCCATGCCGGCGTCGATCTTCACGCCCCGGACGATGTTCCCGAAGGCCACGCCCCAGAGCACGGCAGGGATCAGCGACGTCCAGAAGATCGTGTGCTCCCAGTTGGTCTGCCAGCGCTCCTCCGGCCGCTTCGCCCGGTACTCGAAGGCGACCCCGCGCAGGATCAGGCAGACGAGGATGACCAGCAGCGGCAGGTAGAACCCGGAGAACAGCGTGGCGTACCACTCGGGGAAGGCGGCGAAGGTGGCGCCGCCGGCACTGAGCAGCCAGACCTCGTTCCCGTCCCAGACCGGGCCGATCGTGTTGATCAGGACCCGGCGTTCCCTGCGGTCACGGGCCAGCAGCTTGGTGAGGATCCCGATACCGAAGTCGAAGCCCTCCAGGAAGAAGTAACCGGTCCACAGGACGGCTATGAGCACGAACCAGACGTCGTGGAGTTCCATCTCTCAGCTCCGCTGTTCTCAGTAGGAGAAGGCCATCGGCCGGTCGGCGTCCTGGTCGTGGCCGCCGATCCTGGTGGGCGGGTTCAGGTCGGCCTCGGTGAGCTCCGGCGGCCCGGCCTTGATGTACTTGACCAGGAGCTTGACCTCGATCACGGCGAGCACCGCGTAGAGCAGGGTGAAGCCGATCATCGAGGTGAGGACCTCTCCCTGCGAGACACCGGGGGAGACCGCGTCACGGGTCTGGAACACCCCGAACACCACCCAGGGCTGGCGGCCCATCTCCGTGAAGATCCATCCCCAGCCGTTGGCGATCAGGGGGAAGAGCATGGTCCACAGGGCGGTGAGCCAGTAGAGCCTCGCGAACTTCGGGCTCAGCGCCTTGTTCCGGAAGAGCACCAGGTTCGGCACCTCGTCCTCACCGGTGCGCAGCCCCGGTGGGAGCAGGAACTTCCTCCGGGTCAGCCACAGCCCCAGCAGGCCCAGCCCGAAGGACGCCATGCCGAAGCCGATCATCCAGCGGAAGCTCCAGAAGGCGACCGGGATGTTGGGCCGGTAGTCGCCCGGACCGTAGACCTTCTGCAGTTCCTCGTTGATGTCGTTGATGCCGGGGACGTGCGAGGTGAAGGTGTTGTCGGCGAGGAAGGAGAGGACGCCGGGGATCGACACCTCGACGGTGTTGTGGCCCTCGGAGACGTCACCGACCGCGAAGAGCGAGAAGGGCGCTCCGTCCTCGCCCTCCCACAGGGCCTCCGCCGCGGCCATCTTCATCGGCTGCTGCTTGAACATCACCTTGCCGAGCTGGTCGCCGCTGACCGCGGTCAGCATCCCGGCGATCGCCACGGTCACCAGGCCGACGCGCAGCGAGGTGCGCATGACGGGGATGTGCTTCTTACGCGCCAGGTGGAAGGCGGCGATACCGACCATGAAGGCGCCGCCGACCAGGAAGGCCGCCGTGATGGTGTGGAAGAACTGGGTGAGCGCGGTGTCCTGGGTGAGCACCTTCCAGAAGTCGGTGAGCTCGGCCCGGCCGCGTTCCTCGTTGATCCGGTAGCCGACCGGGTGCTGCATCCAGGAGTTGGCCGCCAGGATGAAGAAGGCGGAGAGGACCGTCCCGATCGAGACCATCCATATGCAGGCGAGGTGGATCTTCTTGGGCAGCTTGTCCCAGCCGAAGATCCAGAGCCCGATGAAGGTGGACTCGAAGAAGAAGGCGATGAGCGCCTCGAAGGCGAGCGGCGCCCCGAAGACGTCACCGACGAACCGGGAGTAGTCGGACCAGTTCATACCGAACTGGAACTCCTGGACGATGCCGGTCACCACACCCATGGCGATGTTGATCAGGAACAGCTTGCCCCAGAACTTGGTGGCCCTGAGGTACTTCTCGTTCTCCGTACGCACCCAGGCGGTCTGCAGGCCCGCGGTGAGCGCGGCCAGGGAGATCGTCAGGGGAACGAACAGGAAGTGGTAGACGGTGGTGATGCCGAACTGCCATCGCGCCAGAGTCTCCGGGGCCAGAGCCAGATCCACGTCTCTTCTCCTTGCATCGCCGCGACCACAGCCACAGATCGCCCCATTAATCCGGTCGATCACGACCCAAAAAGGGGCACGCTTGTGAACGCGTTCACATTCACAAGCATTATGGCGCACATGGTTTCGAAGCCGTCCGCCGGGGGGTGGTTTCCGGTCGTCACGGGTGGTACGCCAGGTGCGGCCGGGGTGGCACATCAGACACGGACCGCACGGCGCACCCGGGCCACGCGTCGCATCCGGGCCGCACACCACAGGCAGGCCGCACGGCACGTCCGGACCCGCACACCACGCGCGGACCACACGGCACGCCCGGACCCGCACAGCAGCGCGGCCCCGGACCGGTCCGGAGTGTCCGGGCCGGCCCGGGGCCACCGGGCGGACGTGTACGGCCCGGGGCCGTACGTCCCCTACAGCTCCTTGCGGTACGACTCCGTCACCTTCAGGAAGACGTCGTTGGCCTCGGTCTCACCGATCGTGACCCGTACGCCCTCGCCCGCGAACGGCCGGACCACCACGCCCGCCTCCTCGCACGCGGCGGCGAAGTCGAGTGTGCGGTCGCCCAGGCGCAGCCAGACGAAGTTAGCCTGCGACTCCGGAACGGTCCAGCCCTGGCGCACCAGCCCGTCCCGCACCCGGGTCCGCTCACCGACCAGCGAACCGACCCGCCCCAGCAGCTCGTCCTCCGCGCGCAGGGAGGCGATCGCGGCCTCCTGGGCGACCTGGCTGACCCCGAAGGGAAC
Source organism: Streptomyces nitrosporeus (assembly GCF_008704555.1). NCBI lineage: Bacteria > Bacillati > Actinomycetota > Actinomycetes > Kitasatosporales > Streptomycetaceae > Streptomyces > Streptomyces nitrosporeus. Next base: position 3,754,477 of record NZ_CP023702.1, read on the forward strand.
GGCCGTCTTGCGCAGTGCCGCCGCGACCGGCTCGTGCGCCACCGCGAAGCCGACCCGCAGACCCGCCAGCCCGTACGCCTTGGAGAAGGTCCGCAGTACCGCGACATTGGGCCGGTCCCGGTAGATCTCGATACCGTCCGGCACCTCGGTGTCCCGGACGAACTCCCGGTACGCCTCGTCCAGCACCACCAGTACATCGTCCGGGACCCGGTCCAGGAACCGCTCCAGCTCCGCCCTGCGCACCACCGTGCCGGTCGGGTTGTTCGGGTTGCAGACGAAGATCATCCGCGTCCGGTCGGTGATCGCGCCGGCCATCGCGTCGAGGTCGTGCACCTCGTCCTCGGTCAGCGGCACCTTGACCGAGGTGGCGCCGCTGACCTGGGTGATGATCGGGTACGCCTCGAAGGAGCGCCAGGCGTAGACGACCTCGTCCCCGGGGCCGGAGGTCGCCTGGAGCAGCTGCTGCGCCACACCGACCGAACCGGTCCCGGTGGCCAGGTGCGACACCGGGACACCGAACCGGGCCGACAGCTCGTTCATCAGCCCCGTGCAGGCCATGTCCGGGTACCGGTTGAAGTCCGCGGCCGCGGCGAGCACCGAGTCCATCACCCCCGGCAGCGGCGGATACGGGTTCTCGTTGGAGGACAGCTTGAAGGCGACCGGCCCGCCGGCCGCCGCGGGCTTGCCCGGCACATAGGCGGGGACACCGTCCAGTTCGGCGCGCAGCTTGGGGCTCTTCTCGCTCACCGCAGGTCCTCCTCGGTCATCCGTACACAGCAATACTGCTCACCTTATGAGGATTGCGGGCGCGTGCGAACGGCCCCTGTTCGAAATCTCCGGCCCCTGACGAAGCTCCTGCCCGAAGCGCCCGTATTGAGCGTTTCGACGGCGGTCCACGAGGGGGGCGCGACCGCTCCGGATGCGCGCGCCGGTGGCTCACCCCCTGGCGCGCATCCCTCGTAGAGGTGAGTTGAGACCTCTCCGGGACATGAACCATCCACCAGGTTCCCGCTCACCAGCACATGGGACTCTGACCCAATTATGGTCAATGTCCTTGCCTTCCAAGGCATTTAACGCTTCTAAAACTTGCAGAAACGTGACTGTCAACGCGCGCATATGCGATCGCCTCGACCCGTCTCCCGAGCTCTACTATCGGCTCGCCATGACAGCAGCAGGGAAGCACCAGGTGAGCCGGACAGAGACGCCCCGGCAGAGCGGCCGGCAGGCACGGGCGGGCATCCGGGATGTCGCCGCGGCGGCCGGGGTCTCCATCACGACCGTCTCCGACGCCCTCAACGGCAAGGGCAGGCTGCCGGACGCCACCCGCCGCCACGTACGCGAGGTCGCCGAAAGACTGGGTTACCGCCCGTCCGCCGCGGCCCGCACCCTCCGCACGGGCAGATCGGGTCTCATCGGTCTGACGGTGACCACATACGGGGATGAACCTTTCACCTTCACGGAGTTCGCCTACTTCGCGGAGATGGCCAGGGCCGCCACGTCGGCGGCGCTCGCCCGGGGGTACGCCCTCGTCATCCTCCCCGCCACCTCACGCCACGACGTCTGGGCGAACGTGGCCCTCGACGGCACCGTGGTCATCGACCCGTCCGACCAGGACCCCGTGGTCGCCGAACTGGTCCGCCAAGGCCTCCCGGTCGTCTCCGACGGCCGGCCCGCCGGGACCCTGCCCGTCACCGCCTGGGTGGACAACGACCACCGGGCGGCCGTGCTCGACCTCCTGGACCACCTCGCGGCGGCGGGGGCGCGCCGGATCGGCCTGCTGACCGGCACCACCACCGACACCTACACCCATCTGTCCACGAGCGCCTACCTCCACTGGTGCGAGCGGGTCGGACAGGACCCGGTCTACGAGTCCTACCCGGCCCACGACCCCTGCGCGGGGGCCGTCGCCGCCGACCGGCTGCTGGCCCGGCCCGACCGGCCCGACGCCGTCTACGGCCTCTTCGACCCCAACGGGACCGACCTGCTGGCCGCGGCCCGCCGGTACGGCCTGCGCGTCCCCGAGGACCTGCTGCTGGTCTGCTGCAGCGAGTCGACGGTGTACGCGGCGACCGAACCGCCGATCACGACGCTCTCGCTCAAACCGCGCAGGATCGGCACCGCGGTCGTCCAGCTCCTCATCGACGCCATCGAGGGCGTGGAACACGACGGGCCGGTCGAGCAGGTGATACCGACGGAACTCATCGTCCGGACGTCCTCGCAGCGACGGCCGCCCCGCACGACGGTCAGCGCACCACGCTCCCCCGCCGGGGACTGACCGGGGCATTCGGTGCGAATCACCCGGTGAACCACGAGTACGTCCGGATTCACCACCCCTGGTGCGTCACACAGCACGATCCGCATTCCTATGATGGGCGCACGACACCGCGGACCACCTCTACCAGGCAGGGCCCGTCAGGTGTACGGCGGCGCGACGGTGGTGGAGGGGTCGATGACTCAGGGGGCCGGTCAGGAACCCGTGGTGCGTACAGCGACGTTGCGCGACTTCCGCGTGCCGCCCTACGCGCAGACACCGCTGCCCCCGTCCCCCGGGCATCCCGGCAGCGCCCCTCTGGGCGAGGAGCCTCCGGAGGGGTACACCCCCACCGCCCGCGACCTGCCGGTGATCAGCCGCGGTGACGCCGGCCGGGACCGGGTCGTGCCCGAGCCGCAGCCGTCGCAGCCCGCCCCGGCCCGCGGACCGCTGTACGTCGTCGGTGACGTCCACGGGTACCTCGACGAGCTGCTCGCCGCACTGCGCGAGCAGGGCCTCGTCGACGCCGACGGGCACTGGGCCGCCGGCAACACCCGGCTGTGGTTCCTCGGTGACTTCACCGACCGCGGCCCGGACGGCATCGGGGTCATCGACCTCGTCATGCGGCTGTCCGCGGAGGCCGCGGCGGCCGGTGGCTACTGCAAGGCCCTGATGGGGAACCACGAGCTCCTCCTCATCGGCGCCAAGCGCTTCGGCGACACCCCGGTGAACTCCGGGGCGGGCACCGCCACCTTCCAGGCGGCCTGGCTGCTCAACGGCGGCCAGAAGTCCGACATGGACCGGCTCCAGGAGGTCCACCTCCAGTGGATGTCCCGGCTCGACGCGGTCGTCGAGGAGGACGGGCATCTGCTGATGCACTCCGACACGACCGCCTACCTCGACTACGGCTCCACCGTCGAGGACGTCAACGACACGGTGCACGCCATTCTCACGCGCCATGACGCCGACGAGTGCTGGGACCTGTTCCGCAAGCTCACCAAGCGGTTCGCCTTCCGGGACGAGGGCGGTGCGCAGGCCGTACGCGACCTGATGGCGGCCTACGGCGGCCGGCGGGTCGTCCATGGTCACAGCCCGATTCCCTATCTGCTCGGCGAGGTCGGGTCGGAGGACGGCGAGGACAGCTCACGCCCGGTGGTGGACGGCCCGCACGTCTACGCCGACGGCCTCGCCATCGCCATGGACGGCGGAGTCACGATGGCCGGAAAGCTACTGGTCGTCCGACTCCCCCTGCATGACTGACGGCTGACGGGGAAGAGAGATCACGACCCGGCCCCGCCGGCTTCCGGGCCGATTTCCGGAAAGCCCCTGTCGCCCCTTGCCGTAGGCGCCCTACCATCGGCGTATCAGTAGCAGGCTCTCCTCCGTTCCGCCCGAATGCCCGGCAGCCCGGTCGATCAGGCGCCCTACGGAGCATCGGGGGATGCACATGGCAAGCGCTCCGCACCTGCTGTCCGAGGACCGGCCCGAATACGAGCGGATCCTCGCCGACGCACTGCGTCATGCCCATGAACGCCCGGACCTCGCCGGGATCGGGGAACACCTCAACACCGAACAGCTGCGGACGATGGCGCTGGCGGCCACACCGGCGATCACCGACGCGGCGGGCCCCGAGTACGAGCACTATGTGAGGGTCCGCGGAGAACTGCGCAGCCCCAGCGGGCTCTCCGAGGCCGATCTGGTCCTGGGGTCGGCCGGCGAGGGCGACCGGACCGGCGCCGGGACGCTGGCGGTGATCACCGCGCTGGCCCCCGTGCTCGCGGGCACGGCCGCCCTGATCTTCCTCCTCGTCGGCTATGTGCTGAAGGCCGTCAGCCCCACCCTGGCCTTCGCCGGCACCATGGTCACCGCGGGCTGGTTCTTCGCCGCGGCGGCCGCGGCGGCGATGCTCGTCGCGGCCGCCGGCCTCCTCGTCACCGCGCTGCGCAACGGCGCCACCGCACTGCCCGCGCCGGACGAGGAGGCCGGGCTGCCCGAGGACGTGGCACGCGCCCGGGAGGCCTGGCGCCACGCCCTGCTGGAGCGCGGCATCCTGCCGTTCCTGCGGGACGCCCTCGCGGACCCGACCGCGGGCCCCGCCGCGCGGGCCCCGCACCCCTCGCCGCACCGGCTCCCGAAGGTCGGCTACAGCAGGCCGGAGTTCTCCGGCCCCCAAGGCGGCCCCTCGGCCGGCCCCCGGCCCACCTTCACCAGCCCCGACTTCACCGGGCCGGACTTCGGCGGCCCGGAGCGCCTGCCGGAGTGAGCGGGCACGGCGCCGCTCCCCGGACACGGGTCCCGGGGAGCGGCGGCGCATGAGCCCTCAGTCCGCCAGCGGCAGGTAGACCCGGTTGCCCCGGACCGCGAACTCCTCGGACTTGGCCTTCATGCCGGCGACCGCCACCTCGTCGTACTCGGGCGGCGCGGCACCGTCGCCGTACTTCTCGTTGATGCTCCGGCTGATCTTCATCGAGCAGAACTTGGGGCCGCACATCGAGCAGAAGTGCGCGGTCTTGGCGGGCTCGGCCGGGAGCGTCTCGTCGTGGAACTCCCTCGCCGTGTCCGGGTCGAGCGCCAGGTTGAACTGGTCCTCCCAGCGGAACTCGAAACGGGCGTCCGACAGCGCGTCGTCCCATTCCTGCGCCCCGGGGTGGCCCTTGGCGAGATCCGCCGCGTGGGCCGCGATCCTGTAGGTGATGACGCCGGTCTTCACGTCGTCCCGGTTCGGCAGCCCCAGGTGCTCCTTGGGCGTGACGTAGCAGAGCATCGCCGTACCCCACCACGCGATCATCGCCGCTCCGATGCCCGAGGTGATGTGGTCGTAGCCGGGCGCCACGTCGGTCGTCAGCGGGCCGAGGGTGTAGAACGGCGCCTCCTCGCAGATCTCCTGCTGGAGGTCGATGTTCTCCTTGATCTTGTGCATGGGGACGTGCCCCGGGCCCTCGATCATCGTCTGCACCCCGAACCCCTTCGCCACGGAGTTGAGTTCGCCCAGCGTCCGCAGTTCCGCGAACTGCGCCTCGTCGTTGGCGTCGGCGATGGACCCGGGACGCAGCCCGTCGCCGAGGGAGTACGTCACGTCGTACGCCGCGAGGATCTCGCAGAGCTCCTCGAAGTGCTCGTACAGGAAGGACTCCTTGTGGTGCGCGAGGCACCAGGCCGCCATGATCGAGCCGCCGCGGGAGACGATGCCCGTCTTGCGGCGGGCGGTGAGCGGGACGTACGGCAGGCGCACACCGGCGTGCACCGTCATGTAGTCGACGCCCTGCTCGGCCTGCTCGATCACGGTGTCCTTGTAGATCTCCCAGGTCAGTTCCTCGGCCCGGCCGTCCACCTTCTCCAGTGCCTGGTAGAGCGGCACGGTCCCGATCGGGACGGGGGAGTTGCGCAGTACCCACTCCCGGGTGGTGTGGATGTTGCGCCCGGTGGACAGGTCCATGACCGTGTCGGCGCCCCACCGGGTGGCCCAGGTCATCTTGTCCACCTCCTCCTCGATGGACGAGGTGACCGCGGAGTTGCCGATGTTGGCGTTGACCTTCACCAGGAACCGCTTGCCGATGATCATCGGCTCGGTCTCCGGGTGGTTCACATTGGCCGGCAGCACCGCCCGGCCCGCCGCGATCTCCTCGCGCACGACCTCGGGCAGGACGTTCTCCCGGATCGCTACGTACTCCATCTCCGGGGTGATCTCCCCCCGGCGGGCGTACGCGAGCTGGGTGACCGGCCGGCCGTCGCGGCTGCGCCGGGGCTGCCGGGGGCGGCCGGGGAAGACCGCGTCCAGATTGCGCAGACCGCCCCTGGGCGCGGTGTGCTTGAGCCCGTCGTCCTCGGGCCGCCCGGGACGGCCCGGGTACTCCTCGGTGTCGCCGCGGGCGGTGATCCAGTTCTCCCGCAGGGGCGCGAGCCCCCGGCGCACATCGGTTTCCACGGAAGGATCGGTGTACGGCCCCGACGTGTCGTACAGCGCCACGTCCCGGCCGGTGGTGAGGTGCACCTGACGGACCGGCACCAGGATGTCCGGGCGTGAGCCCCGGACGTACCCCTTGTGCCAGCCGATGGACTTCCCGGCCTCGCGGTCCGATGCGTCAGGCGCGTTCCGCGCGTTCCGCTCGTTCCGTCCGGAGGCAGGCGTGCGTGCGTCCGCTGTGGTCATGAGACCTACTCCCTACGCCGGCATTACCCGGTAACAGGTTCGGCGGTCGGCGCAGCATGTCCCGTGACGGATCCACGGAGGTCAGCGCCCTCTCAGCCCGGTGCTCCGAGCTCCCGCGTGTACAAATGCGGCTCCACGCTAGCCGTCCCCCCGGTGTGCTGGCCAGGGGGCCCCGCTTCTTCTTGGGATGATCGCGGGGTGACGCCCCCACACAACACACCCGAGCCCCCCCGCCCCGAATCGGGCAGTACGCAGAGTCATGCGCACGCCCACACCCACAGTCACGGACCGGCCGCGCCGGTGTCCCAGCACCTGCGCAAGGTCATCGCGGCCGTGCTGATCCCGTTCGCCACCGCCGTCCTCGTCGGGCTCGCGGCCTTCTGGCCCGGCGGGTCCCCGGCACACGAACGGACGGGGGTCGGTTTCGACCGGCAGACCGAGGACGGGCGCGTGGTGCGGGTCGACCGGGTCGACTGCGCCGATGTGAACGCCGGTCAGGTGCCGCCGACCGGCGACACCTCCACGCCCTCGGGCCGCGAGGCGGTGAACGAGCAGACCGGGGAGTGCAAGAAGGCCACGATCGAGGTGACGAGCGGCAAGGACGCGGGACGCACGTTCGTCGAGATCGTCCAGCCGGACGCCGCACGGCAGTTGAGCCAGGGCCAGGGCGTGGTCGTCGCGTACGCCCCGGATGCCCCCCGGGATCTGCAGTACTCCGTGACGGATGTGGACCGGTCGTTCCCGATGGCTCTGCTGGCCGGGCTCTTCGCCCTGGCGGTGGTCGCCGTGGGCAGGCTGCGCGGCCTGATGGCACTGGTCGCGCTCGCCGTCTCGTTCGCCGTGCTGACGCTGTTCATCCTGCCGGCGATCCTGCAGGGGTCGAACCCGCTGGTCGTCGCCGTCATCGGGGCGAGCGCGATCATGCTGATCGCGCTCTACACCTGCCACGGGCTGACGGCACGGACCTCCGTCGCCGTCCTCGGCACGCTGATCTCCCTGGTGCTGATCGGCCTCCTGGGCTCCCTCTTCATCGGCTGGGCCAGCCTGACCGGCAACACCGACGACAACACCGGCCTGATCCACGGGCTGTACCCGGACATCGACATGAGCGGCCTGCTGCTGGCCGGTGTCATCATCGGTTCGCTCGGTGTGCTCGACGACGTGACCGTCACCCAGACGTCGGCGGTCTGGGAGCTGCACCAGGCGGACCCCGCCATGGGCGTGCGGCGGCTCTACCGCGCGGGCATCAGGATCGGCCGTGACCACATCGCGTCGGTGGTCAACACCCTCGTCCTGGCGTACGCGGGCGCCGCGCTGCCCCTGCTGCTGCTGTTCACCATCGCGCAGAGCAGTGTCGGAGCGGTGGCCACCAGCGAACTCGTCGCCGAGGAGATCGTCCGGACGCTGGTCGGCTCGATCGGGCTGGTCGCCTCGGTACCGGTGACGACGGTGCTCGCGGCTCTGGTGGTGTCCGCGGACCGCACGGAGCCCGGCACCGCAGCCGGAGCTCCGGCGCCCGCGCGGACCGGGAGGGGACGGCGCCGCAAGGCGTGAGCACACGGGCGCCCGGGCGCTCCGTGTGCTCAGCCCGCGTTCTGCTCCTTGGCGAGGATGCGGCCCAGAGCCTCCTCCAGGCTGCCGTCGAAGTCACCCAGCGTGTGCTCCTGTCCGAGTGGTACCAACTTGTCCGTCCGGTCGAGGAAGGCCACGAGTGGTGCGGTGCCCGCCCTGAAAAGTGCCCGGTCGGCCCCGACCTGGAGCCGGATGTGCACATCCGAAAGGCCCTCGGGTTCGGTCGGGGCAATGTGCACATCACCGTCGCCGCTCGGGCTGTTGAGCCCGTCCAGCAGCAGCTCCCGGCCGAACGCCCAGGTGACGGGGGCGTCCCCGGGCAGATGGAAGGTCATCCGGATCGCGTACGGATCACTGACCTCGTACCGGAGCTCCACCGGAATACGGAACGAGAGCTCCTCCGATACGAGGAAGCTCATCATGACCTCTGCTTGAACCGACTCGCGCATCGTTCAACCCCGCAGTAGATGAAACTGGCCAGGAATGATCCACCATGGCCCTATTGACGCCATCGTGGTGCACGCGATAGCAGATCACAAGGAGTGATTTTTCAGATACTGATAGAGAACACGAACGAGCGCAAGAACGTCGTCACTTCACAGCGTAGTTGTTCGATAGCAGCGTGCAGTCGTTCCTCTTCCTCCAGGGGGAGGGAAACAGCCATCGCGGCCACCGCGGGCCCGACCGTGATGGGAATGGCCGCGCAGACCGTTCCCAGCGCGTACTCCTGCCGCTCGATGACGGGTTCCGTACGTTTCATCGAACGCAGACGGTCGAGAAACGCCTCACGGTCCCGTACGGAGTACCGCGTCAGCGGTCGCACCGGGTAACGGTCGAGATGGTCCTCACGCGCCCGCTCGTCGAGCTGCACCAGCAGACACTGGCCGAGCGCATGGGCATGGCCCGTCTCACGGAAGGACGCCCACTCGCGCACGGCCGGGGTGGCCGGGTTGTCGGCCACCGCCACCAGTTCGATCTCACCGTCCCGGTAGAGCGCGCAGTACACGGGGGCCCCGATGTGGTCCGCCCAGCGCGCGAGCGAGTCGGCGATGACTCCGGGCCGGGCGGCCGGCACATGACCGCCGGTGAGCTTCTCGGCAGCGGCACCGAACAGGAACACCCCGTTCTCCCGGCGGAGATACCCCTCATGGGTCAGGGTGCGCAGAAGGTGGTAGGCGGTGGGAAGGGGGAGCCCCGCCTCCCTCGCGAGCTGTTTGGCGGGAGCTCCTTCCCGATGGGCACCCACGGCCTCCATCAGTCTCAACGCCCGCTGTACCGAACCGATCAGTGTCGGGACAGCAGTACTCGATGCCGTGGTCACGGGTCACCCCCAGGCATGGTGACGGGCTTACAGCCCTCCCGCGGGGGCCGCCCCCACGGGCCTGCCGCAGCCTGGGGTCCGTCAGACCGGGCGGTCACACAAAACCACTGGGCAGGATGGTGACGGTCAGTCATTTCCCAGCTGGCGGCAGCGGTACGTCACTGTAACGGCACGTTGCGTCACCGGTGCGGTTTCGTGCCGTTCTTAGCTCAGCTGGCCTAATCGGCGTATCAGCGGCCCGTGCTCTCGTCACCCGCCGTCAGGGGCCGCCGCATGCACGGTCGTCCTACCAGTCGCTCCGGGAGGACGACGCCAGGAACTTGCGCACCACGAAGATCAGGCCGCCGACCAGGACCACGAAGACCAGGACCTTGAACAACAGCCCGACGACGAACCCGACGATGCTGGCGATCAGGCCGCCGAACACGACGATCGCGATGAGAGGCACCGCGACCCACTTCACCCACCAGGGCATACCCGCGAAAATCTCCCGCACCGCCATCGTCCCTACCTCGTCTCTGTGAGTACCTGCTCCGATGCTAGAGGCGCGGGGCGCCCCGGCGGAGGGGTGGGAGCCCTTGAAGACCCCTGAGCGAACCCTTAGGGAACCCCAGGGGCGCGGCCGGCGGTCCCGGGGTTCCGGCCGGGCCTTCCGGAAACCCCGGGAGGGGCGGCCGGGCCCACCGAAGCCTCCCGGGGCCCGCCCGGCCGGCCGGTCCGCCCGGTCAGCCCTCGGGCGGCGAGAAGACCACCATCACCCGGAGGTCCTCGGTGATGTGGTGGAACTTGTGGGCCGTGCCCGCGGGAACGTAGACCACACTGCCCCTGGCGACCTGGGTGGTCTCGGAACCGACCGTGATCGAGGCCCGCCCGCTGACGACGAAGTAGACCTCGTCCTGCCCGTGCGGCTGCTGCGGATCGAGGGCGCCCGCGTCCAGCGCGTACAGGCCCACGGACATGTTGCGCTCCCGGACGAACTGCAGGTAGGCGCCGTCGTTGGCGGCACGTTCCGCCTCCAGCTCGTCCAGTCTGAATGCCTTCATCGCCCACCCGCTCCTCGTGCCCGTACCCGTCCCGGCCGGCCTGTCCGCCACCGGTCATCTCTGCCACGATCAGACACATGAAGAATTTCGTAGTCAAGACGATCGCCAACGCGGGTGCGCTGGCCGTGGCCATCTGGCTGCTCCAGGACATCACGCTGACCGGTGACGACACCGGCCGCAAGGTCCTGACCCTGATCGTGGTGGCGCTCCTGTTCGGCCTGGTCAACTTCCTTGTGAAGCCCGTGGTCAAGCTCCTGACCTTCCCGCTGTTCATCCTGACCCTCGGGCTGATCACCCTCGTGGTCAACGCCCTGATGCTGCTGCTGACCTCATGGCTGGCGGACGTCCTCGATGTGAGCTTCCATGTCGAGGGCTTCTGGACCGCCGTCCTGGGCGGGCTGATCATCTCGGTGGTCTCCTGGGCGCTCAACGTCGTGCTGCCCGACGAGGACTGACAGGCGCCCGGCACAGTACCGAGCGGACAGGCGCGGAACCGGCAGAGAGACGAGGGACAGAGAGATGAGCACCACGAACGACGGGACCCGGGCGGTACGAGCGGGACTGCCCGCGCCGGAACAGTACGAACCGACGCTGCCCGGACCGGTCTTCGCCGCGCACTTCCACCTGTCCGGAAAGCCCGTCGGCCCGTACACCTACGGCAGGGACACCAACCCGACGTGGACCCACCTGGAGCGGGCGATCTCCGAGCTGGAGGCGCCGGGCCGACAGGTGGAGACGACGGTCTTCGCCTCCGGGATGGCGGCCGTCTCCGCGGTCCTGCTCTCCCGGTCACGCGCGGGTGACGTCGTGGTCCTGCCCGACGACGGATACCAGGCGCTCCCGCTGGTCCGGGAGCAGCTGGAGGCGTACGGCGTCCATGTGCGTACGGCCCCCACCGGCGGCGACGCCCAGCTGCGGGCCCTCGACGGGGCGAAGCTGCTGTGGCTGGAGACTCCTTCGAACCCCGGGCTCGACGTCTGCGACGTGCGCCGCCTGGTCGACGCGGCCCATGGGGCGGGAACCCTGGTCGCCGTCGACAACACCCTGGCCACCCCTCTCGGCCAGCGCCCCCTGGAACTGGGCGCCGATTTCTCGGTGGCGAGCGACACCAAGGCCATGACCGGCCACGGGGACATCCTCCTCGGCCATGTGACGTGCGGGGACCCTCAGCTGGCGGCCGGCGTCCGGCGGTGGCGGAAGGTCGTCGGCGCGATCCCCGGCCCCATGGAGGCCTGGCTCGCCCACCGTTCACTGGCCACCCTGCAGCTGCGGGTCGACCGGCAGTGCGCCACGGCGCTCGCGCTGGCCGAGGCCCTGGCGGGGCGTGCGGACGTGACCGGCCTGCGGTACCCCGGGCTGCCCGACGACCCTTCCCACCCGGTCGCGGTGCGGCAGATGCGGCGCTTCGGGTCCGTGGTCTCCTTCGTACTGGACGGCAAGGAGACCGCCGAGCGCTTCCTGGAGGCGCTGGAGCTGGTCGACGACGCGACCAGCTTCGGGAGTGTGCGTTCGACCGCGGAGCGCCGGGCGCGCTGGGGTGGGGACGCCGTCCCGGAGGGCTTCATCCGCTTCTCGGTGGGCGCCGAGGACCCGGAGGATCTGCTGGCCGACGTCATGAAGGCGCTGGACCGGGCCACTGCCGGCTGACCGCACGACGGGTCTCGCGGCCCCTGCGGGACGGAGCGGGCCGGTGGTCTCACCGGGCCCCGGCCCCGGTGGCGGGCGCGCCCGCCCGCCACCGGGGCCGGGGCCGTGCCTCTGCTGCCGGGCCTCGCGGTCCGTGGACGTCCGGTGCGCGCCACCGGTGGCCGGTGACCCGCGCACCGGCCGGAGTTTCAGAACGGGTTTCATGGGCCACGCTCTTGCCATGACCGAACGCCCGGTGGTCAAGCGCACCGCACGTGCCGTCCTGCTCGACGGCGACGACCTCGTCCTGATCAAGCGCACCAAACCCGGCGTCGACCCGTACTGGGTCACACCCGGTGGCGGCGTCGAACCGGAGGACGCCACCGTCATCGACGCGTTGCACCGTGAACTGGACGAGGAGCTGGGCGCCAAGATCACCGATGTGGTGCCCTGCTTCGTCGACACGGTGGAGCACACCGAGGACGGCGGCATCAAGGGGGTGAAGGTCCAGCACTTCTTCGTCTGCCGGCTGGCGTCGATGGACCCCGCGCGCCGGCACGGGCCGGAGATCGACGCGCCCTGCGGTGAGTACGAGATCGTCCGCGTCCCCTTCAGCCGGGTGGGCATCGCGGCGGTCCATCTGGTGCCGCTGTCGCTGCGGCACTATCTGGACGGGAACATCGAGGGAGTACGGGCGATGCACGCCCCCGACCTGGGCTGATCCTCTGCCGCGCACCTGGTCCGGAGACACGGGCCGGGGCGGGGCGTTCCGGGGTCCTCCGGTGTGGGCAGCCGCGGACCCTTCCGGTGGCAGATGACCTCGGCCACACCGCTCCCGCCACCGTGTTTCACGTGAAACCACCCGCGCGTCCCGCACGCCGAAGCGCCCTCGCCGCCCGGGCCCCGTCTCGTAGAGCCGACCGGGCATCACCGTGGGGCTGCTCACCCCGGCCGTCACCGCGGCTCTCGCCCGGAGCCCGGACCCGGTCCGGTTCTCCGTGTTCGGGCCGCGGGGCGGATCCGACCCGACAGGTGTGGGCTCAGCCCTGCCCCACGGTGGCGGGAACCGGCTCGGGGCCGTGCGCCGCGGCAGGCCGGCCGGCCTGTTCCGTACGGCGTTCGAGCGCTCCGGCGAGAAGGGCCAGAAGCAGCGCCGCCGCGGCCAGGGCGGCACCCACCCAGTTCGGCGCGGTGTAACCGAGACCGGCCGAGATGACCAGGCCGCCCAGCCACGCCGACAGGGCGTTGCCCAGGTTGAAGGCACCGACGTTGACGGCCGAGGCCAGCGTCGGCGCGCCCGCCGCGTGGTCGAGCACCCGCTTCTGGAGCGGTGGCACGGTCGCGAAGCCCAGGCCTCCGATGAGGACGATGGTGACGGCGGCGGTGATCCTGTTGTGAGCCGTCAGCGTGAAGAGGGCCAGGACCAGGGAGAGTCCGCCGAGCGAGACGTACAGCATCGGCATCAGGCGGCGGTCGGCGAACCGGCCGCCGACCAGGTTACCTCCGACCATCCCGAGGCCGAGGAGAACCAGCAGCCAGGTGACGGAGGACGGGGCGTAGCCGGCGACCTCCGTCATCATCGGCGTGATGTAGGTGACCGCAGCGAAGACTCCGCCGAATCCCAGCACGGTCATCGCCATGGCCAGCAGCACCTGCGCATCACGGAAAGCGGCCAGCTCCGCCCGGACGCGTACGCCCTGGGGCTTCGGCTGCTCGGGGAGAAGCCTGGCCACACCGAACAGGCCGATGACCCCGAGCGCGGCGACAGCCAGGAACGTCGTCCTCCATCCGGCGCTCTGACCGGTCAAGGTGCCCAGAGGGACACCGACGACATTGGCGACGGTGAGACCGGTGAACATCATGGCGATGGCTCCGGCCTTCTTCTCCGGAGCGACCAGCCCGGCCGCCACCACCGAGCCGATACCGAAGAACGCGCCGTGCGCGAGCGAGGCGATGACCCGGCCGGCCAGCATCACACCGAAGACCGGCGCGAGCGCGGAAACCAGGTTGCCGATGACGAAGAGGCCCATCAACACCATCAGCATGCGCTTGCGGGTGGTCCTGGTCCCCAGGACGGTCATCAGCGGCGCACCGAGAACGACTCCGAGGGCGTAACCGGTGACCAGAAGACCGGCGGTCGGGATCGGGACCTGGAAGTCCGCGGCGACCTCGGGCAGCAGTCCCATGATGACGAACTCGGTCGTCCCGATTCCGAAAGCCCCGATGGCCAGGGCGAGGAGCGCGAGTGGCATGGCTTCACTTCCGATGATGATTGCGCCTGCTTCTTACGTGCGTCCACAATAATTTCTCACGCCGGTTAATTGCAAGCGCTGGCTATTGCGCAGGTGCCCTATCCTGGGTGCAGCAGCTCCGCACCGAGGAGAGAGACATGACAGCGACAGATCCGGCACTCACCGCTCTCGCCCAGAGCTGGTGCGCCCTCTCCCTGCTCCACGGAAAGATCGAGACCCATCTCGAACGGGCCCTGCAGGCGGGGCACGGCCTCAGCGTGCGCGAGTACTCCCTGCTCGACGTCCTGAGCCGCCAGCACAGCGGGACCGGCGGCCATCTGCAGATGAAGCAGGTCGCGGACGCCGTCGTCCTGAGCCAGAGCGCCACCACCCGGCTGGTCACCCGGCTCGAGGACCGCGGCCTGCTGACCCGCTATCTGTGCGACACCGACCGCCGGGGCATCTACACCGACGTCACGGAAGCAGGTCTCGCCCTGCTGGGCGAGGCGCGGCCGACCAACGACCGCGCTCTGCGCGCCGCACTCGACGAGGCAGCCGAGAACCCTGAACTCGCCCCTCTGGTCAGGACGGTGGAAGCGCTCAACGTTCCGGCCTGAGCCGGACCGTTGCGTAGTCTGCCGATCATGAGTGATCTCGACGTACGCCCCGCCGCCATAACAGACCTCCCGGCCGTCGTGGCCCTGCTGGCCGACGACCCGCTCGGAGCGGAGCGGGAGTCGCCGGACGACCTCGCGCCCTACCGGGCCGCCTTCCGGCGCCTGGCGGACGATCCGAACCAGCACCTTGTCGTGGCGGTCCGTGACGCGAAGGTCGTCGGGACGCTGCAACTGACCGTCGTACCCGGGCTCTCACGGCGGGGCACCGTCCGGTCGATCATCGAGGGTGTGCGCATCCACGCCGACGAGCGTGGGAGCGGCCTCGGTACGCAGCTGATCCAGTGGGCGGTCGACGAGTCCCGCCGCCAGGGGTGCCGACTGGTCCAGCTGACATCCGACGCCACCCGGACCGACGCCCACCGCTTCTACGAGAGGCTCGGCTTCACCCCCAGCCATGTGGGGTTCAAGCTGGCCCTCTGACCCGCTGCGCAGCCGCTCCACGCGGCCCTGTGCCGCGGAGGAACACGGCACCCCCTCCGACGCCGGGGACGGACAGCACCGCGCCGGAAGCGGACAGCACGGCACCGGGAACGGACAGCACGGCACCGGGCGAACGCCGGCCGACGGAGCCGGCACGTCCCGCCGGAGCCGCTCCGTACCCGAGGCCATACCTGCCCTACCGCTTGTGGCCGCGGACCGGTTTCACGTGAAACCGCGCCGTGCAGCGGAACCACGAGGCCCACGGATGCCCACGGGCCTCGGGTGGGGATTCACTCCGGAAGCCCGCGCCAGCCTCCCTCGTCCACGCCCCCGGGCACGGCGGAGGCGGGATCGTAGGGCTCCCGCGTGAAGACGAAGGATCCCAGGTCCAGATGGGTCGGGGTTCCGTCCGCGGAACGTACG
Source organism: Streptomyces nitrosporeus (assembly GCF_008704555.1). NCBI lineage: Bacteria > Bacillati > Actinomycetota > Actinomycetes > Kitasatosporales > Streptomycetaceae > Streptomyces > Streptomyces nitrosporeus. The sequence continues at coordinate 3,770,191 of NZ_CP023702.1, forward strand.
ACCCGGAGCGTCTCCCCCGCGTAGTAGCCGTTCAGTCCGGTCCAGGTGCCGTCCGGGCACGCCCGGAACCGGGCGCCCCTGCCCGGCCCGCTCAGCGGCCGGAGCTCCACGCCCCGGTCCGCGGTCAGGACGAGCGTCTGGGGCCGGGCGCCCCAGTACCAGAGGCCGGTCAGCGCCAGCAGTTCCTCGTCCACCTCCGGCAGCGGGCGCCACGGCTCGGGGATCCTCGGCTCCGCATCCGCGACGATCCGTACGAGATCCGCGGCCACCTCCCCGATCATCGGACCGGATGTGGCGTTGGCCAGAACCACGGCGGCGACATCGTCCTCGACGCTGAACCACAGCGCGGCCAGGAAGCCGGGCAGCGATCCGGTGTGACCCAGCAGTGTGCGGTTCCCACGGCGTACGGTCTGCAGCCCCAGGCCGTAGTTCCCGGACCAGTCGTCTGCCTCCGAAGGCGCCGCGGGAGCGCGCATCTCCTCCACCGACGACGCACTGAGCACACGGTCGTCGCCCTTCGCCAGGAAGAGCGCGAAGCGGAGAAGGTCGGCGGTCGTCGACCAGAGCTGGCCCGCCGGCGCCATCAGCCCCAGGTCCTCGGCCGGCTCGGGGAGCATGACGTCGGCCCATGGGTGGACCGCCCAGCCTCCGGCGTGCGGAGCCCGGGGCTGTGCCGTGGTGCGGTCCATGCCGAGCGGTTCGAGGATCTCGCGCCGCAGCACCTCGGACCAGGTATCGGCCCGCAGCTTCTCGACGAGCGACCCGAGCAGGGTGTAACCGGGGTTGGAGTAGTGGTGGCGACGGCCCGCCGGATGTACCAGCGGCTGTCCGCCGAGCACGTCCGCGAGCTCCGGCCGGGTGCTGCCGGGCGTCCTCTCCCACCAGGGCGCGGGCGTCTCCGCGGCCAGGCCCCCGCTGTGGCCCAGCAGCTGAAAGACGGTCACCTCCCCGACACCGGTCCCCGGAAGGTGCTTCTCCAGCGGGTCGTCCAGACCGAGCAGTCCCTCGTCACGAAGACGCAGCACCAGGACGGCGGTGAACGTCTTGGTGAGGGAGCCGATCCTGAACTGGGTGTCTTCGTCAGGCGCGTGGCCCTCCACGCAACTACGCGCGCCGCTCCAGGCGATCTGGCCGCCCCGCTGTACCGCGGCGACGACCGAAGGGGCGCGTCCTTCGGTCTGAGCGGTGGCGACACGGTGCAGCAGGGCCCGCCGGGTGCCGGGGAGCAGTGTTTCGGATACGGGTGAGGTCATGGTCAACACCTACTCCTGGGCACAGCCTCAGGGCGAGCCGTTTCGCGGCCGGCGTGACCGCTCGGGATCCTGTCCCTCCCTGTACCGGCCGTCCCTCACCGCGGTGAGGGACGGCCGTTCACATCTGCGGCCCGGCTCGTCGGGACCGTGAGGAACGCTCGCGGACGGGCAGGCGACCTGCCACGCCGCCTCGATCATCCGGAAGATCTCGTCCAGGGCCGCCTGCGGGCCGGCCGCTTCGCGGGCCGGCGAGTAGGCGTCGATCACGAACCTCGCGATGGTGCGGGCGGCGGTTTCGCTCAGGGCCGGGCCGGAATCGGCGGTGATGGCCGTGGCCAGGGCGTCCGCATGGCGCAGGCGGAGCGACTCGTCGTATTTCCGCAGGGCGGCGGGGGTGTCGATCATGTGCCGGACCGGGGCGGCGCTGTCCGCGGTGCAGTGCCGCACCAGGGCCAGGGTCTCCCGGCGCAGCGCGGGGATGAGTGGCTCGTGCGCCGCCCGGCCGGTGACCGCAGCCGTGAGGCGCTGCTCGAAGTCCTCGCCCTGCTCGAAAACCAGGGCCTCTTTCGAGGCGAAGTGGGAGAAGAGCGTGGTGACGGCCGCGTCGGCCTCGGCAGCCACATCACGGATGCCCACCGCGTGAGTTCGGCCGACTGCACGTTCTGCGGCTGGCCGACGCCGAGGAGCCCCACGCGGGCCCCGGCCGGATACGCATCGCCGTACGGGCGGCGGGTGTGAATCCCGTCGTCTGGAGGATCCGTGAGGGCCAGGTCCTGGGGGCCGTCCGGTCGAGTTGCCCTCCGGGTCGGACTCGACGCCGCCGGGGTGGTGGACGAGGTCGGCGAGGGGGTCGTGGGGGTCGAGGCCGGCGGCCGGGGGTTCGGTGAGGGCTCCAGCACCTACGCCGATTTCGCCGTGCTGACGGCATGGGCCCGGATGCCCGAGGGGCTGACGTTCGAGGAGGCGGCCGGGTACCCCTCCGTGGTGGAGACCGCGCTGGGCGTCATCCGCGAGGTCGGTGTGCGGCCCGGGCAGACGCTCCTCGTCAGCGGCGCGTCCGGGGGAGTCGGATCAGCGGTGCTGCAGATCGCCCGGGACCGCGGCATCACGGTGATCGGTACGGCCGGTGCCGCGAACCAGGAGTATCTGCGCGGCCTCGGCGCCATCGCCACCACGTACGGCGAGGGCTGGGTCGAGCGGGTCCGGCGGCTCGGCGACGTCGACGCGGCTCTCGACCTGGCCGGCTCGGGGGTGATCCGCGAGCTGGTCGAGCTGACCAGGAGTCCGGAGAGGGTCGTCTCCCTCGCCGATCTCGGTGCGCCGGACTTCGGTGCCCGGTTCTCCGGCGTGGCGGGAAGCGTGTCGGCGGCGCTCGCCGAGGCCGTCGACCTGATCTCGCGGGGCCGGCTCCACATCCCGGTCGATAAGGCGTACGGACTGGCCGAGGCCCCGGCGGCCCCTACCGGCAGCCGTGCCGGTCACACGCGCGGGCGCCGGGTCCTGGTCGTCTGAGCCCTTCCCGGCCGGGTCGCACAGAGCGGCGGGCGGGCGCGTGGAGCAGCAGGCCGTTGCACGGAACCGCGAGCGGTCGCACGGAGCAGCGGGCCGTCTCACGGAACGGCGGGCCGAACCCCCCGCAGCGCTTCGCCGGGCCCTCCCGGAAGGCGCGCGGCACACGAGGACCCCGCACCCGCCGCCCGCACGTCTCCTGGCCCGGGGTCGGATCCGGCACGGACCCGGCCCCGGACCAGGAGAAACCGGCACACGGCCCGGGGCCCCGCGACCGGACGGGATCAGGTCTGCGCCATGTCCACGAAGCGCGAGTAGTGCCCCTGGAAGGCCACGGTGATCGTCGCCGTCGGACCGTTACGGTGCTTGGCCACGATCAGGTCCGCCTCGCCCGCTCGCGGTGACTCCTTCTCGTAGGCGTCCTCACGGTGCAGCAGGATCACCATGTCCGCGTCCTGCTCGATGGATCCGGACTCGCGGAGGTCGGAGACCATCGGCTTCTTGTCCGTGCGCTGTTCGGGGCCACGGTTCAGCTGCGAGAGCGCGATGACGGGGATCTCCAGTTCCTTGGCGAGCAGTTTGAGGTTCCGGGACATGTCCGAGACCTCCTGCTGCCGGCTCTCGGCCCGCTTCGCGCCACCGGACTGCATCAGCTGCAGGTAGTCGATGACCACCAGTTTGAGGTCGTTGCGCTGCTTGAGCCGGCGGCACTTCGCGCGGATCTCCATCATGGAGAGGTTCGGCGAGTCGTCGATGTACAGCGGAGCGGCCGAGACGTCCGGCATCCGCCGGGCCAGCCGCGTCCAGTCCTCGTCGGTCATCGTGCCGGACCGCATGTGGTGCAGGGCCACCCTCGCCTCGGCGGACAACAGGCGCATCGCGATCTCGTTGCGGCCCATCTCGAGGGAGAAGATCACACTCGGCAGGTTGCTCTTGATCGAACACGCGCGGGCGAAGTCGAGCGCCAGCGTCGACTTGCCCATGGCGGGGCGGGCCGCGATGACGATCATCTGGCCGGGGTGCAGACCGTTCGTCAGGGAGTCGAGGTCGGTGAACCCGGTGGGCACACCGGTCATCTCCCCGCTGCGGGAACCGATCGCCTCGATCTCGTCGAGCGCGCCCTCCATGATGTCGCCCAGCGGCAGGTAGTCCTCGCTGGTGCGCTGCTCGGTCACGGCGTAGATCTCGGCCTGCGCCGAGTTCACGATCTCGTCGACGTCCCCGTCGGCCGCGTATCCCATCTGCGTGATCTTCGTACCGGCCTCGACGAGGCGGCGGAGGACCGCGCGTTCGTGGACGATCTCCGCGTAGTACGAAGCGTTGGCCGCGGTCGGGACCGACTGGACCAGGGTGTGGAGATAGGGAGCCCCGCCCACCTTGGTGATCTCACCGCGCTTGACCAGCTCGGCCGCGACCGTGATGGGGTCCGCCGGCTCGCCCTTGGCGTAGAGGTCGAGGATCGCCGTGTAGACGGTCTCATGGGCGGGACGGTAGAAGTCATGGCCCTTGAGGATCTCCACGACATCGGCGATCGCGTCCTTGGACAGCAGCATGCCGCCCAGGACGGACTGCTCGGCGTCGAGGTCCTGCGGGGGCACCCTCTCGAAGCCGGACGGGCCGCTGTCCCAGCCGCTGTCCCGGCCGCGCTCGTGCTGCTCCTCCCGGCCCTTGCCCTCCCCGCGGCGCTGACGGGACACAGGAAGACGGTCGCCGGGACCGATGTCGGTCCAGGGATCGTCCAAAGGCTCGGGAATGCTCACCGGGCCACCTCCTCCCGTCCGCTTCGCGGACCTATGCCGTGCCACTCTTTCTTACGGCACAACACCGACAAAAAAGACGCCCGACTCCGGTTCCGACGCGTCGAGTTCTGTGGGCTTCCGAGCCGGAACGTAGTACGGGCGCCGGTCCACGGTAGGCCCGTCCGAACCGTCAGCCAATCCGGTTATCCACAGGCCATGTGGACGACTGACCAGATGCTGTGGAGAACCCGCCGGATCCTGTGCACGGACCGGGGGAAAGAACTGTGGACAAACTCATACGCCTGCACCAGTGACCCATCTGACCAGGCATTTCTCCATCCACCGACTGTGGGGGAGAAAAACTTTCGCCTGCTCACCCAGATCCACGGGCTCGTCCCGCCGCAGCCCTTCCCATAGCTTCCCCCGTAAGGGATAAAGAGCCATTGCATCTCTTACCTGTGGAAGATTAGATTGGCCCCCATGTCCGAGGATCCCGCGCCCCCTCAGCGCTCCCGCCGCCGGCACGACCGCGAGATCTTCGCCCTCGCCGTTCCGGCCTTCGGCGCACTCGTCGCCGAGCCCCTGTTCGTCATGGTCGACAGCGCCATCGTCGGGCATCTCGGCACCCCGCAACTGGCGGGTCTCGCCGTCGCCGCCGCTCTGCTGACCACCGCGGTGAGCATCTTCGTCTTCCTCGCGTACGCCACCACGGCCGCCGTCGCCCGCCGGGTGGGCGCGGGCGACCTGCCCGCCGCGATCCGCCAGGGTATGGACGGCATCTGGCTGGCCCTGCTGCTCGGCGCAGCCGTCGTCGCCCTCACGCTTCCGCTGGCCCCCTGGCTCATCGAGGTCTTCGGAGCGTCGGACACCGCCGCACCGTACGCCGTCACCTATCTGCGGATCTCCAGCTTCGGCATCCCCGCCATGCTGGTGGTACTCGCGGCGACAGGTGTGCTGCGCGGTCTCCAGGACACCCGGACACCTCTCTACGTCGCCATCGGCGGTTTCGCCGTCAACGGCATCCTCAACGCGGTACTCGTCTACGGCGCCGGCCTCGGCATCGCGGGATCCGCCTGGGGAACGGTGATCGCCCAGGTCGGCATGGCGCTCGTCTACCTGCTCGTGGTGGTACGCGGAGCCCGGCGGCACGGCGCCTCGCTCCGTCCTGACGCCGCGGGAATCCGGGCCTGCGCACGGGCGGGTGTGCCCCTGCTCGTACGTACCCTCTCGCTGCGCGCGGTCCTGATGATCGCCACCGCGGTCGCCGCCCGGCTCGGCGACACCGACATCGCCGCACACCAGATCGTCCTCTCCCTGTGGAGCCTCACGGCGTTCGCGCTCGATGCCATCGCCATCGCGGGCCAGGCGATCATCGGCCGCTATCTGGGGGCCGACGACGCCAAGGGCGCCCGGGAAGCCTGCCGGCGGATGGTCGAGTGGGGCATCGCCTCCGGCGTGGTGATCGGAGTCCTGATCGTAGTGGCCCGTCCCCTGTTCATCCCTCTGTTCACCAGCGACACCTCCGTCCAGGACACCCTGCTGCCGGCCCTGCTCGTCGTCGCGCTCACCCAGCCGGTCGCCGGTGTGGTCTTCGTCCTGGACGGTGTGCTGATGGGCGCCGGGGACGGCCGCTATCTGGCCTGGGCCATGCTGCTGACGCTGGCCGTCTTCGCTCCGGTGGCAGTCCTCGTACCCGAACTCGGCGGAGGGCTCACCGCCCTCTGGTGGGCCATGGGCCTGATGATGGCGGTCCGCCTGGTCACTCTCTGGCTGCGTACCCGGTCCGGGCGCTGGATCGTGACCGGTGCATCCCGCTGAGTGGCGGGACCCCGCCCTTCCGCGGAGCTCGCGCCGCTGGATCCGCCGCCCCTCGGCGGGTCCGCCGCGCCGTACCGGCCGGCCCTCGCCGGGTTCCGGCTACGGCACCGGTTCCTGTTTCACGTGAAACCGGGCCTCCCGAAGAGGGAAAGGCGAAGGGCCGCACCCCGAGGGGTGCGGCCCTTCATCCAGCTCTGCCGAGCCGCGCCCTCATCAGGCGGCGACGACCTCGATACCGAGCGTCGCGGCAACCTCGGGGTGCAGACGGACGGACACCTGGTGTCCACCCAGCGTCTTGATCGGCGAGCCGAGCTCGACGCGACGCTTGTCGACGTCCGGACCACCCGCGGTCTTGATCGCCGAGGCGATGTCGGCCGGGGTGACGGAGCCGAAGAGACGGCCGGCGTCGCCGGAGCGAACAGCCAGACGCACCTTCACGGCTTCGAGCTTGGCCTTGATCTCGTTGGCCTGCTCGATCGTCGCGATCTCGTGGATCTTGCGGGCGCGGCGGATCTGCGCCACGTCCTTCTCGCCACCCTTGGTCCAGCGGATGGCGAAGCCACGCGGAACCAGGTAGTTACGGGCGTACCCGTCCTTGACGTCCACGACGTCGCCGGCGGCACCGAGGCCAGTGACCTCGTGGGTGAGGATGATCTTCATGATTCGGTCACCCTTCCCTTATCGCGCGGTGGACGTGTAGGGCAGCAGCGCCATCTCACGGCTGTTCTTGACTGCCGTGGCGACGTCACGCTGGTGCTGCGTGCAGTTGCCGGTCACGCGGCGGGCACGGATCTTGCCACGGTCGGAAATGAACTTCCGCAGCATGTTCGTGTCCTTGTAGTCCACGTACTGGGTCTTGTCCTTGCAGAAAGCGCAGACCTTCTTCTTAGGCTTGCGCACAGGCGGCTTCGCCATGGTGTTTCTCCTGTGTGATCAAGAAGTGGGGGTACGAGCAGCCCTAGAAGGGAGGCTCGTCCGAGTAGCCGCCGCCGGAACCGCCGGAGTTTCCACCCCAGCTGCCCCCGCCGCCCTGCTGGCCGCCGCCCTGTCCGCCGGCGGAACCGCCGGTGGCCCAGGGGTCGTCGGCCGGAGCGCCGCCGCCCTGCTGGCCGCCGCCACCGGGACCGCCGCCCCAGTTGCCGCCGCCCTGCTGACCGCCGCCGTATCCACCCTGGCCGCCCTGACCGCCGCGACCGGTGGTCTTGGTGACCTTGGCCGTGGCGTTCTTGAGGCTGGGGCCGACTTCCTCGACATCCAGCTCGTAGACCGTGCGCTTGACGCCCTCGCGGTCCTCGTAGGACCGCTGCTTCAGCCGGCCCTGCACGACCACGCGCATGCCGCGCTGGAGCGACTCCGCGACGTTCTCCGCCGCCTGACGCCAGACCGAGCAGGTGAGGAACAGGCCTTCGCCGTCCTTCCACTCATTGGTCTGCCGGTCGAAGATGCGGGGAGTGGACGCGACACGGAACTTCGCGACCGCCGCACCGGACGGGGTGAAGCGCAGCTCGGGGTCGTCGACGAGATTGCCGACGACCGTGATGACGGTCTCGCCTGCCATGGATGAACCTCTCGGCGGGGATTGCTTCTGGCTGCTTGCTACTCGAACCCGATGAGCACCGAGCTGGACGCTCAGTGGACCTCGGGACGGAGGACCTTGGTCCGGAGGACCGACTCGTTCAGGTTCATCTGTCGGTCGAGCTCCTTGACGACCGCGGGCTCTGCCTGCAGGTCGATGACCGAGTAGATGCCCTCGGGCTTCTTCTTGATCTCGTAAGAGAGACGACGACGGCCCCAGGTGTCGACCTTCTCGACCTTTCCGTTGCCCTCACGGACGACGGAGAGGAAGTTCTCGATCAGCGGGGAGACAGCTCGCTCCTCGAGATCGGGGTCGAGGATGACCATCACCTCGTAGTGACGCATGTGGAACCCACCTCCTTTGGACTCAGCGGCCACGGTCGTTCCGTGGCAGGAGGGTCGTGATGCGTTGAGCAACAGTGTCTCCGAGTGAAACAGCCGCCACTGACAACGCCCTTCCCGATGTTCCGGGGGGACCCCGGAGGGGTTCGGGAGCGGGGCGCGGGGACGGCTTCAGGGCAGACACCGGTGCAGACCGTACAGAGTACCCGCAGACCGCCTTCCGGTTGAAATCCGGTGTCCGGGGCGCACAATCGAGGCAGATGCGGTGTGAGAGGCGCTACATCGCACCGCCCGCTCGGCCAGGAGGTGCTCCATGGCACAGACCATCCGCCCCGCCGGCGGCCGGCCCGCTCCCAGCAGGGAGGCCCGCCCCCGCCCGGCCAACGGTTCACTCTTCGCGACGGACGGCCGTCCGCACCCGCTCCAGGAGGCGCTGATGGGGGTGGCGGGGGTCCTGGGGGTCCTCGCCTTCGTCTCGGCGATGTTCCACGACCTTCACCTGGTCAGCTCATGGGCCGGGCTCGTCGGCCTGCTGACCGGCGCCTACGGCCAGTACATCTCCCGGACGACCTGGCAGCGGTTCGCCTTCATCATGGGCATGGGCTCGTCCGGGGTGGGGTTCCTCCTCGGCATGGCGCACGGCGGCCTCTTCGGAGGCGTGATCACCTGACCGGCAGAGCGGCGGCCGGCGCCCTCCGGGGCGCGCCGCGCGATGCCGGGTCCACGGCTCCGCGCGGCAGGGGCCCGGCCCGGTCCCGACGGGGCCGGGCCGGGCCCCTGCCGGTCACAGTAGGCTTCGGCGCGAGAGCCGGAGCCCCTGAACCGATGGGGACACACCTGCCGAGGAGCGCCCCGCATGAGCCTGACCCTGAGGACCATCAGCCGAGAACAGCATCTGGCGTACGTCCAGAGTCTCCCCTCGGCGAGCCACTGCCAGGTCCCGGCGTGGGCGGACGTGAAGACCGAGTGGCGCTCGGAGAGCCTGGGCTGGTTCGACAGGACCGGCGAGATGGTCGGCGCGGGCCTGGTGCTCTACCGCCAGCTGCCCAAGATCAAGCGCTACCTGGCCTACCTCCCCGAGGGCCCGGTCATCAACTGGTACGCCCCCAACCTCGACGACTGGCTCCAGCCGATGCTCGCGCACCTGAAGCAGCAGGGTGCCTTCTCCGTGAAGATGGGTCCGCCGGTGGTCATCCGCCGCTGGGACTCCACGGCCATCAAGGCGGGCATCCAGGACCCCGAGGTCAAGCGGCTGCGCGACATCGAGGCCACCCACATCGAGCCGCGGGCCTTCGAGGTCTCCGACCGGCTGCGGAAGATGGGCTGGCAGCAGGGCGAGGACGGCGGAGCGGGGTTCGGCGACGTACAGCCCCGTTACGTCTTCCAGGTGCCCCTGGCGAACCGCTCCCTGGAGGACGTCCTCAAGGGCTTCAACCAGCTCTGGCGGCGCAACATCAAGAAGGCCGAGAAGGCGGGCGTCGAGGTCGTCCAGGGCGGCTACGAGGACCTGGCCGAGTGGCAGCGGCTGTACGAGATCACCGCGGTGCGCGACCGCTTCCGCCCGCGCCCCCTGTCGTACTTCCAGCGGATGTGGACGGTGCTCAACACCGAGGACCCCAACCGCATGCGCCTGTACTTCGCCCGGCACAACGGGGTGAACCTCTCCGCCGCCACGATGCTCGTGGTCGGCGGGCACGTCTGGTACTCCTACGGGGCCTCGGACAACATCGGGCGCGAGGTCAGGCCGTCGAACGCCATGCAGTGGCGGATGCTGCGTGACGCGTACGCGATGGGTGCCACCGTCTACGACCTCCGGGGCATCAGCGACTCGCTGGACGAGACCGACCATCTGTTCGGCCTGATCCAGTTCAAGGTCGGCACCGGCGGGGAAGCCGTCGAGTACGTCGGCGAGTGGGACTTCCCCCTCAACAAGCTGCTCCACAAGGCGCTCGACATGTATATGTCCCGCCGCTGACCGTCCGGTCAGCACCCCTCGACACCTCCTCACTGCTCAGATCAACCGCAGCCACCAGAAAGGTTCCGGGCCGGCCATGGCGCTCTCCCTCTACGTCGACACCGCGCGCTGGCGGGCGCACCAGAAGTCCGTGCTGGACCGGTTCCCCGGTCTCGTACCCGTCTGCAAGGGCAACGGGTACGGTTTCGGCCACGAGCGGCTGGCCGACGAGGCGATCCGCTTCGGCTCCGACACCCTGGCCGTCGGCACCACCTACGAGGCCGCCCGGATCAAGGACTGGTTCAGCGGCGACCTGCTGGTGCTCACCCCCTTCCGGCGGGGTGAGGAGCCGGTTCCGCTGCCCGACCGCGTCATCAGGTCGGTCTCCTCGGTCGACGGTGTGCACGCCCTGGTGGGCGCCCGGGTGGTCATCGAGTGCATGAGCTCGATGAAGCGCCACGGCGTCAGGGAGGAGGAGCTCGGCCAGCTGCACGCGGCGATCGAGGACGTACGCCTCGAAGGGTTCGCGCTGCACCTGCCGCTGGACCGCACGGACGGTTCGGACGCGGTGGAGGAGGTCATCGCCTGGATGGACCGGCTGCGCGCCAACCGGCTCCCCCTGCACACCATGTTCGTCAGCCACCTGGGGGCCGAGGAACTCGCACGGCTCCAGCAGCAGTTCCCGCAGACCCGTTTCCGCGCGCGTATCGGCACCCGGCTGTGGCTGGGCGACCACGAGGCGACGGAGTACCGCGGCTCGGTGCTCGACGTCACGCGCGTCGCCAAGGGCGACCGCTTCGGCTACCGCCAGCAGAAGGCCGCCTCCGACGGCTGGCTGGTCGTCGTGGCGGGCGGTACGTCGCACGGGGTCGGGCTGGAGGCGCCCAAGGCGCTGCACGGTGTGATGCCCCGGGCCAAGGGGGTCGCCCGGGCCGGACTGGCCACGGTCAACCGCAATCTGTCGCCGTTCGTCTGGGCGGGCAAGCAGCGCTGGTTCGCCGAGCCGCCGCACATGCAGGTGTCGATCCTGTTCGTCCCCGCGGACGCGCAGGAACCGAAGGTGGGGGACGAACTGGTGGCCCATCTGCGCCACACCACCACCCAGTTCGACCGCCTGGTGGACCGGTAGGACCGCGCGCCCCTCAGTGGGCGGGCGGGGCGCTCCCCGCCTCGTCCCCCGCCTCCTCCGGCCGGCCGGGCTCCCGCACGGCCCTGCCGAGGGCGACGGTGTCCGGTGCCCCGTCGAGCACCCCGCCCGACGGGTCGTCGGAGCCGTCGCGGCGCACCGGGTCGCGCTCCGGCATCAGGATGTCCCTGACGACCACGGCGCACAGGTACAGCGTGCCCAGCAGGTGCAGCGCGATCGCCACCTGGTAGCCGTCCTCCGGGAGCCCCTGGTGCCGGTCGCCGCCCATCGTGTAGGCGAGGTACATCCAGATGCCCAGGAAGTACATGACCTCGCACGCCTGCCAGATCAGGAAGTCGCGCCAGCGGGGCCTGGCCAGCGCGGCGAGCGGGATCAGCCACAGCACGTACTGCGGTGAGTAGACCTTGTTCGTCAGAATGAAGGCGGCCACCACCAGGAAGGCGAGCTGGGCGAACCTCGGCCGGCGCCGGGCGCCGAGCGCCAGCCCGGCGATCCCCGCGCACAGCACGATCATCAGGAGCACGGAGGCGGTGTTCACCGTGCCGACGTCGATGGGCTTGCCGGTGCGCTGGGTGATGACCAGCCAGAACGAGCCGAAGTCGATCTGCCGTTCCTGGCTGAAGGTGTAGAACTTCTTCCACCCCTCGGGGGAGTGGAGCATGACCGGCAGGTTCACCACCAGCCACGCGGCCACGGCGCCGGTCAGGGCCTTGCCGAACTCCCTCGTCCTGCCGGCCCGCAGGCACAGGACGAGCAGCGGACCCAGCAGGAGGACCGGGTAGAGCTTGGCCGCCGTCGCCAGCCCGATGAGGACGCCGAAGGCGAAGGCCCTGCCGCGCGACCACATGAGCATCGCCGCGGCGGTCAGGGCACCGGCGAACAGGTCCCAGTTGATCGTCGCGGTGAGGGCGAAGGCGGGCGCGAGGGCGACGAGGAGACCGTCCCAGGGGCGGTCGCGGTGGGTGCGGGCGACGCAGACGACGATGACGACCGCGCAGATCATCAGCATGCCCGCGTTGGCCATCCAGTACATCTGCTCACGCAGTTGCGCGGTGTCGGTGTCCGAGGCCGGTGTCAGCCATGAGGCGACCTGCATGAACAGCCCGGTGAGCACCGGGTATTCGAGGTACTCCATGTCGCCGTTCAGGCGGTCGGCGTAGGGGATCAGCCCGTCGGCGAAGCCGCGTCCGACGTAGAGGTGCGGGATGTCGGAGTAGCACGCGTGGGTGTACTGCGAGTTCACCCCCTGGAACCACGCCGCGTCGTAGCACGGCAGTTTCTGCACCATGCCGAGGGCGAACATCCCGATCGCCACGAGCACCATCACGCGGACCGGGGTGAGCGGGCCGGTGCCGGTGCGGGCCCAGCGGCCCACCGGGCCGCCGATCAGCTCGCTCCCGGCCGCCGCGATCTCGTCCTGCTCCGTGGGCCGGACGGCCGGCCGCTCCTGGTGCACGCTCGTTTCCTCTGCGCTTGGCATGCCGCACATCCTGCCGTACGGCGCTGTGTGCGGGAGCGGGCGTGCGGGGACACGCGCGGGGCCCGCCCGCACCTGAGCGGTGCCGGCGGGCCCTGTTCCGTCGTGCGTGCCGGGTCCCTGTGCGGGACCCGGTCACCGTCTAACCGCCGCCGCCCCCTCCGAGCCACCCGCCCTGGTTGGCGCCGTTGCCGTTGGTGTTGCCGTTGGTGTTGCCTTCCGTGGTGCCCTCGCTGGTACCGGCGTCCGAACCGCTGCTGGAGCCCTCCGTGGTGCCCTCGCTGGTACCGGCGTCCGAACCGTTGCTGGAGCCCTCCGTGGTCCCGGCGTTGTCGTTGCCGTTGTTCGCCCCGCCGTTGTTGTTGTTCCCGCAGTCCCACTGGAACGGGCCGCAGGAGTCGCTCGGCGTGGGGGACGGGGACGGAGGCGTCGGGGTGGGCGACTCGGGCGCCTTGCTCGACTCGGACGGCGAGGGGGTCGGGCTGGGGCTGGGGCTGGGGCTGACCGCGCCGCCGCCGTAGAGCGTGTCGCCGTAGGGCTCCGGCTTCGGGAAGCTCAGCACCTCCTTGCCCTTCATCGCGCCGGTCATGTAGTCGTGCCAGATCTGCGCGGGGAACGAGGCACCGTGGATCTTCTCCTCGCCGCCCGTCCCGAACATCTCCAGGAAGTCCCTGTCCTTGTTCTTCTCGTCGTCGTCGAGCCGGAACATGCTGACCGCGGTGGAGATCTGCGGGGTGTATCCGACGAACCAGGCCGACCTGTTGCCGTCGGTGGTACCGGTCTTGCCCGCCGCGTCGCGTCCTTCGAGCCGCGCGGGCTTGCCCGTGCCGTTCTCGACGACGTTCTTCAGCACGTCGGTGACGTTGTCCGCGATGACGGAGTCCATCGCGGTCTTGGTCTTCTTCTCGTGCTCGTAGATGACCACGCCCTTGTGCTTGACCTCCTTGACGGAGTAGGGCTCGTTCTGCTTGCCGCTGGTGGCGAAGGTGGCGTAGGCGCCGGCCATCCGGATGGCGCTGGGCGAGGACGTCCCGATCGAGTACGACGGGACGGTGGCGTCCGCCATGAAGCTGTCGTCCCGCAGCCCCGCGGCGAGTGCCACCTCCTTCACCTTGTCGGTGCCGACGTCCATGCCGAGCTGGACGTAGGGGGAGTTGGCGGACTGCTCCATGGCGTACCGCAGGGTGATGTCGCCGTAGGAGTGGTCACCGTCGTTGGCCTGGCGCCACTGGTTGCCGTCCTTGTCCTCCCAGATCTCACCGTTGTAGTTCTTGATCTTGAGGTCGTGGTCACCGTTGTAGATGCTCTTCGGTGAGACCGGGGTGCGGTCGGACTCGCCCTGGTCCGGGCCCAGCTTCGGGTCGCGCTTGCCGTACTGCATGCCGGCGGCGAGGACGAACGGCTTGAACGTCGACCCGACCTGCGCACCGGTCGCGTCGGCGTTGTTGGTGTAGTGCTTCGTCGCGTCCTGCCCGCCGTAGGTGGCGAGGATCGCGCCGGTCTTGGTGTCGATCGAGGCGCCGCCGAACTCCACGTGCGAGTCCAGGGTCGGCCGCGCCTTCTCGTCGATCTTCTCCTTGTAGACCCTGGTGACGGCGGTTTCGAGCTGCTTGACCTTCTTCTTGTCGAAGGTCGTGTGGATCTCGTAACCGCCCCGGGCCAGCTGCTGCTCGGTGATGTTCTGCTCGTTGTGCGCGAGGAAGTAGTCCGTGGCCAGGTCGACCAGGTAGCCGGTCTGACCGCCCAGCTTGGCCTCCTTCTTCGGCTCCTGCAGCTTGGGGAACTCCGTGTACTTCGCGCGTTCCTCGGCGCTCAGCCGGCCGTCCTTGACCTCTTCGTCGAGGATCCACTTCCAGCGCCTCTGGGCGCGTTCGGTGTTCGCCTCCTCGGTGGCCTGCTTGGGGTCGATCTCGGGGTGGCCGGCCGGGTCGTAGTACGTGGGGCCCTTGAGCAGGGTCGCGAGGAAGGCGCACTCGCTCGCGTCGAGCTCCGAGGCGTCCTTGCCGAAGTACGTGCGTGCCGCGGCCTGGAGGCCGGAGGCGCCCCGGCCGTAGTAGGAGACGTTGAGGTACCCCTCCATCACCTCCTCCTTGCCGACCGTGTTGCCGACCTTGAGCGTGATGAAGAGTTCCTTGACCTTCCGGCTGATGGTCTGGTCCTGCGAGAGCATCGAGTTCTTCACGTACTGCTGGGTGATCGTGGATCCACCCTGGGTCTCGCCGCCCAGCGCCATGTTGTAGACGGCGCGGGCGATGCCCATGGGGTCGATGCCCTTGTCGGTGTCGAACGACTTGTTCTCCGCGGAGATCACGGCGTTCCGCATCTCCTCGGGGATCTGGGCGTACGTGAGCTCCTGGCGGTTGACGGAACCGCCGGTCGCCACCATCTGGGTGCCGTCGGCCCAGTAGTAGACGTTGTTCTGCGCCGTGGCGATGTCCTTCAGCTCGGGCGGCACGACCAGCGCGTACGCGAGCCCCGCGACGCCCATCATGGTGCCGAGGAAGGCCAGGCACAGGCCGGTGACCAGCTTCCAGGACGGCACCCAGCGGCGGAAGCCGTACTTTCCGGCGCGCGGGTAGTCGATGAGGCGCTTCTTGCCGGAGCGGCTCTCCGCCGCGCGGCCGCCCCGGCCCTCACCGGCTCCGCGCCGTCTGCCGCCCCCGCTCCCGCCCCCGCCGCGCTGGGCGGCTCTGCGGGCCTCGGCACGTCCGCCGTACGACGGCTCGTCGTCGTACGGCTCGGAAGGTGATGACGACGTCGCCCTGCGTGACGACTCACGGCGTCCGGAGGGCTGCTGGGCGGCTCGTCTGGCCGCGGCACGTCCGCCGCCCTGCGATTGCGGCGGTTTGCGACGGTGCTCGCTCATCGAACGACTACTCCTCGGGCAGGCGAGAGCGCCTGGAAGCGGCAGTTGAGTTCCGGTCCCCCCGAATTGCGGACAAGCCCTGCGGAAGGCTCATCCGCAGTACATCCGGCAGTCCGCGATGTCTGACGCTCGACGGCGTCTCGCGGTTCCCGGTGGTCTGCATGCCGCACAGACTACGCACGGTCAAAAACCTCCTGGAGCCGAACTTCACCCCAAATAACGCAAGTCGCTCTCCATGAATCACCAATGTGACGCCGCTCACGAATACGCCCCTTGTCGAACATCACGAGCCGATCTATCGTGCTGATGTATCGAGTCGATACATCAGCACGGCATAAGGTGGGCCCACGAGCTCAGCGGAGCCACCCGTCGAAGGAGGACGTGAACGTGAGCAGACGCTCCGGCATCCTCGAATTCGCGGTGCTCGGCCTGCTTCGTGAGTCCCCGATGCACGGGTACGAACTGCGCAAGCGCCTCAACACCTCGTTGGGCATCTTCCGCGCGTTCAGCTACGGCACGCTCTACCCCTGCCTCAAGACGCTGGTCGCCAACGGCTGGTTGATCGAGGAGACCGGTGGCGAGGCCGCTCCGCCCCCCGCGTCCGGACGTGGAGTCGCCTCCACGTCCTCGCTGGCGGGAAGGCGCGCCAAGATCGTCTACCGGTTGACGGCAGAAGGTAAGGAGCACTTCGAGGAGCTGCTCTCGCACACCGGCCCCGACGCCTGGGAGGACGAGCATTTCGCCGCTCGTTTCGCCTTCTTCGGGCAGACGGAGCGCGAGGTGCGGATGAGGGTGCTCGAAGGCCGGCGCAGCAGGCTCGAAGAGCGCCTCGAAAAGATGCGCGCCTCACTGGCCCGCACCCGGGAACGACTCGACGACTACACGCTCGAACTGCAGCGGCACGGCATGGAGTCCGTGGAGCGCGAGGTGCGCTGGCTGAACGAGCTCATCGAGAGCGAGCGGTCGGGACGGGATCAACGCCGATCCTCGCCCGAGGGCTCCACTCGGCACGACACATCAGGAGAGACGGGCGGCCTGCCCCGGAACCGGGACAACACCCGGCCGGATCCGTCCGACGACACCAAGTGACCTCCCGCGGCCCGCACGGCCGCGCCGGAGTACACAGAGAACACACAGGGAGCAATCGGCATGGGTTCGGTTCGCGTAGCCATCGTCGGCGTGGGCAACTGCGCCGCCTCGCTGGTGCAGGGCGTCGAGTACTACAAGGACGCCGATCCGGCCGGCAAGGTGCCCGGCCTGATGCACGTCCAGTTCGGCGACTACCACGTGAGTGACGTCGAGTTCGTCGCCGCCTTCGACGTCGACGCGAAGAAGGTCGGACTCGACCTCGCGGACGCCATCGGCGCCAGCGAGAACAACACCATCAAGATCGCCGACGTGCCGAGCACGGGCGTGACCGTCCAGCGCGGCCACACCCACGACGGCCTGGGCAAGTACTACCGCGAGACGATCGAGGAGTCCGCCGAGGCGCCGGTCGACGTCGTCCAGGTCCTCAAGGACAAGCAGGTCGACGTACTCGTCTGCTACCTGCCCGTCGGTTCCGAGGTCGCGGCGAAGTTCTACGCCCAGTGCGCCATCGACGCCAAGGTCGCCTTCGTCAACGCCCTCCCGGTCTTCATCGCCGGCACCAAGGAGTGGGCGGACAAGTTCACCGAGGCCGGTGTCCCGATCGTCGGCGACGACATCAAGTCGCAGGTCGGCGCGACCATCACGCACCGCGTGATGGCGAAGCTCTTCGAGGACCGGGGTGTCATCCTCGACCGCACGATGCAGCTGAACGTCGGCGGCAACATGGACTTCAAGAACATGCTCGAGCGTGAGCGCCTGGAGTCCAAGAAGATCTCGAAGACGCAGGCCGTCACCTCGCAGATCCGTGACCGCGAACTCGGTGCGGACAACGTCCACATCGGCCCGTCGGACTACGTGGCCTGGCTGGACGACCGCAAGTGGGCGTACGTGCGCCTCGAAGGCCGCGCCTTCGGTGACGTTCCGCTGAACCTGGAGTACAAGCTGGAGGTCTGGGACTCCCCGAACTCCGCGGGTGTCATCATCGACGCCGTCCGCGCGGCGAAGATCGCCAAGGACCGCGGCATCGGCGGCCCGATCCTCTCCGCCAGCTCCTACTTCATGAAGTCCCCGCCGGTGCAGTACTTCGACGACGAGGCCCGTGCCAACGTCGAGAAGTTCATCGCCGGTGAGGTCGAGCGCTGATCCAGCCGATGACGGCCGGCTGATCCCGTACGGAGATGCGGGACCACGGCCCACCGGGACGGGCCCCGACGCGGGCCTCACCGGATCGGCGGGGTGTACGCACCCATGACGTCGGGGGTCCCCGGGCAGTCCGCCTGCCCGGGGACCCCCGACGTATGTGACGCTTGCTCACATGCCTGTCGTACGTGATCTGGGTGTCCTCCTGCGCCTTCGGAACTTCCGTCGCCTCCTGGCCGTACGGCTGCTCTCCCAGTCGGCGGACGGCGTCTACCAGATCGCACTCGCCACCTATGTGGTCTTCTCCCCCGAGAACCAGGCGACTCCGGGAGCCATCGCCTCGGCCATGGCCGTCCTGCTGCTTCCGTACTCCCTGATCGGCCCGTTCGCCGGTGTCCTGCTGGACCGCTGGCAGCGCCGCCAGGTCTTCCTGTACGGGAACCTGCTGCGCGCGGTGCTCGCGTGCTGCACCGCCCTGCTGCTCCTGAGTTCCGTGCCGGACTGGGCGTTCTACGTATCGGCCCTCTGTGTCACCGCGGTCAACCGTTTCGTGCTGGCAGGGCTCTCCGCCGCGCTGCCCCGGGTGGTGGACCCCGACCGGCTCGTGATCGCCAACGCCCTCTCTCCCACCGCCGGCACGCTCGCCGCCACCGTGGGCGGGGCACTGGCCCTGGGCATCCGGTTGCTGACCGACGGCTCCGACGCAGCGGTGGTACTCCTGGGTGCCGCCCTCTACCTCCTGTCGGCGCTGGTCTCCCTCACCCTGTCCCGGCAACTCCTCGGGCCGGACAGGGGTGCGCCCGCGGTGCGGCTACGACACGCCCTGGCCGTCACCGCCCATGGACTCGGTGCGGGCTTCCGGCACCTCGCCGAGCGCCGGGACGCAGCCCGGGCCCTGGCGGCGATGACGGTGATGCGCTTCTGCTACGGAGCTCTGACCGTCATGCTGCTGATGCTGTGCCGCTACGCCTGGTCGGACAGCGAGTCCGGTGGACTGGCACTGCTGGGCCTGGCCCTCGGCTTCTCCGCGGCGGGCTACTTCGTCGCCGCCGTGGTGTCGCCCTGGACCGTCGGCCGCTTCGGCCGGTACGGCTGGATGGCGTTGTGCGCGGGCGTCGCAGCCGTCCTGGAACCGGCCCTGGGGATGACCTTCGCGCCCGAGCCGATGCTGGCGGCCGCCTTCGTCCTGGGCCTGGTGACACAGGGAGCCAAGATCGCCACCGACACGGAAGTGCAGACATCCGTCGACGACGCCTTCCGCGGCAGGGTCTTCTCCCTCTACGACGTCCTGTTCAACGTCGCGTTCGTCGCCGCCGCGGGAGTCGCGGCTCTGGTCCTCCCGGCCGACGGACGCTCTCCCGCGGTGGTGATCGCGGTGGCCGTGCTCTACGCGGCGGTGTCCGCCGCGATGCTCCACCGGGGCCGGCAAGGACGCCCCACGGCTGCGTTTCACGTGAAACAACGCCCCTGAAAACGACTTCGCGCGCGCGGGGCGGAACGCTGGATGCGGCCATGTTTCACGTGAAACATGGCCGCACGGCCCTCAGCCCTGCTCGGCCCACCACCGCTTGAGCGCCGCGACCGCCTCTTCGTGCCCCAGGGGGCCGTTCTCCAGACGCAGCTCCAGGAGGAAGGCGTACGCCTTGCCGATCACGGGGCCGGGACCGACGTCCAGGATCCGCATGATCTCGTTCCCGTCGAGGTCCGGCCGGATCGCGTCCAGCTCCTCCTGGCCCTTCAGCTGCGCGATGCGCTCCTCGAGCCCGTCATAGGTACGCGACAGCGCGTTCGCCTTGCGCTTGTTGCGCGTGGTGCAGTCCGAACGCGTCAGCTTGTGGAGCCGCTCCAGCAGCGGACCCGCGTCCCGCACGTATCTGCGCACCGCCGAGTCGGTCCACTCGCCGTCGCCGTAGCCGTGGAAGCGCAGATGCAGTTCCACGAGTCTCGCGACGTCCTTCACCATGTCGTTCGAGTACTTGAGCGCCGTCATCCGCTTCTTGACCATCTTCGCGCCCACCACTTCGTGGTGGTGGAACGAGACACGGCCGTCCTTCTCGAAGCGCCGGGTCCTCGGCTTGCCGATGTCGTGCAGGAGAGCGGCGAGCCGCAGCACGAGGTCGGGGCCCTCCTCCTCCAGGTCGATGGCCTGCTCCAGGACCGTCAGCGAGTGCTCGTAGACGTCCTTGTGCCGGTGATGCTCGTCACGCTCCAGTCGCAGCGCCGGCAGCTCGGGCAGCACATGAGCGGCGAGCCCCGTCTCCACGAGCAGTCCGAGTCCCTTGCGGGGGTGCGGGGAGAGGAGCAGCTTGTTCAGCTCCTCCCGGACACGCTCCGCCGAGACGATCTCGATACGCCCCGCCATGTCCTTCATCGCCGCCAGGACGTCCGGGGCGACCTCGAAGTCCAGCTGAGCGGCGAAGCGCGCGGCGCGCATCATCCGCAGCGGGTCGTCGGAGAAGGACTCCTCGGGCGTGCCCGGGGTGCGCAGCACCCGGGCGGCCAGGTCTTCGAGCCCGCCGTGGGGGTCGACGAACTCCTTCTCCGGCAGTGCGACGGCCATGGCGTTGACCGTGAAGTCACGGCGCACGAGGTCGTCCTCGATGGAGTCGCCGTAGGAGACCTCCGGCTTCCGCGAGGTGCGGTCGTACGACTCGGACCGGTAGGTCGTGACCTCGATCTGGTAGCCGTCCTTCTGCGAGCCGACGGTGCCGAAGGCGATCCCGACCTCCCACACCGAGTCGGCCCACGGGCGGACGATCTTGAGCACCTCGTCCGGCCGGGCGTCGGTCGTGAAGTCCAGGTCGTTGCCGAGCCTGCCGAGCAGTGCGTCCCGGACGGACCCTCCCACCAGGGCAAGACGGAAACCCGCCTCCTGGAACCTCCGGGCGAGGTCGTCGGCGACCGGGGACACCCGCAGCAGTTCACTGACTGCGCGGTGCTGCACCTGGCTCAGTGCGCTGGCGTTGTCTTCGTTGGCGTTCGGCACAACAGAAAAGGGTACGTGCACCGACCGGCCCGGGCGGCATCGTTTCCCGGCGCCCTGCGAGACTCTTCGATCAAGGTGACGAAGTCCCCGGCACTCAGCACTCCGGCGCCTCGTTACCATGCGTGGACGCAGAGACCGGCAGGACCGACACCAAACGACGACGAGGGACGGGTACGCGTGGCCGAGGCGGCAGACTCCCAGGGGGCGGTCATCTCCCCTGCCCGCCGGTGGCTCCGGCGCACAGCCTCCTTGCTGGCCGGGGCGCCCCTGCTGGCCGCGCTCCTGAGCATCTCCCCGGCCGCCCCGCCCGCACAGGCCGCCGGCACGGCGAAAACCCCCACCGGTTCACGGACCGTCTCCGTGTCCCTGGACACACTCGCCCCCAGCGCACCGGTCGAGGGGGACACCCTCACGGTCTCGGGAACACTCACCAATCGGGGCAAGAAGACGATCACCGACGGTGTGGTCGACCTACGCGTCGGCCCGAGGCTGTCCGGCAGGACGGCCGTCGACGAGGCGGCCGGGCGTACCGGTTATCTGCCGGGCAGTGATCCCGCGCGGCTCGGCGATCCGTACACGGTGGAGGTCCCGAAGCTCCCCTCCGGCGTCAGCCAGGACTTCACTCTGGCCGTCCCGGTGAACAAGCTGGGCCTGGGCGAGGACGGGGTCTATCAGCTCGGGGTCTCCCTCACCGGAAAGACCTCCGGCGCCCCCTACGGCCAGGTGCTGGGTATCCAGCGGACGTTCCTGCCCTGGCAGCCGGAGGACACCCGGAACAAGACCGGGCTGACCTTTCTGTGGCCGCTGATCGCCTCGTCCCACGTCACCGCGGAAACCGGGTCCGACGAGCAGCAGACGCCTGTCTTCGCCGACGACGATCTCGCCGTCGAGCTCGCACCGGGCGGCCGGCTGGAGCAGCTGGTCTCACTGGGCAGCTCACTCCCGGTGACCTGGGTGATCGATCCGGATCTGCTGGCCTCCGTCGACGCCATGACGAAGAACTACCGCGTCAAGATCGGTGACACCACCGTTCCCGGTACCAACCAGCCCATCGCCAAGCAGTGGCTGACCGCGCTGCAGGCGGCGGTGAAGGACGGCTCGGTCGTGGCGCTGCCGTTCGGCGACCCCGACCTCGCGTCCATCGCCCACCGCGGCAAGAACGTCTCGGGAACACTCGGCCACCTGCAGACGGCCACGGAAGTGGCGGCTGTGACGGTGGAGACCGTGCTCCACGTGAAACCGTCCACCGACTTCGCCTGGCCGGTGGAGGGTGCCGTCGATCCCTCCGTCGTCGATGTCGCCACCTCGGCCGGCGCACACAAGGTGATCGCCCGGAGCGACAGCCTCGAAGAGCGCGGTGGCCTGCTGTACACCCCCACCGCCGCCCGGCCCATCGGAGGCGGCACCACCGCGGTGGTCGCGGACCACCGGCTGTCCACCGCGTTCCGGGGCGACATGGCGAAGGCGGGAAGCTCGACGTCGGCCGTGCAGAAGTTCCTGGCCCAGACGCTCGCGCTGACGGAGCAGGCTCCCGACAAGGAGCGCAGCATCGTCGTCGCGCCGCAGCGGACCCCCACGGCGGCCCAGGCCCAGACGATGGCCCGTGCCCTGCAGGCCCTGTCCGCGCAACGGTGGACGCAGCCGCTCGACCTCGTCGCGGCGGCCGAGGCGAAGCCCGACGCCAGGGCCACCACCAAGGTCCCCAAGACCTCCGCCTATCCCAAGAAGCTGCGGAGCCAGGAGCTGCCCACCCAGGCGTTCCAGGACATCCGGACGACGCAGAGCTCCCTCGACAGCTTCCAGGTCATCCTCACCCAGCCCGAGCGGGTGGTGTCCCCGTTCGGGAACGCGGTCAACCGCGCGATGTCCACCTCATGGCGCGGCAGGCCGCTGGAGGCCCAGCGGTACCGCGACGCGGTGCGCCTGTATCTGCAGAGTCTCACCAACGAGGTCCAGCTCGTCACGAAGTCCGACGTCACCCTGTCCGGACGCAGCGCGACCATCCCGGTCACCGTGCAGAACAAACTGGTCCAGGGCATCGACCACCTCGTACTGCGCCTGACGTCCAACAACGCGGCACGTCTGAAGCTGGGCGACGGCGAGGCCGTGGCCCAGCGGCCGGTCAGGATCGCCGGTGGGCACAGCCAGTCCGTGAAGTTCGACGCCTCGGCCAACGCCAACGGCCAGGCCCAGGTCACCGCACGGCTCTTCACCGAGGACGGGACACCGTACGGCGAGGAGATGACCTTCACCGTGAAGGTCTCCGAAGTCACTCCCACCGTGCTGCTGGTGATCGCCGGCGGCCTCCTGCTGCTCGTCCTGGCCGGCATCAGGATGTACACCCACCGCAAGCGCGCGGCGGCCGGAGAGGCGCAGGAGAGCGACGGCGGTGAACCCGGGCAGCCGAGTGACCCGACACCGGACACCGGTCCGGAAAGCGGGAGCCCCTCCGGGACGGGTGAGAAAGTGGACCGTTGAGCGATGTCTGTCGGGGCCGGTCGGCCGGGGACGATGAGGTGGGGTTTCGATGAACGCGCCGTACGACGGTGACCGCGGCCAGGGCGCGGGCGGGGCTGGCTCGTCCGGCGGTCCGCCGGACGGCGGCCAGGAATGGGCCACACCCGACCCGTACCTCCAGCACGCGTACGACCACGACCCGTACCGCTCCCAGGACCTTGCCGCGCAGGACCCGGTGTCCGAGGCGCTCTACGACCGCGCCTCCCACCCTCCGCCACCGCCGGGGGCCTATCAGCAGCCGCAGGCGCTCTACCAGCAGCCTCCCGCGGCCCAGTACCCCCCGGACCCCCGCGTCTGGGCCCAGACGCCGCCACCGGAGCCCTCAGGCCCTTCACGGCACCTCCCCTACGGGGACGACGCGGCGACCACCCAGTACGTGGGGGTGGACGATCTCGTCACCCAGGCATCCGACGACCGTACGGAACCGGATGCCTTCGCCCACCTCTTCCGCGACCAGCAGGGGTCGGGACGCCCGCCCGGTCCTCCGGCGGCGCCGGAACCCGCGCCCGCGGCCGCCCCGGTCCCTCCGAAGCCCGCCGGCCGCGCCGCCGGGATACTGAAGTCCAGTGCCCTGATGGCGGCCGGCACCCTGGTGTCCCGGCTCACCGGCTTCGTCCGCAGCCTGGTGATCACCGCGGCCCTGGGTGCCGTACTGCTCGGTGACAGCTTCACCATCGCGTACACCCTGCCGACGATGATCTACATCCTCACGGTGGGCGGCGGGCTGAACTCGGTCTTCGTGCCCCAGCTCGTCCGCTCCATGAAGGAGGACGCGGACGGGGGCGAGGCATTCGCCAACCGCCTGCTCACCCTGGTGATGGTCGCGCTCGGCTTGATCGTCGCCCTCGCGGTGTTCGCCGCGCCCTGGCTCATCTACATGATGTCGCCGACCATCGCGAACGACGCGGCTGCCAACAGCGTCGCCGTCACCTTCGCCCGCTACTGCCTGCCGACCATCTTCTTCATGGGCATCCACGTCGTGATGGGCCAGATCCTGAAC
This sequence comes from Streptomyces nitrosporeus, assembly GCF_008704555.1. NCBI lineage: Bacteria > Bacillati > Actinomycetota > Actinomycetes > Kitasatosporales > Streptomycetaceae > Streptomyces > Streptomyces nitrosporeus. The sequence goes on from NZ_CP023702.1 coordinate 3,794,603, forward strand.
GCGCGCGGCAGGTTCGGCGCGATGATGTGGACCCCGGTCCTGAACAACATCGTCATGATCGTCACCTTCGGCCTGTTCATCTGGGTCTACGGCACCTCGGCCGAGTCCCGGATGGGCGTCGAGACGATCCCCGCGGAGGGTGTCCGGCTGCTCGGCATCGGCACCCTGCTCGGTCTGACCGTGCAGGCCCTGGCGATGATCCCCTATCTCCGCGAGGCCGGGTTCCGCTTCCGGCCCCGCTTCGACTGGAAGGGCCACGGGCTCGGAAAAACGGTCAGGCTCGCCAAGTGGACGGTCCTCTTCGTCCTGGCCAACCAGGCCGGGGTCATCGTGGTGACCCAGCTGGCGACCTCCGCGGGCAAGCTCTCCGGCCAGGACGGCACGGGCTTCCTCGCCTACTCCAACGCCCAGCTGATCTGGGGCATGCCCCAGGCGATCATCACCGTCTCGGTCATGGCGGCCCTGCTGCCGCGGATCTCCCGTGCCGCCCATGACGACGATCCCGGGGCCGTACGCGACGACATCTCGCAGGGGCTGCGGAACTCCGCCGTGGCCATCGTGCCCGTCGCCTTCACCTTCCTGGCGCTGGGCCTGCCGATGTGCACCCTGCTCTACGCCTCCAGCGGCACCGAGGCGGCCCGTTCCATGGGCTTCATCCTGATGGCCTTCGGCCTCGGCCTCATCCCGTACTCCGTGCAGTACGTCGTGCTGCGCGGGTTCTACGCCTACGAGGACACCCGGACCCCCTTCTACAACACCGTCATCGTGGCAGCGGTCAACGCCGCCGCCTCCGCCCTGTGCTACGTGGTCCTGCCGGCCCGGTGGGCGGTCGTCGGCATGGCCGCCTCCTACGGTCTGGCCTACGCGGTGGGCGTCGGCATCGCCTGGCGGCGCCTGCGCAACCGGCTGGGCGGCGATCTCGACGGTGCCCGCGTCGTGCGTACCTACGCCCGTCTCTGCCTCGCCGCGGTCCCCGCGGCCGCGATCGGCGGGGCCGTGGGCTTCGCCCTGCTGAGGACGCTCGGCGAGGGCGCGGGCGGTTCGGTGGTGGCTCTGGTCTGCGGCACCGTGGTTCTGCTGGGCATCTTCTTCGTCGCCGCGAGGAAGATGCGTATCGAGGAGCTCAACGGCATGGTCGGCATGGTCCGCGGACGGCTCGGACGCTGAAGCACCGCCGGGCCGCACAACCATCGCCGGACACCGCGTGTCGTGCATAGCGCCGGAGTGTGGGCACAATTGGCGTGACTGTGCAGAGCTGGCTGGCATCGCGCAACGGATGGGGAGGCAGGAACGACGGTGGCGGAACGTAGCACGGCCGCTGTCGACGTGGCCGACAACAGCGGCGACGAGCCGCTGACCGCCAAGGCGGACGAGGCCACGACCGACGGGACGGCAGACACCCAGGACACGGCGGGAACGAGCCCTGGCGGCACGGACGGCCACAGGAGTTCGGACGCCGTTCCGGCGGCCCCCGACCTGCACAGCGGCCACAAGCTGGCCGGACGCTACCGCCTGGAGGAATGCGTCACCCGGCTGGACGGTTTCAGCAGCTGGCGCGCCGTCGACGAGAAGCTGCGCCGGGCGGTGGGGGTCCATCTGCTCACCGCCGACCATCCGCGCGCCCGCTCCGTCCTGGCCGCCGCGCGTTCGTCCGCACTGCTCGGTGATCCCCGCTTCGTCCAGGTCCTGGACGCGGTGGAGGAGAACGACCTCGTCTACGTCGTGCACGAATGGCTGCCGGACGCCACCGAGCTGACCACACTGCTCGCCGCGGGTCCGCTGGAGGCCCACGACGCCTACCAGCTGGTGAGCCAGGTCTCCCAGGCCATGGCCGCCGCGCACCGGGAGGGCCTCGCCCATCTGCGGCTCACTCCGGGCGCCGTCCTGCGCAGTTCCACCGGGCAGTACCGGATCCGCGGACTCGCGGTGAACGCCGCGCTGCGGGGCATCACCGCGGAGCAGCCGCTGCGCACGGACACCGAGGCCGTCGGAGCTCTGCTCTACGCGGCGCTCACCCGCCGCTGGCCTTACGAGAACGACGCGTACGGTCTCGTCGGCCTTCCGAAGGATCTCGGGCTGATTCCGCCCGATCAGGTACGGGCCGGCGTCCACCGGGGTCTTTCCGAGCTCGCCATGCGGGCGCTCGCCAACGACGGCGCGACCGCCTCCCGGCAGGAGCAGCCCTGCACCACGCCTGACGAACTGGCCAAGGCCGTGGCGGCCATGCCGCGTGTCCTGCCTCCGGAGCCGGTCTTCGCCCCGCCGCCCGAGTACCAGCGCACGACCTACCAGCAGGGCACCTACGGCCGGCATCCGGCCGGTCCTGCCGCGGCGGTCACCCAGCCCGTCGTCCAGGCTCCGCCGCCCCCGCTGCAGAGCCGTACCGGCAAGGCGCTCAAGTGGGCGGTATCCGCCCTGCTCATCGCGGCTCTCGGCCTCGGCAGCTGGCAGCTGGCCGAGACCGTCCTCGACCGCAGCAAGGACACCACTGAGCCCTCCACCACGCAGACCACCGAGGACGGTGGCAGCGACGACAACAACGCGGCGGAACCCCAGCCCGTCACCATCGTCCACGCACAGGACTACGACCCGCTGGGCGACGGGACCGAGAAGCCCGACTCGACGAAGAACGTGCATGACGGGGACCCCGGCTCCTACTGGCGCACGGACGGCTATGCCACCGCCGATTTCGGCAGGCTGAAGTCGGGCGTCGGTGTCGTTCTCGACCTCGGCAAGGTCCAGCAGGTGGGCAACGTCGAGGTCTCCTTCGCGGGGGGCAGCACCTCGGTCGAACTGCGTGCCACGGAGAGTGCGTCGATCCCTTCCGCGCCCGACTCCTTCACCACACTCGCCCAGGGGTCCGGGACGAAGGTGTCCCTCAAGCCCGACAAGCCGGTGCGGGCGCGGTACCTTCTGGTCTGGCTGACCGAGTTGCCGTTCGGCGACGACGGCCGTTACCGGGGCAAGGTCTCGGACATCCGCATCACCGACTGACGACGCCGGGGAGGGGGCCCACCGTTGGACGACGCCAGATTCGCGGACATGAGTGACCAGGACCTGCTGGCACGCCATGTCGCAGGCGAATCCGACGTGTTCGGTGAGCTCGTCCGACGTCACCGTGACCGCCTCTGGGCCGTGGCCCTCCGCACGCTCGGGGACCGCGAGGAGGCGGCTGACGCCGTTCAGGACGCCCTTGTCTCGGCCTTCCGCGCGGCGCACACCTTCCGCGGCCGGTCAGCCGTCACCACATGGCTGCACCGCATCACCGTCAACGCGTGTCTCGACCGTGCGCGCAAGGCCGCGACACGCAAGACGGCTCCGGTCCAGGACACGGAGCGGCTCGATCAGCTCCTCGAACCGCACGAGTCCGCCGAGGCCCCCGCCGAGCGTCAGGACCTGCACCGTGAACTCCTGGCCGCTCTGGCCACCCTCCCGGCGGAGCAGCGCGCCGCCCTGGTCCTGGTCGACATGCAGGCCTATCCGGTCGCGGAGGCGGCCCGCATGCTCGACGTGCCGGTCGGCACGGTGAAGAGCCGTTGCGCACGGGGGAGGGCCAGACTGCTCCCCCTCCTCAGACATCTGCGTGCCGGGGAAAGCGGGGACGGAGCGGTGGAAAGGAACCGGACGCCCGGGACGACCGTCCCACCGCAGTCAGGGGAGCGGGACGCGGGAGCCGGTGATCCCGCCGCTGTGAAGGGTGGAGGTGGCCACGTATGACATCCGCAACTGACGCGGTCGAGCACCCGGACGTCTCGGAGATCTCCGATCTCACGGAGGGTCTGCTTCCCCCTGACCGGGCAGCAGACATCCGACATCATCTCGCGTCCTGTGCCGAGTGCCACGACACCCAGGTCTCGCTGGAGGAGATCCGCTCACTGCTGGCCGGCGGGGGCGATGAAGCCCACCAGGAGAGCATGCCGGAGGACATCGCCGCCCGTATCGACGCGGCTCTGGCCGCCGAGCCCTTCCCGGTGCCCGCCTCCGGAGCGGCGGCAGGCGTTGTTTCACGTGAAACACACGACCGGACCGGAGAACCCGGAGCGGCCGCCCGCCCCTCGGGCCGCCCCCGCGGGGCCACCGGCCCCGGCCGGCGCTCGGCACGACGTCGTCGTACGGTCGTACTCGGCTCGGTCTTCGGCGCGGCGGTGGTCGGGGTGAGCGCCTTCCTCCTCCAGTCGGTCCAGCTGCCCGGCGCCTCCCTCAGCTCGGCGGACCAAGCCGCCGGTTCCGCGGCGAAGGGTGCGCAGGACTTCTCGGGCCCCTCTCTCGAAGAGCAGGTACGCCACCTCCTGAAGGCCGCCCCCGCTCCCGTGGACTCGGAGGCCGAAGCATCCGAAGCCGGTGAGGGCGAACCATCCGCGGACGCGAAGTCCCCGCAGGACCTCACCCCTGGCACCCTCGCCTCCGGTACCCCGCTGCGCGCACCCGCCGTGGAGGTGCCACTCTGTGTCCAGCGGGGAACCGGGCGGGACACTCCTGCCCTGGCCGTGGAACAGGGCAGCTTCGAAGGCACTGCGGCGTTCCTTGTCGTCCTGCCGGACGCGAGCGATCCGGAACGTGTCCAGGCCTATGTCGTCGACGCCGGCTGTGTGGGAAGCGCCCCTGTCACCTATGGCCGACTTCTGCGTTCCGACTCCTACGCCCGACCGTGAAGAATCGGGCCGCAGGCCGGTCCGGCCGTTCGGGAATGCACGCCCCGTAGGATCCGTTGGGTGGGGTGAGAGTCGTGGAACCGACCCCAGTCGGCAGTTGGCAGTCCGCAGAGACGAGGAAGAACCCGTGAGCGACGTCCGCAATGTGATCATCATCGGCTCCGGACCGGCCGGGTACACCGCCGCCCTGTACACCGCTCGGGCGTCGCTGAAGCCGCTGGTCTTCGAAGGCGCCGTCACCGCCGGCGGGGCGCTGATGAACACCACCGACGTGGAGAACTTCCCGGGCTTCCAGGACGGGATCATGGGCCCCGAGCTCATGGACAACATGCGGGCCCAGGCCGAGCGGTTCGGCGCCGAGCTCATCCCGGACGACGTGGTCTCGGTCGACCTCACCGGTGACATCAAGACGGTCACGGACACCGCCGGAACGGTGCATCGCGCCAAGGCCGTGATCGTCACCACCGGCTCGCAGCACCGCAAGCTGGGTCTCCCGAACGAGGACGCGCTCTCCGGACGCGGCGTCTCCTGGTGCGCCACCTGTGACGGTTTCTTCTTCAAGGAGCAGGACATCGCCGTCGTCGGTGGCGGTGACACCGCCATGGAGGAAGCGACGTTCCTCTCCCGGTTCGCCAAGTCCGTCACGATCGTCCACCGCCGTGACTCCCTGCGGGCCTCCAAGGCCATGCAGGAGCGTGCCTTCGCCGACCCGAAGATCAAGTTCGCCTGGGACAGCGAGGTCGCCACGGTGCACGGTGACCAGAAGCTCTCCGGTCTGACCCTGCGCAACACCAAGACGGGTGAGACGTCCGAGCTTCCGGTGACCGGCCTGTTCATCGCTGTCGGTCACGACCCCCGCACGGAACTCTTCAAGGGCCAGCTGGAACTCGACGACGAGGGGTACCTCAAGGTCGATGCGCCGTCGACCCGCACCAACCTGAAGGGTGTCTTCGGAGCCGGTGACGTCGTGGACCACACCTACCGGCAGGCCATCACCGCAGCCGGTACCGGGTGCTCCGCCGCGCTCGACGCGGAGCGTTTCCTGGCCGCGCTCACCGACGAGAAGCCGGCTGAGCCGGAGAAGACTCCGGCAGTCTGATACTTGCCCCCACCCCCGCCCCATACGAGAACAAGGAGGCCGCCGTGGCCGGCGCCCTGAAGAACGTAACCGACGACTCCTTCGACGAGGATGTCCTGAAAAACGACAAGCCGGTTCTGGTGGACTTCTGGGCTGCCTGGTGCGGCCCGTGCCGCCAGATCGCCCCTTCTCTGGAGGCGATCGCGGCTGAGTACGGCGACCAGATCGAGATCGTCAAGCTCAACATCGACGAGAACCCGGGCATCGCCGCTAAGTACGGCGTGATGTCGATCCCCACGCTCAACGTGTACCAGGGCGGCGAGGTCGCCAAGACCATCGTCGGCGCCAAGCCGAAGGCCGCGATCCTCCGCGACCTCGAGCCGTTCATCGCCGGCTGATTCCCCTGCACCCCTGTTTCACGTGAAACGGGCCCGCCCTCCCGGGGGCGGGCCCGTTCCATGTTCTCACCGACCCGTACCGGCCTTCCCCGAGCACCACCGTGTCCGAAGAGCACGCGGTCCGGTCGCGGGCCGGGCAGGGGCGCTGTCAGAGGGGCCTCAGCGCGGGTTCCTTCTGAACGGCTCCCAACAGCCTGTCCAGGGCCAGCTCGACGTCCTCCTTCCAGGAAAGCGTCGTACGCAGCTCCAGTCTCATCCGCGGGTGAACCGGGTGAGGACGGACCGTCTTGAAACCGACCGCCAGCAGATGTTCCGCGGGCAGTACACAGGCGGGTTCCTTCCACCGGGCGTCGCCGAATGCCTCGATCGCTCGGAAACCTCTCCGCAGCACATCCTTGGCGACGGTCTGCACCATCACCCTCCCCAGCCCCTGCCCCTGGAAGCCGGGCAGGATCAGACCGGTCATCAGCTGGACGGCGTCAGGAGAGACCGGGCTGGTGGGGAACGCCGTGGCACGGGGCACATAGGCGGGCGGTGCGTAGAGGGCGAAACCGGCCGGAACATCGTCCACGTAGACGACGCGTCCGCAAGAGCCCCATTCCAACAGCACGGCGGATATCCAGGACTCCTTCTCCGCCCCTGGCCGGCCCGCTTCTACCGCGGCTCTCCCGCTGACCGGATCAAGTTCCCAGAAGACGCACGAGCGGCAACGGGTGGGGAGGTCCGAGAGGTTGTCCAAGGTGAGCGGTACAAAACGACGCCCCATGGAGGCGGTTCCTCGCTTCCTTCGCCTGCTGCGTCGCGCGCGGCCGCCAGCGCGTTCCGCTCCCGGAACAGGCTGCCGAGGAAGCCCCCGACAGCCCCGATCCCCAACCCGACTGTCACCAGATGGCTGCGATGCACAGATCGCACGGCCTCCGCCTCCTCCGAGGTGGAACACAGTGGTGGATACGCCCTGCCAGAACGCATCGTATCCACCCAGACCTGATGCGGACACCGAGAGAAGGCAAAGGGCGGGCTGTGTTCCCGGAACACAGCCCGCCCGCTCTTCTTCTGCCCCCGCGGGCCTCACCGGAGACCCGAGACGGGCTCCGGCGGAACCCGCCCCTGAGCCCTGGCCGGGCCCTCGCCCGGACTCGCCCCTGGGTCCTGGCCGGGCCCTCGCGCGAGCCGGCGCCCGGCCCCTGGCCGAGCCCTTGCCCGAGTCCTGGGGCGAGCTCTCGGCCGAACCCGTCAGCCGGCGACTCCCGGCCCGTTCCTACGGGGTTCAGGCCTCATCGCCGGACTGGTCCCGCTCCTTCGCGCGGCTCTGCTCGAACACCTTGCCCTCACCGGGAGCGAGGCTTCCGAGGATCCGGTCCAGGTCCTCCATCGACGCGAACTCCACGACGATCTTGCCCTTCTTCTGACCGAGGTCGACCTTCACCCGCGTCTCGAATCGGTCGGAGAGTCTGGAAGCCAGATCGGTCAGTGCCGGCGAGACCCGGCCCCCCGCCCGGGGGCCCCTCGCCTTCGCCGGGCCACCGCGCTCGGCGCTCCGGACATTCACGATCTCCTCGACCGCGCGCACGGACAGGCCCTCTGCCACGATGCGGTGGGCCAGCCGGTCCTGTTCCTCGGAGTCGTCCAGGGACAGCAAGGCACGCGCGTGACCGGCCGAGAGGACCCCGGCCGCCACCCTCCGCTGCACGGGGGGCGAAAGCCGCAGCAGACGCAGCGTGTTGGACACCTGCGGGCGGGACCGCCCGATACGGTCCGCCAGCTGGTCGTGCGTGCAGTTGAAGTCCTTCAGCAGCTGGTCGTACGCCGCGGCCTCTTCCAGCGGGTTCAGCTGGGCCCGGTGCAGATTCTCCAGAAGCGCGTCGAGCAGCAGCTTCTCGTCGTCGGTCGCACGGACGATCGCCGGGATGTGCTCCAGCCCCGCCTCTCCGCAGGCCCGCCAGCGCCGCTCACCCATGATGAGCTCGTAGCGGTCGTCAGCGGTCTTACGGACGACCACCGGCTGGAGGAGACCGACCTCCTTGATCGAGGTGACGAGCTCGGCCAGCGCATCCGGATCGAAGACCACACGCGGCTGCCGGGGGTTCGGCGTGATCCGGTCGTGAGGAATCTCCGCGAAGTAGGCCCCGGCCCCGGCCTCGGTCGCGGTGGTGACGCTCTCCAGCTCGGCGACGGGCGAGGTGGGCTCGGGTACCGTTCGGCCGGACATCAGCCCTGCCACCTTGGCCGCGGCTACCCCACGGTCCACGGAGGCCAGCGGTCCCGCACCGGAACCAGGAGACATGGCCTGATTCTCCTGCGGAGCGGCAGGGATCAGCGCGCCGAGCCCACGCCCCAGCCCTCTACGACGCTCACTCACTGCATGCCCTCCGAATTGCTCTGCTGGTGATTCAGGACGCCCGTCCGGGCATGCTGCGCCTCGTAGTGAACCCCGACGCCCCTCAGGGCGATTTCACGGGCCGCCTCCAGATAGGACAGGGATCCACTGGAGCCAGGATCATAGGTCAGCACGGTCTGCCCGTAGCTCGGGGCCTCCGAGATACGTACGGATCGGGGGATGCTGGTCCGGAGCACCTCCTTACCGAAGTGGCTCCGCACCTCCTCCGCCACCTGTGAGGCGAGCCTGGTCCGGCCGTCGTACATGGTGAGCAGGATCGTCGACACATGGAGATCCGGGTTGAGGTGGCCGCGGACAAGATCGACGTTGCGCAGCAGCTGACCGAGGCCTTCCAGCGCGTAGTACTCGCATTGGATCGGAATGAGCACCTCGGCACCGGCCACGAGGGCGTTGACCGTCAACAGGCCGAGCGAGGGCGGGCAGTCGATGAGGATGTAGTCCAGAGGCTGCTCATACGCCTGGATAGCCCGCTGCAGACGGCTTTCCCGCGCCACCAGGGACACCAGCTCGATCTCCGCACCGGCGAGATCGATGGTGGCCGGGGCGCAGAAGAGTCCCTCGACGTCCGGCACAGGCTGCACCACCTCGGAGAGCGGCATGCTCTCCACCAGGACGTCGTAGATGGAGGGAACCTCGGCATGGTGATCGATCCCCAGCGCCGTGGAGGCGTTCCCCTGCGGGTCGAGGTCCACCACCAGGACACGGGCGCCGTGCAGAGCGAGAGAAGCAGCGAGATTGACCGTCGAGGTCGTCTTGCCGACTCCGCCCTTCTGGTTGGCGACCACCATGATCCGGGTCCGGTCAGGGCGGGGCAGCCCCTCGCCGGCGCGGCCCAGGGCCTCGACCGCGAGCTGGGCCGCCCGACCGATGGGGGTGTCATCCATCGGTGGTGGTGTTTCACGTGAAACACCACCACCTGCGGATTCGGTACGGGGACCGGGGACCGGATCGGTCATCGGTCCCGCGGTATTGGCGTCGGACCGCAAGGATTCACTCTCCTCGACTTCAGGCTCACAATGAACAGAGCCTGCCATGCTTTCGGGGTGGCGAACCAGCGAGCCCGGCTCTTCTGTGGATGAATCCCCGTGTGTGGACAACTCCGTGCCCCGGGCGGGTCCATGGTCGCGTGGCACCGCGTCCACCCTCCCGCGCCCGATGATTTTCTGCAGCAGAGAGCGACGTTTCACGTGAAACACGATGCCTCTGTCACTCAGCGGCGTCGTTTAGACACTCCGCAGGCAGCCGTATCGCTGCTGGCATGGAGCATCGACGTGGGTAATCCCACACCGGAGGAGTCGGCGATCAGGCCGCCGGGCCCCAGGTTCGCGGGCCCCGGCGGCCCACCCCGCTCCACCGGACAGCCGTCTCAGCACACGCCGGGACGGCCATCCGGCCCCGTCCTGCTCCACCGCCCGCTGACCGCCGTCAGCGACGCCGCCGTGCCCGCCCGGTCCGTGCCGCCTTGGCGCGCTTCGCGGCGAACCTCACTCCGCCCGGGCTCTCCCCGACCACCACGCGCACCACGGTCGACAGAGGGTCCACGACCCCCTCGCCCACGTGCAGCACCTCGGTCTCCACCACTCCCAGCTTGCTGAGAGCGGCCCGGGCGCCCTGGATCTCCTCCTCGGCCGTACCGCCCTTCAGAGCCAGCATCTCGCCGTAGGGACGCAGTAGTGGCACCCCCCAGCCGGCGAGCCGGTCCAGAGGGGCGACGGCACGCGCCGTCACCACGTGAACCGGCTGAAGGCTGCCGAGCACTTCCTCCGCCCGCCCCCGCACCACGGTCACATGGTCGAGCCCCAGCAGCTCGACCACTTCCTGGAGGAAGTTCGTCCGGCGCAGCAGCGGCTCAAGGAGTGTGATCTTGAGATCGCGACGGACCAGCGCGAGAGGGATACCGGGCAGTCCCGCCCCCGACCCCACATCGCAGACGGTGACTCCCTCGGGAACGGCCTCGGAGAGCACCGCACAGTTCAGCAGGTGGCGGCCCCACAGGCGCGGTACCTCCCGAGGGCCGATCAGCCCTCGCTTCACCCCGGCGTCCGCGAGAAGTTCCGCATAGCGGACAGCCTCTGGGAGGTACTCCCCGAATACCTCCTGCGCCTCCTTCGGCGCCTGGGGGAGCTCTGCTTCCTCCGTCACGGGGACCGTCCTTCCGTAGCACTGACGCACTGGGGGTGGGCTGACCAACAGGCTGAGAAAAAGCGGCCCCGCCTGCGAACAGACGGGGCCGGGACTACAAGGATCCGGTCAGGCAGGGAGTACGACGACGAAGCGCTGGGGCTCCTCGCCTTCGGACTCGCTGCGCAGACCTGCCGCCGCGACCGCGTCGTGCACGACCTTGCGCTCGAACGGCGTCATCGGCTCCAGCTTCACGGGCTCACCCGAGCTCTTGACCTCGTCGGCGGCCTTGGCGCCCAGGGCGGCGAGGACCTCCCGCTTCTTGGCACGGAAGCCGGCGATGTCCAGCATCAGACGGCTGCGGTCGCCGGTCTCGCGGTGGACGGCCAGACGCGTCAGCTCCTGGAGGGCTTCCAGCACCTCGCCGTCGCGCCCCACCAGCTTCTGCAGGTCGCGCGCCGAGTCGCTGATGATCGAGACCGCGGCCCGGTCCGCCTCCACGTCCATGTCGATGTCGCCGTCCAGGTCGGCGATGTCGAGGAGACCCTCAAGGTAGTCGGCCGCGATCTCACCTTCCTGCTCGAGGCGGGTCAGGGTGTCGCTGCCCTCGGCGGACGTGGTGATGGTGCCTTCCGTCACGGATGGTCTCCTTCTTACTTCTTGGACGGGTGCTTGGGCCGCTGCGGGCCCTTGCGCTGTCCGGACTTGGCTTGCCGTGAGGAACCGGACGCAGCGGACCTGCCCGCCGACTTCGGCTTGTCGTCCCTGGGGGTGTCCTGCTTGGTCAACGAGGTCCTGGACGCGGTCTCGTCCGCTCCGGCCTCCTTGGCCGCACCCGCACCGGTGTGCGTCTGCCGCTTCGCCTTGGTCTGGCGCTTGGGCTGCTGACGCTTCTGTGCAGCGCCGCCCTCGGCTTCGAGGACAGCGGCATCGCTCTTCGTCACCGTGCCGTCCTCCTGGGCCGCGAGGCCCAGCTTGGCGAGGCCGGTGATGAACTTGCGCTCGATGTCGTTGCGGTCCGGGCCCTTGGCCACGACCCGCTTGACGGTGTTGCGCCGGGTGCGCCCACGCACCTGCCCGTGCGTGCTCACGCTCTTCAGGAGCCGGCCCAGGTACTGCTCCTGCGCCTTGCTGCCCGGGGTCGGGTTCTGGTTGATCACGTACATCTGCTGACCCATGGTCCAGACGTTCGTAGTGAGCCAGTACACGAGGACACCGACGGGGAAGTTGATACCCATGACGGCGAAGATCACCGGGAAGATGTACATCAGCATCTTCTGCTGCTGCATGTACGGGGTCTTCACCGTGAGGTCGACGTTCTTCGTCATCAGCTGGCGCTGGGTGAAGAACTGCGAGGCCGACATCAGCACGATCATGATCGCCGTGATGACGCGGACGTCGGTCAGCGAGGCACCGAGTGCCGCGACCTTGTCCTCGCTGTCCATGAACTTCGCGGCCAGCGGGGCGCCGAAGATGTGCGCCTGACGGGCGCTGTCCAGCAGGGGCTGGTCGATGACGCCGATCGTCTTGCCCGAGGCGATGGACGAGAGCACGTGGTACAGGGCGAAGAAGAACGGCGACTGCGCCAGGATGGGAAGGCACGAGGAGAGCGGGTTGGTCCCGGTCTCCTTGTACAGCTTCATCATCTCTTCGGACTGACGCTGCTTGTCGTTCTTGTAGCGCTCCTGGATCGCCTTCATCTTCGGCTGGAGCACCTGCATGTTCCGGGTCGACTTGATCTGCTTCACGAAAAGCGGGATCAGGCAGATCCGGATCAGGACCACCAGGGACACGATGGACAGGCCCCAGGCCCAGCCCGTGTCGTCACCGAAGATCGCTCCGTACAACTTGTGGAACTGGACGATGACCCACGAGACAGGCCAGGTGATGAAGCTGAACAGACTGGCAATCGTGTCCACTAATCAGGCTCCTTGAGCATTGGGCGAGGTCTCTGTGACCGGGCTCGGGGGCTCGGTGGCCGGTCCCCGGGCGGACACATCGGCGGCGGAGTCCCCTCCCTCGCCACGACCCGCATGGCTGCGCAGCAGTTCGTGCCAGCGCGGACGTTTGCGTGGAGGTACGTGGTCCACGCCGCCGGGCGACCACGGATTGCAACGCAGGATGCGCCATGCGGTCAGCGCCGTTCCTTTGATCGCACCGTGCCGGTCGATCGCCGTATATCCATAGTGGGAACACGACGGGTAGTAGCGGCAGACGGGCCCGAGAAGCGGGCTGATCGTCCACTGGTACAGCTTGATGAGAGCCAGCAGCGGGTACTTCATCGCGCGCCCCCTCCCAGTAGCCGCTCCAGGGCGGCATCCAGGTCTCGGGCCAGCTGTGCATGGTCGGCGCCACCCGATCCGGGCAACGCGCGTACGACAACAAGGCTACCGGGGGGCAACCGGGTGAGCCGCTCGCGGACCAGATGGCGAAGCCTGCGCTTCACCGCGGTGCGGACGACCGCTCCCCCCACTGCCTTGCTGACGACGAAACCCGCACGTGGTGGGGGAAGACTCTCCCCCGTCACGTGCGGGTCCGTGGCACCGCTGCGTAGATGCACGACGAGTAGCGGGCGGCCGGCCCGGCGTCCTCGGCGTACCGCGGTCGCGAAGTCCTCGCGCCGCCTCAGCCGATTCTCGGTAGGCAGCACGACATGACCTTGCCGCGATCAGGCGGACAGGCTGGCGCGACCCTTGCCACGGCGGTTCGCGAGAATCGCGCGGCCGGCACGGGTACGCATACGCAGCCGGAAGCCGTGGGTCTTGGCGCGACGACGGTTGTTCGGCTGGAAGGTGCGCTTGCTCACTCGGGGGCTCCAGAAATGATTCGTGTGTTGGCGGGACATCGCCTGGCTGTCACCGTGCGCCCACGAGGAACTCGCGTAAACGCCTTAGTGCACCGCTTCACAATCACAGATCGTGATCTTTGCCCATCGGAGGCAGGCGGCAGCAGCCATCGACAACTCGACCTGGTCACGGTACGCGCGGCTGCGCCATTCGGTCAAACCCGCTCCGTACGGCCCTGTTCTGTACACAGCCTGTGGACAACAACTTGAACCGCACGGGTCGGCCTGACTACCGTGGCCGGACTCCGGTTCTTTTCCTTCCCCCCTGCCGGGCCTCACCCGACCCGACCCATCCCGTCCCGAGAACCACACATTCGTGGGACATGCGAGAGAGCGTGCCTTGTGGCTGACGTACCTGCCGATCTTGCCGCAGTGTGGCCACGTGTGCTGGACCATCTCCTCGGAGAGGGGCAGCAGGGCATCGAGCCGAAGGACAAGCAGTGGATCGAGCGCTGCCAGCCGCTGGCGCTCGTGGCGGACACCGCGCTGCTGGCGGTGCCCAACGAGTGGGGCAAGCGCGTCCTGGAGGGCCGGCTCGCCCCGCTCATCAGCGAGACGCTCACCCGGGAGTGCGGCCGTCCGATCCGTATCGCGATCACGGTCGACGACTCCGCGAACGAGCCGCCCGCCCCGCCCGCGCCCCCGATGCACCAGCCTCCCCAGGGCCAGCCGCCCCACCGGTACCCCGGGCCGCCGCAGCGGGAAGAACCCGCGCTCAACGACATGTACGACGGCTACGGCCACCGGGCCGGCGACGACGGGATGCCGACGGCACGCCCCGCCTACCCGGACTACCAGCAGCAGCGACCGGAGCCCGGCGCCTGGCCCCGCAGCCAGGAGGACCTCTCCTGGCAGCCCCGGCACGGCGGCTACCAGGACCTCGACCCCTACGCGAACGCCCGGCCCCAGCAGCCGCAGCACGACTACCGGCCGCAGCCGCCCGAGCACCAGGGTTACGAACCGCAGCGCGAGCGCCACGACCTCCAGGACCTCCAGGACCAGCAGCCCCAGCACCTCCAGGGCGGGACCGGACGGGGCCCCGGCCCGATGGGTTCCCCGTCCGTGCCGGCGCCGGGGGCCAACGAGCACCACGCGCGGCTGAATCCGAAGTACCTCTTCGACACCTTCGTCATCGGCGCGTCCAACCGCTTCGCGCACGCCGCGGCCGTCGCCGTCGCCGAGGCCCCCGCGAAGGCCTACAACCCGCTCTTCGTCTACGGCGAGTCCGGGCTCGGCAAGACCCATCTGCTGCACGCCATCGGCCACTACGCCCGCAGCCTCTATCCGGGCACCCGGGTGCGGTACGTGAGCTCCGAGGAGTTCACCAACGAGTTCATCAACTCGATCCGCGACGGCAAGGGCGACACCTTCCGCAAGCGCTACCGCGACGTGGACATCCTCCTGGTCGACGACATCCAGTTCCTCGCGAGCAAGGAGTCGACGCAGGAGGAGTTCTTCCACACCTTCAATACGCTGCACAACGCCAACAAGCAGATCGTGCTGTCCTCCGACCGCCCGCCGAAGCAGCTGGTGACCCTCGAGGACCGGCTGCGCAACCGCTTCGAGTGGGGCCTCACCACCGATGTGCAGCCGCCCGAGCTGGAGACGCGGATCGCGATCCTGCGGAAGAAGGCGGTGCAGGAACAGCTCAACGCCCCGCCCGAGGTGCTCGAGTTCATCGCCTCGCGGATCTCGCGCAACATCCGCGAGCTGGAGGGCGCGCTGATCCGTGTGACCGCCTTCGCCAGCCTCAACCGCCAGCCGGTGGACCTGGGACTGACCGAGATCGTGCTGAAGGACCTGATCCCGGGCGGCGAGGACACGGCCCCCGAGATCACCGCGCCGGCCATCATGGCGTCCACCGCCGACTACTTCGGTCTGACGGTGGAGGACCTCTGCGGATCGTCCCGCAGCCGCGTGCTGGTGACGGCGCGCCAGATCGCCATGTACCTCTGCCGGGAGCTCACCGATCTCTCACTCCCCAAGATCGGGGCGCAGTTCGGCGGACGCGACCACACGACCGTCATGCACGCCGACCGCAAGATCCGGGCGCTGATGGCGGAACGGCGGTCCATCTACAACCAGGTGACGGAGCTGACCAACCGCATCAAGAACGGCTGAGACCGGCACCGCGGCGTCCCCGGCGAGGGCGCCCGGCGGAGTCCTTTCGACGAGGGCTCCGCCGGGCGCCCTCCGTCGTTCCGGCGGCCGGGCCCCGCCGTGTTCCGGCGGCCGGGCCCCGCCGTGTTCCGGCGGCCGGGAGCCGCCCTGTTCCGCTCCTCCGTCCTCACGCCCGCGCCCGCGGCCCCGCACCCGCGTCCCCCCGCGGCCGCGCGTCCCCGCCCTCACCCCACCCCGTGCGACTGCCCGTTGCCCTCGCGAGCCCTCGCCAGCCACGCGAGCCGCGCGAGCCCCTCGATCGCGGATCCACAGCGCCTCAGAACGATGTTTCACGGCCCGGTACGCGGTGTTCAGGGCCCCATGCAGGGGCGTTGCCATGAGGCGGGCGCCTCCCAACTCGCTGTCACGGGCGCCAGGAGTGTTCGAATACCGGCCGCCACCAGCTACTTCTCCACAGATTCAGGGGAAAATGTGCGTCCACAACCTGGGGACCGGGAAGTTGTCCAGGTTGCGTCCACAGGGGCGGCTGCCGATACTCCATCAGCCCAGGTCACGCCCCTGTGGATTTGTGCCCAACCTCAATCCACAGCCTGTGGATAATCTCTTGCTCCACAGTCGCTCACTACGGTTGTCCACTGTCGGCCCACAGAAGGTCCCCAGTTGTCCCCAGCTTTGCCCTGGTTCCCCACAGGGCTGTCCACTGTTCGGCAATCCGACACTCACTTTCACCGTCGAGAGTGAAAGGCGTCACACACCAGTCGTCGATTGGGCTGTGGGGAACGTGGGTAAAGCTGGGGACGGCCCTGGGGAGAAGTACCCCTTGCCTGTGCATCGGGTGTGCAGAACTTTCGGGTGTCCACAGAGACACCAGGTTGTCCACCGGTTCCACCCACAGGGGCGGTGGACAAAAAACCGCTTCTGACCTGTGCAAACAACGTTATCCACGGTTTCCACAAGGCCTACTACTACTACCACTCAGAGTTAGCCAGGAATCCGTTTCGAAGTGGGGCCTGTGCACAACTCGCGCCTCGGGCCGTCTGCCCCTCTCCTCGCGATTTGACCCCGAGCAGCAACGAGTGTCGGTGCCGTACGTCAGACTGGTCCCCGGCGGCTTCCCCGGCCCTGTGCCAGGGAGCCCCGACCAGACGACGAAGGCCAGCAGGGCGAGCGAGCAACAGCAGGAGGCGGTTCCGGTGAAGATCCGGGTGGAGCGCGATGTACTCGCGGAGGCGGTGGCCTGGGTGGCCCGCAGCCTTCCGGCCCGTCCGCCGGCCCCCGTTCTCGCGGGCCTTCTGCTGAAGGCGGAGGACGGGGCCCTCAGCTTCTCCAGCTTCGACTACGAGGTCTCGGCGCGGGTCTCGGTGGAGGCGGAGGTCGAGGAGGACGGCACGGTGCTCGTCTCCGGCCGGCTGCTCGCCGACATCTGCCGCGCCCTCCCCAACCGCCCGGTGGAGATTTCCACAGACGGTGTACGGGCGACCGTGGTCTGCGGCTCCTCGCGGTTCACTCTCCACACCCTTCCTGTGGAGGAGTACCCGGCGCTCCCGCAGATGCCGACCGCGACCGGCACCGTGCCCGGTGAGGTCTTCGCCTCCGCCGCGGCCCAGGTCGCCATCGCCGCCGGCCGCGACGACACCCTCCCGGTGCTGACGGGTGTCCGCATCGAGATCGAGGGCGACACCGTGACCCTCGCCTCGACCGACCGCTACCGCTTCGCGGTCCGCGAGTTCCTGTGGAAGCCGGAGAACGCCGACGCCTCGGCCGTGGCCCTGGTGCCCGCCAAGACCCTGCTGGACACGGCCAAGGCGCTCACCAGCGGCGACACGGTCACCCTCGCCCTGTCGGGATCGGGTGCCGGAGAGGGCCTCATCGGCTTCGAGGGCGCGGGCCGCCGTACGACGACGCGGCTGCTCGAGGGCGACCTCCCCAAGTACCGCACCCTCTTCCCCACCGAGTTCAACTCGGTCGCGGTCATCGAGACCGCGCCCTTCGTCGAGGCCGTCAAGCGTGTGGCCCTCGTCGCCGAGCGGAACACTCCGGTGCGGCTCAGCTTCGAGCAGGGGGTGCTCATCCTGGAAGCCGGTTCCAGCGACGACGCACAGGCTGTGGAAAGGGTCGAGGCCGTTCTGGAGGGCGACGACATCTCGATCGCCTTCAACCCGACCTTCCTGCTGGACGGGCTGAGCGCGATCGACTCCCCGGTGGCGCAGCTCTCCTTCACGACGTCGACCAAGCCCGCGCTGCTCAGCGGACGCCCCGCCGTGGACGCCGAGGCGAACGACGCCTACAAGTACCTGATCATGCCGGTCCGCCTCTCCGGCTGACCCGGCCCCCGTTTCCCTCATGGCGGCGTCCCGTGGGCCGGCCCAGTGCCGCGCCGGCCCACGGCGCCGCTCCCAGGCCGGGCGTAGGCTCGGACATGGGTATGAATCGGCACAACGCTTAAGGAATCTCTGATGGAGCTCGGTCTCGTCGGCCTCGGCAAGATGGGCGGCAACATGCGCGAGCGCATCCGCCGCGCAGGCCACACCGTCATCGGTTACGACCGCAACCCGGACGTCGCCGACGTCCACAGCCTGGAAGAGCTTGTGGGCAAGCTCAAGGGCCCGCGCGTCGTGTGGGTGATGGTCCCGGCCGGTGCCGCCACCCAGTCCACGATCGACGAGCTCGCCGAGCTGCTGTCCCCGGGCGACATCGTCGTGGACGGCGGCAACTCCCGCTGGACCGACGACGAGAAGCACGCCGTCGAGCTGGGCATCAAGGGCATCGGTTTCGTCGACTGCGGTGTCTCCGGCGGTGTCTGGGGCCTGGAGAACGGCTACGCGCTGATGTACGGCGGCGACGCCGAGAACGTGGCGAAGGTCCAGCCGGTCTTCGACGCGCTCAAGCCCGAGGGCGACTTCGGCTCGGTCCACGCGGGCAAGGTCGGCGCCGGCCACTTCGCGAAGATGGTCCACAACGGCATCGAGTACGCCATGATGCAGGCGTACGCCGAGGGCTGGGAGCTGCTGGAGAAGGTCGACTCCGTCACGGACGTGCGCGAGGTCTTCCGCTCCTGGCAGGAGGGCACGGTCATCCGTTCCTGGCTGCTGGACCTCGCCGTCAACGCCCTGGACGACGACGAGCACCTCGACAAGCTCCGCGGTTTCGCCGCCGACTCCGGCGAGGGCCGGTGGACGGTCGAGGCCGCCATCGACAACGCCGTCCCGCTGCCCGCGATCACCGCGTCCCTGTTCGCGCGCTTCGCCTCGCGCCAGGACGACTCCCCGCAGATGAAGATGATCGCCGCGCTGCGCAACCAGTTCGGCGGGCACGCGGTCGAGAACAAGAAGTAGACCGCGGACCGGGCCGGGTGCCGGGAGGGCCCGGCGCACCGGCACCCGGTACGTCACAGAGCACGGAGCAGGAAGAAGGCCCGCGACCATGCACGTCACGCATCTCTCGCTGGCCGACTTCCGCTCGTACGCCCGGGCCGAGGTTCCCCTCGACCCGGGCGTCACCGTGTTCGTGGGGGCCAACGGCCAGGGCAAGACCAATCTGGTCGAGGCGGTCGGCTACCTGGCGACGCTCGGCAGTCACCGGGTGTCGTCCGACGCCCCACTGGTGCGGATGGGAGCGGAGCGGGCCGTCGTCCGGGCCGCGGTCACCCAGGGCGAGCGCTCCCAGCTGGTCGAGCTGGAGCTCAACCCCGGCCGCGCCAACCGCGCCCGGATCAACCGCTCCTCCCAGGTCAGGCCGCGCGATGTGCTGGGGATAGTGCGGACGGTGCTGTTCGCCCCCGAGGACCTCGCTCTGGTGAAGGGCGACCCCGGTGAGCGCCGGCGCTTCCTGGACGAGCTGATCACGGCCCGTTCCCCCCGGATGGCGGGTGTCCGCTCCGATTACGAGCGCGTACTGAAACAGCGCAACACCCTGCTGAAGACGGCGGCGATGGCCCGCCGGCACGGCGGCCGGTCGATGGACCTGTCCACCCTGGACGTGTGGGACCAGCACCTGGGCCAGGTCGGCGCGGAACTGCTCGCCCAGCGGCTGGACCTGATCGCGACCCTGCGGCCGCTGACCGACAAGGCGTACGCGGACGTCGCCCCGGGCGGCGGCCCGGTGGCGCTGGAGTACCGCAGCTCCGCCGGCGCCGACGTGTCCTCCGTCCGTACCCGCGAGGAGCTCTACGAGCGGCTGATGGAGGCCCTCGCCGGGTCGCGCAAGCAGGAGATCGAGCGGGGCGTGACGCTGGTCGGCCCGCACCGGGACGACCTGGTCCTGGGGCTGCGGGACATGCCCGCGAAGGGGTACGCGAGCCACGGTGAGTCCTGGTCGTACGCGCTGGCACTGCGGCTGGCCTCGTACGAGCTGCTGCGCGCCGAGGGCAACGAGCCGGTGCTCGTCCTGGACGACGTCTTCGCCGAGCTGGACGCCCGCAGGCGTGAGCGGCTGGCGGAGCTGGTGGCCCCCGCCGAGCAGGTGCTGGTGACGGCGGCGGTGGGCGAGGACATCCCCGGGGTGCTGGCGGGTGCGCGGTACGCCGTGACCGCGGGCGCGGTGGAGCGGTCGTGAGCGAGCGGGGAGCGGCCTCCGGGCCGGCGGCGGAAGGACCGGCGCCTGAAGGACCGGTGCCTGAAGGCCGGGCCCGGCCCGCGAAGGAGCCCGAGATGTCGGGTGTCGATCTGGCGCGGGTCGCGCTGCGGGCCGCGAAGGAGCAGGCCCGGGCGCGGGGCACGGCCGCGCAGCAGAGGAAACAGGCCAGGCGGGGCGGCGGGCTCCGGTCCGGGGCGCGTTCCGACGGCCGTGATCCGCTGCCGCTGGGTTCGGCGATCAACCGGCTGATCACCGAACGCGGGTGGGAGACGCCCGCCGCGGTCGGCGGGGTGATGGGCCGGTGGCCGCAGATCGTCGGGGAGGATCTGGCCAAACACTGTGTCCCGGTGCGCTACGACGAGGACCCGCGGGAGCGGGTGCTCACGGTGCGCTGCGACTCCACGGCCTGGGCGACCCAGCTGAGACTGCTGGCCCCGCAGCTGGTGGCCCGGCTGAACGCGGACCTGGGCCAGGGCACGGTACGGATGATCAAGGTGCTGGGTCCCGGAGGCCCTCAGCGCGGCTTCGGCCCGCTCCGCTCGCCGGGCAGCCGGGGGCCCGGCGACACCTACGGCTGAGCCCGGCTGAGCTGGGCCTTTCGCGTCGTACACCCCGCTCCCGGGCCTTCTTACCGGTGGGTGGCGCAGGTCGGTTTCGTCCCGGTTTCGGGGGGTCTTCGGTCGACGGGATGCGCGGTCTGCGGCGGTTCGCTCCGGCCGGGCCGGATGAGGCGTCCCTCACCGTAGCCGGAGGTTGACAGGCCGAAGCGCTCAATGCCGTCGTGAGCCTCCCCGGCCCCCGTCCTGAATATGGGGAGTCGTCAGCCGCTCGTTCAGGGCGGCACATGCGTACTCAGGTACCGGCAAACCCCCATTCATGTCAGCGCTAGCGGTAGACTGGGGGGACAATCCCGCTTCCGTGCGGGAGTCGTCGATACAAGCCGAACGACGCAGCCGCTCCCGCCTGTCCGGAGACGGCCTGTGCTGTGCCAGAAAGGGCGCTTCGTGGCCGATTCCGGCAACCCCAACGAGAACATTCCGTCTACAGCCGGTGAGCAGGACGAGGCTGCCCCCTCGTACGACGCCAACGCCATCACGGTCCTCGAGGGCCTGGACGCGGTCCGCAAGCGACCCGGCATGTACATCGGTTCCACCGGTGAGCGCGGCCTCCACCACCTTGTGCAGGAGGTCGTCGACAACTCGGTCGACGAGGCCATGGCCGGGCACGCGGACACGATCGATGTGACGATCCTGGCCGACGGCGGCGTACGCGTGGTCGACAACGGCCGCGGTATCCCCGTCGGCATCGTGCCGTCCGAGGGCAAGCCCGCCGTCGAGGTCGTGCTGACCGTGCTGCACGCGGGCGGCAAGTTCGGCGGGGGCGGTTACGCCGTCTCCGGCGGCCTGCACGGTGTGGGCGTCTCCGTCGTCAACGCGCTGTCCACCCGGGTGTCCGTCGAGGTCCGTACGGACGGCCACCGCTGGACCCAGGACTACAAGCTGGGTGTCCCGACCGCCCCGCTGGCGCAGCACGAGGCCACCGAGGAGACCGGTACGTCCGTCACCTTCTGGGCGGACGGGGACATCTTCGAGACCACCGAGTACTCCTTCGAGACCCTGTCGCGCCGCTTCCAGGAGATGGCGTTCCTCAACAAGGGCCTCACCATCAAGCTCACCGACGAGCGCGAGTCGGCGAAGGCCACGGCCGGCGCGGACAGCGCCGAGGCCGTCGAGGTGCCGGAGGAGGAGTCGACGCGGAGCGTCACGTACCACTACGAAAACGGCATCGTCGACTTCGTGAAGTACCTGAACTCCCGCAAGGGCGACGTCATCCACCAGTCGGTGATCGACATCGCGTCCGAGGACAAGGACCGCCTCCTCTCGGCCGAGATCGCCATGCAGTGGAACACGCAGTACACGGAGGGGGTCTACTCCTTCGCCAACGCGATCCACACGCACGAGGGCGGTACGCACGAGGAGGGCTTCCGTGCCGCGCTGACCTCCCTGGTCAACCGGTACGCGCGCGACAAGAAGCTGCTGCGCGAGAAGGACGACAACCTCACCGGTGAGGACGTCCGCGAGGGTCTGACGGCGATCATCTCGGTGAAGCTGGGCGAGCCGCAGTTCGAGGGCCAGACCAAGACCAAGCTGGGCAACACGGAGGCCAAGACCTTCGTGCAGAAGGTCGTCCACGAGCAGCTGACGGACTGGTTCGACCGGAACCCCAACGAGGCCGCCGACATCATCCGCAAGGGCATCGCCGCCTCGACCGCCCGCGTGGCGGCCCGCAAGGCGCGTGACCTGACCCGCCGCAAGGGGCTGCTGGAGAGCGCCTCGCTGCCGGGCAAGCTGAGCGACTGCCAGTCGAACGACCCGACGAAGTGCGAGATCTTCATCGTCGAGGGTGACTCCGCCGGCGGTTCGGCGAAGTCCGGCCGCAACCCGATGTACCAGGCCATCCTGCCGATCCGCGGCAAGATCCTGAACGTCGAGAAGGCCCGGGTCGACAAGATCCTCCAGAACACCGAGGTCCAGGCGCTCATCTCCGCCTTCGGTACCGGTGTCCACGAGGACTTCGACATCGAGAAGCTCCGCTATCACAAGATCATCCTGATGGCGGACGCCGACGTCGACGGCCAGCACATCAACACGCTGCTGCTGACGTTCCTCTTCCGCTTCATGCGCCCGCTGGTCGAGGCCGGCCACGTCTACCTCTCGCGCCCGCCGCTCTACAAGATCAAGTGGGGCCGGGACGACTTCGAGTACGCGTACTCCGACCGCGAGCGCGACGCCCTGGTGGCACTCGGCAAGCAGAACGGCAAGCGGATCCGGGAGGACTCGATCCAGCGCTTCAAGGGCCTCGGCGAGATGAACGCCGAGGAGCTGCGGGTCACCACGATGGACATCGACCACCGTGTCCTGGGCCAGGTCACGCTGGACGACGCGGCGCAGGCCGACGACCTGTTCTCCGTGCTGATGGGCGAGGACGTCGAGGCGCGGCGCTCGTTCATCCAGCGCAACGCCAAGGACGTCCGCTTCCTCGACATCTGAGTCGGCCGTACCAGCAAGCCGCAGCCCGAAAGGATTTTGACCAGCAATGGCCGACGAGAATTCCCCTGTGACGCCCGAAGAGGAGCCCGCCGTCCCGGGTGTGGGCATGCGTGTCGAGCCCGTGGGGCTCGAGACGGAGATGCAGCGCTCCTACCTCGACTACGCGATGTCCGTCATCGTGTCGCGTGCGCTGCCCGACGTGCGGGACGGTCTCAAGCCCGTCCACCGCCGGGTGCTGTACGCGATGTACGACGGCGGTTACCGGCCCGAGAAGGGCTTCTACAAGTGCGCCCGCGTCGTCGGTGACGTCATGGGTACGTACCACCCGCACGGCGACTCCTCGATCTACGACGCGCTCGTGCGGCTCGCGCAGCCGTGGTCGATGCGGATGCCGCTGGTGGACTCCAACGGCAACTTCGGTTCCCCGGGCAACGACCCGGCCGCCGCCATGCGGTACACCGAGTGCAAGATGATGCCGCTGTCCATGGAGATGGTCCGGGACATCGACGAGGAGACCGTCGACTTCCAGGACAACTACGACGGCCGCAACCAGGAGCCGACGGTCCTGCCGGCGCGGTTCCCCAACCTCCTGGTGAACGGTTCCGCCGGTATCGCGGTCGGTATGGCGACCAACATCCCGCCGCACAACCTGCGCGAGGTCGCCGAGGGCGCCCAGTGGTACCTGGAGCACCCGGAAGCGGCTCCGGACGAGCTGCAGGACGCGCTGATCGAGCGGATCAAGGGCCCGGACTTCCCGACCGGCGCGCTGGTCGTGGGCCGCAAGGGCATCGAGGAGGCCTACCGCACGGGCCGCGGCTCGATCACCATGCGGGCGGTCGTCGCGGTCGAGGAGATCCAGAACCGCCAGTGCCTGGTCGTCACGGAGCTCCCGTACCAGACCAACCCCGACAACCTCGCGCAGAAGATCGCCGACCTGGTCAAGGACGGCAAGATCGGCGGGATCGCGGACGTCCGGGACGAGACGTCCTCGCGTACCGGCCAGCGCCTGGTGGTGGTGCTCAAGCGTGACGCGGTCGCCAAGGTGGTGCTCAACAACCTCTACAAGCACACCGACCTGCAGACGAACTTCGGCGCGAACATGCTGGCGCTCGTCGACGGCGTCCCGCGGACCCTGTCGATCGACGCGTTCATCCGGCACTGGGTGACGCACCAGATCGAGGTCATCATCCGGCGTACGCGGTTCCGGCTGCGCAAGGCCGAGGAGCGGGCGCACATCCTGCGCGGCCTGCTCAAGGCGCTGAACGCCATCGAGGAGGTCATCGCGCTCATCCGCCGCAGCAACACGGTGGAGATCGCGCGTGAGGGCCTGATGGGCCTGCTGGAGATCGACGAGATCCAGGCCAACGCGATCCTGGAGATGCAGCTGCGCCGGCTGGCCGCGCTGGAGCACCAGAAGATCACCGCCGAGCACGACGAGCTCCAGGCGAAGATCAACGAGTACAACGCGATCCTGGCCTCGCCCGAGCTGCAGCGCGGCATCGTCAGCGAGGAACTGGCCGCCATCGTCGACAAGTTCGGCGACGACCGGCGTTCCAAGCTGGTGCCCTTCGAGGGTGACATGTCCATCGAGGACCTGATCGCCGAGGAGGACATCGTCGTCACGATCAGCCGTGGCGGCTATGTGAAGCGCACCAAGACGGACGACTACCGCTCGCAGAAGCGGGGCGGCAAGGGCGTGCGCGGCACGAAGCTCAGGGAAGACGACATCGTCGACCACTTCTTCGTGTCCACGACCCACCACTGGCTGCTGTTCTTCACGAACAAGGGCCGCGTCTACCGGGCCAAGGCGTACGAGCTGCCGGACGCCGGGCGGGACGCCCGGGGCCAGCACGTCGCGAACCTGCTGGCGTTCCAGCCGGACGAGCGGATCGCGCAGATCCTGGCGATCCGGGACTACGAGGCCGCTCCGTACCTGGTCCTGGCCACCCAGGCCGGTCTGGTGAAGAAGACCCCGCTGAAGGACTACGACTCGCCGCGCTCCGGTGGTGTCATCGCGATCAACCTCCGGGAGACGGAGAGCGGCGCCGACGACGAACTGATCGGCGCGGAGCTGGTGTCGGCCGAGGACGACCTGCTGCTCATCAGCAAGAAGGCCCAGTCGATCCGGTTCACCGCGACGGACGACGCGCTGCGGCCGATGGGGCGCGCCACGTCGGGTGTGAAGGGCATGAGTTTCCGGGAAGGGGACGAACTGCTCTCGATGAATGTCGTCCGGCCCGGTACGTTCGTCTTCACTGCGACCGACGGCGGGTACGCGAAGCGGACCCCCGTCGACGAGTACCGCGTCCAGGGGCGTGGCGGTCTGGGCATCAAGGCCGCGAAGATCGTCGAGGACCGGGGTTCACTCGTCGGCGCGCTGGTGGTGGAGGAGACGGACGAGATCCTCGCCATCACGCTCGGCGGCGGTGTGATCCGTACGCGAGTCAATGAAGTCAGGGAGACGGGCCGTGACACCATGGGCGTCCAACTGATCAATCTGGGCAAGCGCGATGCCGTCGTCGGCATCGCGCGCAACGCCGAGGCCGGCCGCGAGGCCGAAGAGGTCGAAGGTGCCGAGGCCGATGAGACCGAGGCCGGCACGACCGAAGCCGGCACGGCCGAGGCCCAGGCCGAGAGCGTGGCCGAGGGCACGGCGCCTTCGGCCGGGGAGCACGAGGAGTAGAGCGTGAGTGGAGCCACGGGCGCCGGTTCGGCCGCTACCGGAGCGAACGGTGCCCGTGGCCCTGCCACGGACTCCCGAGGGGGCACAGTGACGGACGGCCGGGGGCCTCAGCCCCAGTACGAGGGCTACGCGACCGGGCCGCTGCCCGGCGAGCGCGAGCCCGCACCGGGCCCGCAGGGGCCCTATCACCCGCCGCAGGCGTACCCGTCCCCCGTGGGCGGTACGCAGGGCGGCGGGACCCACGGAGGGGAGCGGGGCACTGTGGGGGCCCAGGCGACCCGGCTGCCCCGGACCGGGGCACGGACCACTCCGAGGATCCGCAAGGCCCGTCTGCGGGTGGCCAAGGCCGATCCCTGGTCGGTCATGAAGGTCAGCTTCCTGCTGTCCATCGCGCTGGGCATCTGCACGGTGGTCGCGTCGGCCGTGCTGTGGATGGTGATGGACGCGATGGGCGTCTTCGAGACCGTCGGCGGCACGCTCAGCGAGGCGACCGGTTCGAACGAGAGCAACGGCTTCGATCTGCAGTCGTTCCTGTCGCTGCCGCGTGTCCTCATCTTCACCTCGGTCATCGCGGTGATCGACGTGGTGCTGGCCACCGCGCTGGCGACGCTGGGCTCGTTCATCTACAACCTGTCGGCCGGATTCGTGGGCGGTGTGGAGCTGACGCTGGCCGAGGACGAGTAGGGCACCGGCTATCGATTTTGGGACTGGCCCCGACGTGCGCTAATCTTTCCAAGTCAGCGCGACACAAAAGCGCGGCGGGGCTATAGCTCAGTTGGTTAGAGCGCATCCCTGATAAGGATGAGGCCACAGGTTCAAATCCTGTTAGCCCCACCAGCACGAAGGCCCCCACCGGAGACGGTGGGGGCCTTCGGCGTTCACGGCCGGAATCAGCCGGCCGAGGGGGCGCTCCAGGAGCCCCGCGGGCGGCCGGCCCGGCCCCTGCTCGTGCCGCACGGCTGCGGCACGTCGGACGGGCCCTCGCGGCACGCACCGGGGCGGCGCCCGCGGGCCGAAGCGCTGCTCCCCGGGGGCAGTTCGCACCGCCGGTGCGCAAGTCCGCGCGGTCCCGGGTGTGGACGGCGTACGCCCGGCAAGGCCCGGCGAGCGGTCCCCGGGCGGGTCCTGCCCGCGGGCTCCGGACGGTCTTGCCTGCGGCGGCGACGCGAACGCCCCAGGGGGAGCACTTCCTTTCGGTCCGTGCGGCCGGCGGCGCGCGTCACCGGGGCTCCGGGCCCGCGAGGAGGAGGCCGTACCGGGGCACGGGGGCCCAGGGGCCCGAGAAGTGCTCACGTGCTGTACGGAAGGCGTGTGCGGCGCCGGCCGGGGGCGTACGGGCATGAGGAAGGCCCCTGCCGGGGTTTCCGGTCCAGGGGCCTCGCGGTGTCGGTCGCCGTGCGCTCAGGGTGGCAGGGGGGCCGCGTCCCGGGCCGGGGCCGTGCCGAGGCCGGCCCGGGTGCCGTGGGCCCCGCGAGCGGTGTCCGGGACGTCGGCGGCGAGCTGCCGGGCGGTGGGTGAGGAACCGTGCGCCTCGGCGCGGATGCGCTGCTTCATCGTGGGCGGCAGCGCCCTGTCACGCGGAAGGGTCCACCGGACCGACGGAGGGGCTGCGGTTGCGGGGGCGGCGGCCGTGTGCGTCCGGTGCGTGGGCGCCGGCCCGGCGGCCGCGTTCGTGTTCGCGGCCGTGTCCGCGGCCTGGGCGGGGGTGGCGAAGCCCAGCGAGGCGAGGATCGCGAAGAAGGCGGTGACGAGGGCGGTCCAGAGGTTCTCGACCTTGAAGGCGCGCATGGCCCCTCACTTTCAGGTGGTCCGGTTTGCTTACCTTTCTGATGATGTGGATTCGGGGTCCTGATCCGGGGACCGACGCCTGCGCTGCGCCGATCTTCTGATGAACACCACTCTTCTGGTGCAATGGGCGCCGGAATCCCGCCCGGTCCGCCCGGCAGGGGTCCGCACCGCCTCGGTGATCCTTGTGCCGGGCCCTCCCGCGGCCCCGGGAAACGGACCGGCCACCGGCCTCCGGGGAGGTCACCGAACGGTATCGGCCGGTGTGTATAGTCGGGCGCCAGAAGTCCCTTACGTCAAGGAAAGACGAGGTAGCGCGGTGAAGAAGCTTCTCCTGGTCGCACTGGCCGCCATCGGCGGGCTCCTCGTGTACCGCCAGATCCAGGCGGATCGCGCCGAGCAGGATCTGTGGACGGAGGCCACCGACTCCGTGCCCGCAGGTTCGGGTGTGTGAGACGGAACAGTCCCGAACGTGAGCCCCGGTCGCCGAGCGGCCGGGGCTCCGTGCTGCCCGGACTCCTGTTGCGGGACCGTGACGGCTGTGCTCTTGAGTTCGCCCCGGCGAATCAATACGTTGCGGGAGCGAAGGCCGGACGAGGTCCGGGGCGGCCGGTGCCGGGACGGGGCGGCCGGTGCCGCGTGACGCCCGCCCCGGAGGAATACGCCGGGGACTGAGCGGGGCAAGCCGGGTGATCCGGGCGTTGCCGCAGACAGCGGTGGTGCGGGCGGGGCAGGATGGACCGGCATCGTGACCGTCGGCGTGGCGGGCGCCGCGGCCGCTTCGGCCGTGGACCCGCCCCCTTGCCGGCGCAGCCGCCGGCCGGGCACGCAGACGACGAGGGGAAGCGCGTGGACAGGCAGCGCAGCAAGGGCCGGGTGACGCTGGCGGCGGCCGCGGCGATGTGCGCGGTGGCGGTGCTGCCGGGGCAGGCGCACGCGGCCGGCGGCCCCGAGGCGTACGCCTTCGACCCGGCGGCGAAGACGGTGAGCGGTACCAGGACGAACGCGGGCGCGCCCGAGCTGAAGTCCGGTTCGGTCTACCGGAGTTCGATCGAGGCGGGCGAGAAGCTCTACTACCGGGTCGAACTCGACCAGGTGACCAACGCCTTCGTGTCGGCGGTCGCCGTGCCGCGGCAGGCCGGGAAGGCCGCCTACGGGGACGGCGTCAAGGTCAGCCTCAGGAACCTCGACGACCTCGCGTGCGGCTCCGGGAACGCGAACTTCGGTTCCGCCGAGTTCACGCGTCCCATCGCCGCGTACGCCCACCGGATCGTGGAGCCGGGCGAGGGCGGTACGGGGACGTGCGGCGAGGCCGGGACGTACAACGTCCTGGTCGAGAGGGAGAGCAAGGCGTCCTCGGACCCCGGCACATGGGACCTGGAGCTGAGGTTCGCCTCGGAGCCCGCGCTCAGGTCCGGGGTGAGCAAGCCGACCGAGGCCCCCGAGGACTGGCCGTCGTCCTCGCCCACCCCGCCCTCCGGCAGACAGGAGCGGTCCGGCGGCAGCAGCTACCACACGGCCACCGGCCTGGAGACGGGCGAGTGGGCGGACACCGTGGCCCCCGGGCAGACGCTCTTCTACCGGGTGCCGGTGGACTGGGGCCAGCAGCTCTTCGCGACGGCCGCGCTCAGCAACAGCGAGGGCGGCGAGTCGGCCGATTTCCTGGGCAGCGCCCTGGCGCTCTCCCTCGACAACCCGGTGCTCGGACATGTCGACGGTGCCACGACGTCGTACGCGGGGAAGCCGGCCTCGGTCGCCCTGGACCCGCTGCCCCCGGTGGCGTACGAGAACCGCTACGACTTCGCCTCGGACGTCAGCGCCATGGCCTTCGCCGGCTGGTACTACCTGTCGGTGGCCCTCGACCCCGAGGTGGCCGAGCACTACGGGGACACGCCCGTCGAGCTGACGCTCCGGGTCAGCGTCACCGGCGAGGCCGGGGAGTCGCCGTACGCGGGTGACGCGGGGGTCTTCGGGGTCAGCGGTGAGGACCGGGAGATGGCCCGGAACGGGCAGAGCGCGCCGGAGGCCGAGAAGAGCGGCACCATGACGGTGGTGGCCGCGTCCGGGATCGGCACCGGCACTGTGCTGGTGCTCGGGCTCGGTGTGTGGACGCTGCTGGGCAGGCGCCGGAGCCCCGCGCCGCAGGCGGTCCCGCCCGCGCCGCAGCCGCCCTTCGGAGGGGCACCGCCGCCGGCCCGGTAGGCGCCGGTGGGCCGGGCATCCGGCCACGGCGCCCCCGTCCGGGCCCGGCCCGTCCTCAGATCCGGGTCAGTGCCCAGACACCCACCGCGAAACAGATCAGCGCGACCACCAGGACCGGGACCGCCACCACGCGTGGCGGTCCCGTCCGCGTCCGGGGAGCCGTCGCGGGAACGGGGGACCGGGCGGCCCCGGCGGCCTGGTGGGGGACGGCGTCCTGCGGGTGCCGGGCCGTGTAGGCGCGGGTGGGCGGGGCGTTCTGCGGAACCGCCGCGGTGGGCGCGTGGGCGATGCCGGAGGCGTCGGCGGGGAAACCGGAGGCGGTGTACGCGGGGGCGGGGCCGTGCGGCTGCGGGGGCGGGGGGAGGGGCGCGGACTGCTGAGGGGGCGGGGCGAGGTGGAAGCTGCCCGTCTCCGACATCCCGGCGGACGGCGCCGCGTACGGCTGCCCGGGGCCCTCCCGCCGCGGTTCGTGGGGCCGCGGCGGTTTTGGTGCCGCGGGCCCGGGGACGGCGGCTCCGCCGGTGGCCGGGCCGGCCGGCCGCGGGGTGCTCAGGGGTCCCTCCGGCCCGAACCCCTCGGGCAGCGGGCCGATCTGGTCGAACACCTCCACCGGCTCGTCGTCCGGGCCGGGCTCCGGCAGCATCTCCACCGCCGCCGTCAGGGCCTTGCGGGCGCCCGTCGCCGTGCGGAAACGGGCCTGGGGGTCCGGCTGGAGCAGCCCGGCCAGGACCTGCCAGAGGGGCTCCGGGACGCCCTGGGGGGCGCCGGGGGTGCCGTGCGCGACGAAGTACTCGATCAGGGCCTGGGAGTCCGGCTTTTTGCCCTGGAGGAGGTAGAGCGCCACCAGGCCGACGGCGAAGAGGTCCGCGGGAAAGTCGGGTTCCGCACCCAGCATCTGCTCGGGGGCGAAGTAACCCGGGGTGCCCACCACGTAGTTGGTCTCGGTCAGCCGGGGTTCGCCCTTGCGCATCGAGATGCCGAAGTCCGACAGGCGCAGATGCGGCCGGCCCGTACCGGTGGCCTCCAGCAGGATGTTGGCCGGCTTGATGTCACGGTGCACCACCCCCTCGGCGTGCACCGTGGAGAGCCCCGACAGCAGCTGGTCGAGGAGCAGGCAGACGAAGCGCGGGGGCAACGGGCCGTAGTCGCCGATGACATGGGCCAGTGAACCGCCGCTGACCAGGTCCATGGTGAACAGGACCTTGTCGTCGTCGGCGGCCCAGCTGGCGGGGGCGAGGACGTGCGGGTGCTCGATCCGCAGGGCCTGTTCCCGGACGAAGCGCAGCAGTGTGTGCGCGTCGCTCTGCTGCAGGACCTTGGCCGCCACGTACCTGCGGCGCCGGTGGTCCCAGGCGCGCCAGACGGCGCCGACCCCACCGCGTCCGATCGGATCGATCAGTTCGTACCGACCGGCGAAGACCTCACCCATTGCGCTGCGCCCGCTCCCCGTTCGTGTGCTCGGCTCGTCACCCGGACCCGGATACCGAGAGGGGCCCTGTGGGAACAGGACCCCGCGCCCGGTCGCTCAGGACCTCTTCAGCTCTGGTTGCCCTCGTAGTGCGCGACCGCGTCCGCGGTGCGCCCCGCTCCGTACACCCGGAGGAACTCTGCCAGTTCCGGGTGGCTGGGGGCGAGGGTGTCCGCCGCGTCGATGATGTCGCCGGCGGCGGCGACCGACCTGAGCAGGGACTGGATCTCGCGGACCACGCGCCGGACGGTGGGGGCGCTGCCGGTGGAGGAGGTCTGGCCGGTGCCGGTGAGGACCGAACCGCCCTGGGACTTCTTGATCTCCTCCATGCGGTCGGTGGCCTCACCGGCGCTCACACTGCCGTCGGCCACCTGGCCGGCGAGTTCCTGGAGGGCCTGGACACGCTGGACGACGGCGGGGTTCCCGATCTTGGCCCGCTGTCCGCTCATCAGCTGGGACAGCATCGGCGCGGACAGCCCGAGCACCGCCGCGAGCCGTGCCTGGTTGAGGCCGAGATCATCGATCAGCCGGCGGAAGAGCGCTCCCAGCGGCTCCCCGTACCAGCTGCGCTGAAGCTCCCTGGCTCTCGCGGTGGCCTCTTGCTGTGCTGCGTCCATGGCGTCTCCCCTTCGCTGCGGCTTCGCTGCCGCGAACCTCGCCACGCATCTTACGGAGGGCCGTTGCGGACCGGGAGTCCCAATCCTTTTGCAGGATCCAGGGGGTCACCCGGTACTCTGTTCTGCGACGGACGTCGCGGCACACGGGTGCCGGGCTCTGTCGGTGTTTCCCCGGGGCCTTAGCTCAGTTGGTAGAGCGCTGCCTTTGCAAGGCAGATGTCAGGAGTTCGAATCTCCTAGGCTCCACGGCAGAACGCCCTCCGGCCCGCTTCCTGGCGGGTCGGAGGGCGTTCTCGTGTGGTGCCGGGGCGGGCCGGCCGCTCAGGGCTTCTTGCTCCCGTCGCCGCTGCCGGACGGGCCCTCGCCGTTCTCTTCCTCGTTCCGCCCGGCCATGGCCTCCGGGCCGGCGGCAGTCTGCCCGCTGCCGTCCACCGACGTCAGCGGGGTGCGTTCGTCGGCCACCTCGGTGGGGGCGGGCGGCTCCACCAGCCAGTCGGGGTTGGCCTGCCGGTCCCACCACTTCCAGGCGGCGAACGCGCCGCCCGCGAGCGCGCCCAGCAGGAGCGCACCCTTCGCGAACCGGCCGCACCTGGCCCGGCGCTCGCGCTTGCGGACCAGCTTGTGCACCTCCGCCGCGGTCACCTGGCCCCGCAGCGCGGCCAGCGCCGCCGCGCTGCGGGCCCCGGCCTCCTCGGCCATGGGCCGGCCGGCGGCGACGGCGGACTCGACGCGCGGGGCGGCGTAGTCGGCGGCGCTCCGCGCTGCCTGGCGGGTGAGGACCGCCGCGCGCTGGGCCGCCTCGTCGACCTTGGGCGGTACATGGGTCAGCGCCTGGCCGATGCGGGGGGCGAGGTGTGCGTCGTACTGGACGCGGGCCTGTGCGGCTGCCTTCGACACCTTCGGCGCGAGCTGTGCGCGGGCCTCCTGCGTGTAGTGCACGGCCTGTTTCTTGGCCGTGTCGGCGTAGGGCGCCACCACTTCTGCGGCGTGCTGCGCGCTGCCCTTCGCCGAGCAGGTTGCGGCGCGCACGCTGTCGATGCGGGTCACGAGATCCTCCTCCTGGGTGGCGGGTCGGTACTCCGCCTGTCCACCCATGTCGAAATCATTCCCGCCCAGACCTCGGGTGCCATGCGAGGCGGCCATCCGGGGCAAAGCGGCATATGCGAGCAATTCTGTATAAACAGATCTTCCCGCTGACGATGCCACGGCGCGGGGAGGTGTGCTCCGTCTCGGCGCGCACTTGGCCGCTTTTGGCCCCGGAGAGGTGGGGGAAGTGTGGGAAAGGTGCGGGAAGGCGGGCCACCGGGTGAGCGAGTCCGTGTGCCGGGCGCCGTCCGGACGGCCGTGGGGGCGCCACGTGCGAGGATCGGGTTCCCTGAGCCGTGACGTAGGGAAGGCGGGCCGTGGCCGAGCAGCTTTTCGCCACCTTGAGGACCAGCCGGGGCGACATCGGTATCCGGCTGCTGCCGGACCACGCTCCGAGGACCGTCCGCAACTTCGTCGAACTCGCCACCGGGAAGCGGGAGTGGACGGACCCGGCGACCGGTACGAGGTCGATGGGGCGGCTCTACGACGGCACGGTCTTCCACCGGGTCATCGGTGACTTCATGATCCAGGGCGGCGATCCGCTGGGGAACGGCACCGGTGGCCCGGGGTACGAGTTCCCCGACGAGTTCCACCCGGACCTCTCCTTCACCCGGCCCTATCTGCTGGCGATGGCCAACGCCGGTCCGGGCACCAACGGGTCGCAGTTCTTCGTGACGCTCTCCCCGACGGCCTGGCTGACCGGTAAGCACACCATCTTCGGCGAGGTGGCGGGGGTCGCCGACCGGAAAGTCGTCGACATCATCGGGGCGGTGCCGACGAATCCGCGTACGCAGCGGCCGCTGGAGGCCGTGGTGCTCGAGTCGGTCGTGGTCGAGCTCCGCTGAGGGGCCCGCCGGGGGGCGTCGCAGGTCAGGGCCGCAGGTCCGGTCCGCAGGTCTTGGCCGCCGGTTCCGGCCGGATCTGTTCCGAAGGTGTGTTTGCCCCCTGCCCGCCCGGGAACCAATCGTTTTGTCCGCCCGTACTCCCGTACAACGGGTGCACGGGTGCTGTCGCGCGGCGAGGACGGGGCGAGGACCGGAAGGGACCGGGACCGATGGAGCAGCGGCCAGAAGACCAGGACGGGCCCGCGGCCGCGGGTGGTCCGCCCACCTGTTACCGGCACCCGGACAGGGAGACGGGGATCCGGTGCGTGCGCTGCGAGCGGCCGGTCTGCACGGACTGCATGATCGACGCCTCGGTCGGCTTCCAGTGTCCGCGGTGCGTGCGGGAGGGGTCCGGCACGGGGCACCACCCGGCCGCGAGCAGGCCGCGCACCCTGGCGGGCGGCGGCGTGGCGGCCGATCCCCGGCTGGTCACCAAGATCCTGCTGGTCCTCAACCTGGGGGTCTTCATCGCCGTCTCGGTGGCCGGCCGGCCGCTGCTCGACGATCTGCTGCTGTTCGGCCGCGGCCCCACGGGCGGCCCGGCGGCCGGTGTGGAGGGCGTGGCCGAGGGGCAGTGGTACCGCCTGTTCACCTCGGTGTTCCTGCACCAGGAGGTGTGGCACATCGCCTTCAACATGCTGGGTCTGTGGTGGCTGGGCGGGCCGCTGGAGGCCGCTCTGGGGCGTCTGCGCTATCTCGCGCTCTATCTGCTGTCCGGGCTCGCGGGGAGCGCGTCGACCTACTGGCTCTCCGCCGCGAACCAGGGCTCGCTCGGCGCGTCCGGAGCCGTCTTCGGGCTGCTGGGCGCCACGGCCGTGCTCATGCGCAGGATGAACTACGACATGCGGCCGGTGCTCGTGATCCTGGCGGTGAACCTGGTCTTCACCTTCAACCCCTGGGGCGCCATCGCCTGGCAGGCGCACCTGGGAGGTCTGATCGCCGGGGCGCTGCTGGCCGCCGCCATGGTCCACGCTCCCCGAGCGCACCGGAACGCGGTCCAGTTCGGAGCCTGCGCCCTGATGCTGGTGGTTGTGGTGGCGATCGTCCTCGGACGGACAGCTGCTCTCAACTGAGCGGAAAAAATCCCTTGGCGATCAGAGTTGTCCACAGAGCGTGCCGGATCTTGTGCATGACGTGGGGAACAGGTGTGCCCCTTGTCCCTGGAGTGGGGGTTTCCCGTGGAGACAAGGGGCGTCCCGGCCCTGGATGCGGGAGTGTGCAGTCATATCGGCGTCAACATGTGCCGATCAGATCACCGTCCCGCAGGGGTTATCCACAGATCGTCCGACCTTTTCCCCCGGCTGTGGATAACTCTGTGGGTAACTTCACGGCAGGGCGGGCGACGGAGCTGCGGCTACTTCCACTGCGTGGAGACGCCGAAGCCGCCGGCGATGAAGCCGAAGCCCACGACGATGTTCCAGTTGCCCAGGGCGTCCACGGGCATATCGCCCTCGGTCACGTAGAACACCACGATCCAGGCCAGCCCGATCAGGAAGAGCGCCAGCATCACCGGCGCCACCCAACTGCGGTTGGTCAGCTTTATGTTGGTGGACTGCTTCGCCTGGGGCGGCGTGAAGTCTGCCTTCTTGCGGATACGTGACTTCGGCACGAGGGACTCTCCTGTCGATGCGCTGCGTGACCGCGCAGGGATCTGTGGCTGGCGCCGGGGCGCGAGGGGGAATGCTGCCTCCCCGGGGCGTCCGTTAGCGTAGTGCTTCCGTGGCGCCTAAGGAGATAAGGGTACGTTGAGCAATTCTGCCGACTCCCCCCGAGGTCCGGTCCGCCGCATGTCCCGGTGGCCGGTACAAACGCTCACGGCAGCCGTTTTCGCCCTTGCCGGACTGATCTTCGTCACCAGCGCCAATACGGCCAAGGGCACCGATATCCGTACCGATTCCTCCCTGCTGAAACTCTCCGACCTGATCCAGCAGCGCAGCGAGCACAACGCGGAGCTCGACGAGTCGACCGCCGTGGTGCGCACGGACATCGACGCCCTGGCCCGGCGTGACGACGGGAGCACCGAGGCGGAGGACGCCGAACTCGACGCGCTGGAGAAGGCGGCGGGCACCACGAAGCTCACCGGCGCGGCCCTGACCGTCACCCTGAACGACGCCCCGCCGGACGCCACCGCCAACCCGGGCTATCCCGAGCCGCAGCCCAACGACCTGGTCATCCACCAGCAGGACCTCCAGGCCGTCGTCAACGCGCTCTGGGAGGGCGGGGCCGAGGGGATCAGGGTGATGGACCAGCGGCTGATCTCCACCAGCGCGGTGCGCTGCGTCGGCAACACCCTGATCCTGCAGGGCCGGGTCTACTCCCCGCCGTACCGGATCACGGCGGTCGGCGACCGGGGCGACCTCAGGAAGGCCCTGGAGGACTCCACGGCGATCCAGAACTACCAGCTGTACGTGAAGGCCTACGGGCTGGGCTGGCGGGTCGACGAGGACGACAAGGTGACGCTGCCCGGTTACTCGGGGCCGGTCGACCTGCATTACGCCCAGCCTGTGGAGTGACCCGTATCCCGCCGCCGAATCCGTCCCGCCCTCTAGTCTGGTCCCGTACCGAATAGGAGGGACAGCATGTACGGCTGGATCTGGCGGCATCTGCCGGGCAACACGTGGGTGCGGGGCGTGATCTCGCTCGTGCTGGTCCTGGCGGTCGTCTACGCGCTGTTCCAGTACGTCTTCCCCTGGGCGGAGCCGCTGCTCCCGTTCGGTGACGTGACGGTGGACGGCCAGGGAAGCAGTGGAGCGGGGAACAGCCGGTGAGCGCACGCATTCTCGTCGTCGACAACTACGACAGCTTCGTCTTCAACCTCGTCCAGTACCTCTACCAGCTCGGTGCCGAGTGCGAGGTGGTGCGCAACGACGAGGTGACCACCGCGCACGCCGGGGACGGCTTCGACGGCGTCCTGCTGTCGCCCGGCCCGGGGACACCCGAGCAGGCCGGCGTCTGCGTCGAGATGGTGCACCACTGCGCGGACGCCGGCATCCCGGTCTTCGGGGTCTGCCTGGGCATGCAGTCGATGGCCGTCGCCTACGGCGGCGTGGTGGGCCGCGCCCCCGAGCTGCTGCACGGCAAGACCTCGCCCGTCTTCCACGAGGGCGAGGGGGTCTTCGCCGGTCTGCCGTCGCCCTTCACCGCGACGCGCTACCACTCGCTCGCCGCCGAGCCCGACACCGTCCCCGGGGTGCTGGAGGTCACGGCGCGTACCGCCGACGGCATCATCATGGGCCTGCGTCACCGCGAACGGGCGGTGGAGGGGGTGCAGTTCCACCCCGAGTCGGTCCTCACCGAGCACGGGCACCTGATGCTGGCCAACTGGCTGGAGCGGTGCGGTGACACGGGAGCCGTCGCCAGATCGGCGGGCCTGGCCCCGGTGGTGGGCAAGGCCGCCGCGTGACAGCGGGCCGCCCCGGACCGGGCGCCGGGCCGGACGGCCCGTACGCACCGGGAGCGTACGGGTCCGACGGTACGTTCGAGGCGGCGGTGGACCAGCTCGCGGACCCGTTGAACGACCCGCTGCCGGGCGGGCACTCCTCGCCCTGGTTCCGGGCGGAGGCGCCCGTGGAAGGCGCCCAGGTGCCGCAGGGGCACCGGGCCGGAGCCCCCCAGCAGCACCCGCCGCGGCCCCGGCCGCAGGAGACGACCGAGGAGTGGTACGACCCGGAGGGCTACCGCCGCGACTGGCACACGGCCCCCGCCGCCCCCGGACCGGCCGTCGGCGGCCCTGGCCCGGCCGTCGGGGGTGCGCCGGGCACCGGCGCGCCCGGCGGGGGCGTCGCACCCGACGAGACGGTCGCCCTGCGGACGGCCGACACCCGGCGCGCCGTCCCGCCCGCCAGGGCATCGGCCGCTCCGGCCGCCCAGGACGACACCCTGGTGGCCCCGGCCGTCCCGGCCGCCCCGGACCCCCTCCCGGAGGACCGGGAGCCGCTGCCGACGGGCGGGCGGGCCGAGCGCCGCAGGGCCGCGGCCGCCAAGGGGCGCGGCAGACGGCGCCAGGAGCCTCCCGGGGCGGAGGGAGGGGGCACGGCGGCGCCGGGCGGGGCCCCCGTGCCGATGACGAGGCTGGAGGCCCGCAGGGCGGCCCGTGCGGCCAAGGACAGCCCGGCGGTCGTGGCCAGCCGGGTCGTCGGGGAGGTGTTCATCACCTTCGGTGTGCTGATGCTGCTCTTCGTCACCTACCAGCTGTGGTGGACCAACATCCGCGCCGACCAGATAGCGGGCCGGGAGACCCACCGGATCCAGGACCAGTGGGCGAAGTCGAAGGGCGACCGCAGTCCCGGTGCCTTCGAGCCGGGGCAGGGCTTCGCCATCATGCACATCCCGAAGCTGGACGTCGTCGCGCCGATCGCCGAGGGCATCGACAAGGAGAAGGTCCTCGACCGCGGCATGATCGGCCACTACGCCGAGGGGTCGCTGAAGACCGCGATGCCGTCGGACCGGAAGGGCAACTTCGCGGTGGCGGGCCACCGCAACACCCACGGCGAACCCTTCCGCTACATCAACAAGCTGAAGCCGGGCGACCCGATCGTCGTGGAGACCCAGGACGCCTACTACACGTACGAGATGGCGAACATCCTTCCCCAGACCTCGCCTTCGAACGTCTCGGTGATCGACGAGGTGCCGCGGGGTTCCGGCTTCACCGGTCCGGGCAGGTACATCACGCTGACCACGTGCACCCCGGAATTCACGAGTACGTACCGAATGATCGTGTGGGGCAAGATGGTCGACGAACGGCCGCGCAGCAAGGGGAAGCCTGACGCGCTCGTCGGCTGACGCGGGCTGGACGACATCAGGACAGGGGCGGGTGCGGTGGCAGCGAGGACCGGGCGGGAAGAGCGCGTCGACGAGCCGGCGCCTCCACCGGCGCGCCGCCGCGGCCGCCCCGTCGTCGCGACGGCGGTCAGCCTCTTCGGCGAACTCCTGATCACCGCGGGCCTGGTGCTGGGCCTCTTCGTCGTCTACTCGCTGTGGTGGACCAACGTGCTCGCCGACCGCGAGGCCGGCAAACAGGGCGCCACGGTACGCGACCACTGGGCCGAGGGCCGGGGGCCCGGCGAGCTGGACACCAAGGACGGCATCGGCTTCCTGCACGTACCGGCCATGGAGAACGGCGAGGTGCTGGTCAAGAAGGGCACCGACACCGGGACCCTGAACAACGGCATCGCCGGTTACTACACGGACCCGGTGAAGTCGGCGCTCCCCTGGGACGAGAAGGGCAACTTCACGCTCGCCGCGCACCGGGACGGGCACGGCGCGAAGTTCCACAACATCGACAAGGTCAAGAAGGGCGACGCGATCGTCTTCGAGACCAAGGACACCTGGTACGTCTACAAGGTCTACGCGGACCTCCCCCGGACGTCGAAGTACAACGTGGACGCGATCGCGCCGGTGCCGAAGGAGTCGGGCGTGAAGAAGCCCGGCCGCTACATCACGCTGACGACGTGCACACCCGTCTACACCTCGGAGTACCGGTACATCGTGTGGGGCGAGCTGGTCCGCACGGAGAGGGTCGACGCGGACCGCACCGTGCCGACTGAGCTGCGCTGAGAGCCGTCCCACCGTGCCGGCCCGACGGGCAGCGCGTCCCGGCATCAGGATCGCGGGTGCGTTTCCCCCGACATATTCCTTATCGGGTTGATTGATCGGAGATCGATAATTTCATGGCGCATTCCGAGGTGTGGTGCTTCGGATTGCGTGCAAACTTCATTGACCTTGTTGCCGGGGGCGTGGCAAGATCAAAAAAGTTGAAATCGAGTGGATCTCCGAAGGAATAATAATGCTTCTGAAACGTGTCGTTTCCGTACTGGTTTCTGTTTTTGCGCTGGGCTCATTCGGCCTCATGGCTGCTCCGGCTGCTTCGGCGGCCGGGTACGGGTGTTCCGGAAACCAGATCAACACTTATCCCGTGAAGACCAGCAGTGGCACCCTCTACGGGAACATTTATGTTTACTACGATTCTTCCACCGGGCGCAACTGCGCGGTCACGGTGAAGAATTCAACCGGTGGGTACGGATCGACCAGCTGGACGAGCGTGACGCTCGCGGTCTGCAAGACGAGCACGGCCGGGTCGCCCTGCTACACGGACGGGCAGCCCACCGTGACGGACGGCGGGTACTACAAGCAGTACGCCGGTCCGGTCAGCGTGAGCGCCGCGGGCAAGTGCATCAAGCTCTTCGGCCAGATCTCCGCCGACACCCCGATCGCCACCGGTCAGAGCCCGAGCTACGGCGTCCACTGCGGATAAGCCGGCCGGCGACGCGGAGCACCGGCGCCGCCCCCGGCCGTGAGCCGTGAGGCCGCCCTTCCGGCCCCGGGTGGCACCGCACGGCGCGGGGCGGGTGTCCGAGCCGTCCGCCGGGGATCCGCACCGCATGGGATGAGGTGCGGGTCCCCGGCGCCCGGGGACCGCGAGGCCGCATCGCGCGGTTCCCGGGGCCCGCTTCCCCCTCCGCGAACTCTGGACGGGAGGAGGAAGCCGGTTCACGTTCCCGCCCCCGTCCGTGCTTTCGGTGCCCTTACCGCTCCAGCACCTGTCCGGCGGCCTTCACCTTGCGGTCCAGTTCCGCCTTCACGCGTGACAGGGCTGCCGCGTTCTCCGCGACAGCTTTTTCCTGGAGGGCGAAGTCCACCGCGTACCAGACTCCGACCACGTTGTTCTCGTGCCGGCATTCCGCGTCCGCTTTCGCCACCTCCAGCTCACGGGTGCCGGGGAGCGGGGAATTTTTCCATTCCGGGTCGCCACCGGCGGCCAGAGGGTCCCTGTAGACGTGCCCCGCGGCTTTCATGCACCGTGACCAGGCGGCGAACACCTCTCTGGTCCGTCCGTCCTCCTGTGACCGCACCAGGGTCTCCATCTTCACGTCGACGGCGATCTGCGGATCGTACAGATCACCGTCCGCGCTCCCGGTCAACTTCTTCACGGCCTCGCCCATGCACCCGTGGTACGGCACGGTCTTTCCGTTGACCACCTGGCCGCCCGGACCGAATGCCTTCTCGGGGTCGGATGTGCCGCGGCCGGCGGTCACCATGTCAGGGCTGGTTTTTCGGGCGGTCCCGGGGGCGGGCGGGTCTGCCGGGAACCCTCCCTCCGGGTGGTAGCCCCATTTCGCCATCAGCTGGGCGTTCTGGTGGCCGTACCGGCCGTCGGTCCGTGTTTTCGGGGCGTCGCTGTCACGTGGTGCCGGGGGATCCATCACAGGCTTGTGGTCGAACCCGAACCGTGCCATGCAGAGGGAGACCGACTTCGTGTACGCCTTGTTTATGAGAGAAAGCTGGTCCGGGTTCACCAGATAGGTGTCGAGCGGCAGCGGTCTGTCGTTGGCTGAATCGATCACCGGTACGACCGGTGCGGAGGCCGGGCCGGGCGAACCGTTTTCCGTCGCCTCGCCGTCGGCAGGCTGGTG
Source organism: Streptomyces nitrosporeus (assembly GCF_008704555.1). Lineage (NCBI taxonomy): Bacteria > Bacillati > Actinomycetota > Actinomycetes > Kitasatosporales > Streptomycetaceae > Streptomyces > Streptomyces nitrosporeus. Next base: position 3,835,978 of record NZ_CP023702.1, read on the forward strand.
TTCTCCGCCCGCACGTGTGCAACCGATCAGCAGCAGCGGCAGGGCGATCACGCAGACAGCTGTCCTGAAGTGAGGAGGATGCACCTGAATCTTTTCTTCCGTGGACGGCTCGGTAAAAGGTGACGGGGATTTCCCGTGATCGGTGGCGGACCGCCGCCGCACGTCCGCCAGGGATGACGGGCAGGCCCTCGGGGGATGCGCCGTGGCGGTCCCGGCCGACGGGACGCGGACAGGACCGCCACGGGAACACATGGGTGTCAGCCCACCTGGGAGGCGCCGAGCTTGCCCGATGCGTTGTCGTTCTTCAACGGCTCGGAAAGGTTGATCAAATGCCCCGGTGCGACCGTGATGCAGGCGACGCTGCAGTCGTAGTTGCTGTTGTAGTAGAGGTAGAAGTTCCGCGGAGTTCCACGGTTGTCCACCGCTCCGGCGTTGTTCTTCACCGATATGCCGGCGCCAGAACTTCCATTGGCGCCCGCCTTGAAGTAGCGGCCCGAGTAGTCAGGGATGTTTCCACTCTGCGCGAAGTATGCTCCGTATCCGTAGGAACTGGAGTTGTAGTAGAGGCATACCTCGTCGAAAAGGCAGTCGTAGGCGGGTGCCGCAGATGCCGTACCGGCTGCCCCTACGACTGCGGCAAAAGCCACGAAACCAGCGGCAACGGTTTTTCTCGCACGCATTTATTTTTCTCCCTGGTGCTCTGATCCATGGGGAAACTCTGACTTCGAGGAGCGTACTACGGGAAGTTGATCATGGGTAGATGCCGACTTCCGGTAGGAATTATTTTTACTTGAGCGTGCCTTACGGGTGTAAATTGCCTCATAGAGCTCGTAACGCGATCTTCGAAACGTGCTGGTCGGCCGTGACCGGTGTGAGGATTCGGGCGTTCGTGACGGTGCGGGTACGCGGCCGCGGGTCGTGGACGACGACGTGTGGGCGCTGATCGAGCCTCTCCCGCCGTCCTGGCCGGAGCGGTCTTTGAGGCCGGTGCCGGACCGGCTCTTGTCACGACGCGAGATCGTGGACCCGGACCCGCAGACACCGTCTTCTGAGCCTGTCCGGGAGAGGGAGGGTGTGCCGGCCGGCCGATTCCCGCGGGTACATCCCACTCGACGTCGGCGTAGGCGGACCACAGCGGCCGGGATTCCGCATGCGGGAGCGCCGCGCAGATGATGGCGGCAGAGCCGCGGTGGCGCCTTTGGCGAACGTGCCCGGGACAGCGACGAGGGCTCCGGCCCACCTCACGGTGGGCCGGAGCCCTCGTCGTCATCGCGTGCGGGGCCGGTCAGTCTCCGCTGCCACCGAAGAGACCGCCGAAGTCGCCTCCGCCTTCGCCTCCGCCACCGACGGTGATCAGGGTGACCGTGCTGCCCTTGTCGGCCGGGGTGTCGACACCGGGATTGCTGCCCATCACCTTGCCCTGGTCGGACGAGCCGGGCTGGAGCGCCACCACGAAGCCCAGAGCTTCGAGCTGGGCCTTCGCCTCCCCGTAGTTCTTCCCGCGGATGTCACCGGGGATCGTCACCTTCTCCGGCTCGGCCGGCCCCTTGGAGATGTCCAGGACGATCTGGGTGTCCTTGGCCTGCTTGCTCGGACCTTGGGGGGTCTGGCCGACGACGGTGTCCTTCGGCTGGTCGGAGTCGACGTACCGCTGGGAGATGTTGGTGAAGCCGATACCCCGGAGCTGCGCCTCCGCCTCCGCGTAGGACCGGTTCAGGACCGGGAGATCGAGCAGGGCCTCCTTGGCGACCGTGATCGTGATCTCGGACTCCTTCTTCGCCTTGGAGCCGCCCTCGGGGTCCTGCTTGGTGACCGTGCCCGGGGTCGCGTCGGACTCCACCGAGGTGACGTTCACCGTGAAGCCCTTGTCCTCCAGCTCCTTGCGGGCGGTCTCCTCGGTCTTCTCCACGACGTTCGGGACCTCGACCTCGGGGGCGCCCGTGGAGACCACGACCGTGACGGTGTCGCCCTTCGTCATCTTCGCACCGTCGTCCGCCGCGGGGCTCTGGCTGCAGACCTCGCCCTCGTCCTGCTTCTCGCAGGGCTCCTTCGAGCCGACCTTGAGGACGACCCCGGAGTTGTCCGCGAAGTCCTGCGCCTTCTCGACCGTCAGGCCGACCAGCTGCGGCACCGGTGTCTTGTCGTCGCCGCCGCTGTCGGTGGAGAGCGCGCGGCCGATGAAGATCGCGCCGATGAGCACCAGGACACCGGCGACGACCAGCAGGATCGTCGAGGTGTTGCTCTTCTTCTGGCCCTGGCGCCGGCGGTCCGGGCGGTCGTCGTAGCCGTAACCGCCGTCGTCGGGGTTGACCGGCGGCAGCATGGACGTCGGGGCCCCGTTCGGGTCCGCCGCGCGCAGGGCCGTGGTCGGCTGGTCGTTGGCGTAACCGTCGTAGGCGCCGTAACCGCCCGCGCCCATCGCCGCCGCGGCCGCGACCGGCTGGCCGTCGAGGCAGGCCTCGATGTCGGCCCGCATCTCGTCGGCCGACTGGTAGCGGTAGTCGGGGTCCTTGGTGAGCGCCTTCAGCACGATCGCGTCCATGGCGGGCGTGATCTCGGGGTCGAAGTTGCTCGGCGGCTGAGGCTCCTCGCGTACGTGCTGGTAGGCGACCGCGACGGGCGAGTCACCGACGAACGGCGGCCGGACCGCGAGGAGTTCGTAGAGCAGACAGCCCGTGGAGTACAGGTCGGACCGCGCGTCGACCTGTTCACCCTTCGCCTGCTCCGGGGAGAGGTACTGGGCGGTGCCGATGACGGCGGCGGTCTGGGTCATCGTCATGCCGGAGTCACCCATCGCGCGGGCGATGCCGAAGTCCATGACCTTGACCTGGCCGGTGCGCGTCAGCATGACGTTCGCCGGCTTGATGTCGCGGTGGACGATCCCGGCGCGGTGCGAGTACTCCAGCGCCTGGAGGATCCCGACCGTCATCTCCAGGATGCGCTCGGGCAGCAGCCTGCGCCCGGAGTGCAGCAGCTCCCGCAGCGTCGAGCCGTCCACGTACTCCATCACGATGTACGGGATGGACACACCGTCGACGTAGTCCTCGCCGGTGTCGTAGACGGCGACGATCGCCGGGTGGTTGAGCGAGGCGGCCGACTGGGCCTCCCGGCGGAAGCGGGCCTGGAAGGACGGGTCGCGGGCGAGATCGGCCCGCAGCGTCTTCACAGCGACGGTGCGGCCGAGCCGGGTGTCGTGCGCGAGGTACACCTCGGCCATGCCACCACGGCCGAGCACCGAGCCCAGCTCGTACCGGCCGCCGAGGCGACGCGGCTCTTCCATAACTGATCCAGCCCTCTCCGTCAGTCCCGACCGCACCCGTGTGTGGTCCGGCGGTGCGCTGTTCCCGCTTACGCTACCGGGCTTGCCACGGGTGATCGCCCCGCACCCGACAGCTGATATCCGACCGGTATCCCAATGTGCTGGACCGGACAGAAGTTGTGACCGGAGTCACTTCTTTCCGTCGAGTACGGCCTTCATCACGCTCTTGGCGATCGGAGCGGCCAGCCCGCCGCCGGAGATGTCGTCACGCACGGCCTTGCCGTCCTCCACGACCACCGCCACGGCCACCGGCGACCCGCTGTCCGTCCTGGCGTACGAGATGAACCACGCGTACGGCTTCTCGCTGTTGTTGAGGCCGTGCTGCGCGGTCCCCGTCTTGCCACCGACTGTGACGCCGTCGATCCGGGCGTTGGTTCCCGTGCCGTCCTCGACGACGGTCTCCATCATCCGCTGCACCTTCTGGGCGTTCTCCGCCGAGAGCGGCCGGCTCAACTGCTCCTTGTCATGGGTGTAGATGACGTCGAGGTTGGGCGCCTGGCGCTGGGCGACCATGTACGGCCGCATCAGCTTGCCGTCGTTGGCGATCGCGGCGGCCACCATGGCCATCTGGAGCGGTGTGGCGCGGTTGGAGGCCTGGCCGATGCCGGCCATGGCGTTCTGCGGCCGGTTGTCCTTCGGGTAGACGGCGGCGTCGGCGCGGACCGGGGTGAAGACCTCTTCGTTGAAGCCGAACTTCTCGGCCTGTTCGATCATCTTGTCGTTGCCGAGGTCGTCGCTCATCTTGCCGAAGACGGTGTTGCAGGACCAGCGCAGGGCCTCCCGCAGCGAGGCGTTCTCGCAGGGGATGCTGCCCTCGTTCTGCAGCAGGTTGGTCGAGAGCGGGAGGCGCCACGGCAGCGGGGACTCGGTCTCGGCGTCGATGTCGCTGTAGAGGCCGTTCTCCAGCGCCGCGGAGGCGGTGACCACCTTGAACGTCGAGCCGGGCGGGTAGGTCTCCCGCAGGGCCCGGTTCAGCATCGGCTTGTCCTCGTCCTTCAGGAGCTTCTGCCAGGCCTCGGAGTCCTTCATCGAGTTGCCCGCGAAGTCCGAGGGGTCGTACGAGGGGGTGCTGGCCAGCGCCAGGACCGCACCGGTCCGCGGATCGAGCGCGGCGACCGCGCCCTTCTTGTCGCCGAGGCCCTCGAAGGCGGCCCTCTGCGCGGCGCCGTCGAGGGTGGTGACGATGTTCCCGCCGGTCTGCCTCTCGCCGGTGAACATCGACAGGGTCCGGTCGAAGAACAGCTGGTCGCCGTTGCCGCTGAGGATGCCGTCCTCCAGGTTCTCCAGCTGGGAGGAGCCGAAGGCCTGCGAGGAGAAGCCCGTGACGGGCGCCCACAGGGGGCCGTCCTTCCAGACCCGCTTGTACCTGAAGTCGCTGCCCGTGGTCTCGACGGAACCGGTGACCGGTTCGCCGTCGACGATGATGTCGCCGCGTTCGTGGGCGTACCGCTCGATCTCCACCCGGCGGTTGTGCTCGTTGGCGTTCAGCTCGTCGGCGCGGACGTACTGGAGGTAGTTGGTGCGGACCAGCAGCGCCAGGACGAGGATCCCGCAGAACATCGCGATCCTGCGGAGCGGCTTGTTCACGGACGGACCACCTGGGTCATCTCGGCGTCCGGGGACGGCGCGGGAGCCGGGGCGGGCCGGCGGGCGGTGTCGCTGATCCTGATCAGGATGCCGATCAGGGCCCAGTTGGCGATGACGGACGAACCACCGGCCGCGAGGAACGGCATGGTCATACCGGTCAGCGGGATGAGGCCCATGACACCGCCGGCGACGACGAAGACCTGGATGGCGAAGGAGCCGGAGAGGCCGATGGCCAGCAGCTTGCCGAACGGGTCGCGGGCGGCGAGCGCGGTGCGCACACCGCGCTCGACGATCAGGGCGTACAGCAGGAGGAAGGCCATCATCCCGGCCAGTCCGAGCTCCTCGCCGACGGTGGCGAGGATGAAGTCGGAGTTGGCGGCGAAGCCGATGAGGTCGGAGTTGCCCTGACCGAGCCCCGTACCGAGGGTGCCACCGGAGCCGAAGGCCATGAGGGACTTGGCCATCTGCTCACTGGCGGCGATCTCGCCCCAGCCCGCGAAGGGGTCGAGCCAGGCGGTCACACGGTCCTGGACGTGCGGTTCGAAGGAGGCGACGCCCACCGCGCCGGCGGCGGACATGGCCAGGCCGAACACGATCCAGCTGGTGCGCTCGGTGGCCACGTACAGCATGACGACGAACATGCCGAAGAACAGCAGCGAGGTGCCGAGGTCCGTCTCGAAGACCAGGATGAGGATCGAGACCGCCCAGATCGCCAGGATCGGTCCGAGGTCGCGGCCGCGGGGGAGGTACATGCCCATGAAGCGGCGGCTGGCGAGTGCCAGCGCGTCGCGCTTGACCATCAGGTAGCCGGAGAAGAACACGGCGATGATGATCTTGGCGAACTCCCCGGGCTGGATCGTTCCGACGCCGGGGATCTTGATCCAGATCTTGGCGCCGTTCACCGCGGGGAAGAACATCGGCAGGATGAGCAGCACGAGCGCGGCCAGCATCGAGATGTAGGTGTAGCGCTGCAGGATCCTGTGATCCTTCAGGACCAGGAGGACGACGACCAGCAGGGCCACCCCTGCAGCCGAGAACATCAGCTGCTTGGACGCGGCGGCGACGAAGTCCCGGGTGTTCTGGAACCGCTCGGACTGGTCCAGGCGCCAGATCAGCGCGAGCCCCAGCCCGTTCAGCAGCGTGGCCAGCGGCAGCAGCAGCGGGTCGGCGTAGCGGGCGAATCTCCGTACGGCGAGGTGTGCGACACCGCCGAGCAGCGCCAGTCCCAGCCCGTAGCCGAGCATGCCGGCGGGGAGTTCGCCGTTGAGCGCGAGGCCCACGTTGGCGTACGCGAACACCGAGATCAGCACGGCGAAGGCGACGAGCGCCAGCTCGGTGTTACGGCGGCTCGGTGCGTCGATCGCGCCGATGGTGGTGGTGTTGGTGACAACGCTCATGGTGCTGAAGGCCCCCTACGGCTTACTGCTTACCGCACTGCTGGGCCAGCTTCGTCTCTTCCTCCGAGAGGCTGGGGCCGGGAGTGGGGGTCGCGGTCTTCTCGGACTTCTCGGGCTTCTCGGGCTTCTCGGCGGACGGAGTGGCGGCCTCGCTGTCGGCGGCTTCCTTCTGCTTCTGGGCCTTGGCCTCGGCGGCGCGGCGCTGTGCGTCCTTCTCGCAGGCGGTCGCCTGCAGTTCGAGTCTGCCGACCTTCGCGCGGGCGTCCTCGATGTTGCCCGCGGTGATGGTCGCCTCGACCTGCTTGCGCTGGTAGGGCGGGAGGTACTTGAGTTCGATCTCGGTGCTCTCCTCGACCTTGGAGAGCGATACCCAGCCGAGGTCCTGGCTGATCCCGCGGAACAGCGCGACGTTGTCGCCCTTGGTGCCGACGTAGAACTGCGTCTGGGTCCAGCGGTAGCCGCCGTAGACCCCGCCGCCGATGACGGCCAGGGCCAGCACGGTGTAGAGCGACCGCTTCAGCCATCTGCGGCCGCCGCGGGGCTTGGCGAAGTCGTCGTCGGTGTACGAGCTGAAGGCGTCGTCGGGGCCGGGGCCGTACCCGAGGTCACCGCCGCTGCCGGGCGGCCCGAAGCCTCCGGAGGGCGGCGGGACGGGACGGCCGAGGCCGGCCGCGCGCCCGGCGGGCGTCTCCATGGCCCGGCCGTCGCCCAGCTGGGCGGCCTGGTTCTCGGCGACCGCGCCGACGACGACGGGGCTGTCGTTGAGCTGCCCGGCCAGGGTGTCGCCGCTGTCGACGTCCAGGACGTCCGCGACGATGCAGGTGATGTTGTCGGGGCCGCCGCCGCGCAGGGCGAGCTGGATGAGCTCCTGGATGGTCTCCTGCGGGCCCTGGTAGCTGGCCAGGGTCTCTTCCATCGTCTGGTGCGAGACCACGCCGGAGAGGCCGTCGGAGCAGATCAGGTAGCGGTCCCCGGCCCGGACCTCGCGGATGGAGAGGTCGGGCTCCACGTGGTCGCCGCTGCCCAGGGCCCGCATCAGCAGGGAGCGCTGCGGGTGGGTGGTGGCCTCCTCCTCGGTGATCCGGCCCTCGTCGACGAGACGCTGCACCCAGGTGTGGTCCTGGGTGATCTGCGTCAGCACACCGTCGCGCAGCAGGTAGGCGCGCGAGTCGCCGACGTGGACCAGCCCGAGGCGCTGACCGGTCCAGAGCAGGGCGGTGAGCGTGGTGCCCATGCCCTCCAGCTGGGGGTCCTCCTCGACCATCACGCGCAGCTGGTCGTTGGCCCGCTGGACCGCCGTACCGAGCGAGGTGAGGATGTCGGAGCCCGGGACGTCGTCGTCGAGCTGGACGAGGGTGGAGATCACCTCGGAACTGGCGACCTCACCGGCCGCCTGTCCGCCCATGCCGTCGGCGATCGCGAGGAGGCGGGGACCGGCGTAACCCGAGTCCTCGTTGCCCTCGCGGATCATTCCCTTGTGCGATCCGGCGGCGAAGCGCAGGGACAAGCTCATGCGCACCTCTCCCGTCGGCTCGCCGGTCGACTGTCGCGCCAGCCGGTCTCGAGCCACACTGCCCACCCTCCGGTCGGGAGCCGGACGGGGTCCAGGGTCAGGACCGCCGCGGCTCGCTCGCTCCGCTCGCTCATTGTCGTACTACTTCCGCAGCTCGATGACGGTCTTGCCGATGCGGATCGGCGCGCCCAGCGGAATCGGTGTCGGTGTGGTGAGCCGGGTCCGGTCGAGATAGGTGCCGTTGGTGGACCCGAGGTCCTCGACGATCCACTGGCCGTCCCGGTCCGGGTAGATCCTGGCATGCCTGCTGGAGGCGTAGTCGTCGTCCAGCACGATCGTCGAGTCATGGGCGCGGCCCAGGGTGATGGTCTGCCCCTGGAGTGCGACCGTGGTGCCGGTCAGCGTGCCTTCGGAGACGACCAGTTTGGTGGGCGCGCCGCGCCGCTGGCGCCCGGACTGCTGGCGCTGCGGCGGCGGTGCCGCGGCCTGCCGGCCGCCCTGCTGCGGACGGGCGTCGCTCACCGTGCGGCGTGAGCCGCGCTGTGTGACACGCGTGCCGAACAGGTCGCTGCGGATGACCTGTACGGCCACGATCACGAACAGCCACAGAACAGCCAGGAAACCTAGCCGCATGACCGTGAGGGTCAGCTCTGACATTGCCCCCGCTTCACCCTTCGGCTTGCCGGTAAACGATGGTGGTGCTGCCCACGACGATCCGCGAGCCGTCGCGGAGCGTAGCGCGGGTGGTGTGCTGCCCGTCCACCACGATGCCGTTGGTGGACCCGAGGTCCTGGATCGTCGAGGGCGTTCCGGTCCGGATCTCGCAGTGCCGGCGCGATACGCCGGGGTCGTCGATCCGCACGTCGGCGTCGGTGCTCCGGCCCATCACCAACGTCGGGCGGGAGATCTGGTGGCGGGTGCCGTTGATCTCGATCCAGCGCCGCACCTGGGCGTCCGGCGCGGGGCCGGGCGCGGGCTGCGCGCGCCAGTCGCCGGCCGGTCCGCCCGAGCGTGCGCCCGGCGGCGGGGCCGCGGGCATGGGCGGGGCGGCGGCGGGCGGGTAGCCGTAACCGCCGGGCGCCTGCGGGGCGCCGGGGCGGTTCGGCTGGGCGTAGGGAGCGGGGGCGGCCTGCTGGCCTCCCTGTTGTGACGAACTCGACGCCAGCGTGCGGCTGCGGACGCGGTAGAGACCCGTGTCCAGGTCGTCCGCCTTCTCCAGGTGGACCTTGATGGGGCCCATGAAGGTGTACCGCTGCTGCTTGGCGTAGTCCCGGACCAGTCCGGACAGTTCGTCGCCGAGCTGGCCGGAGTAGGGGCTGAGGCGTTCGTAGTCCGGCGTGCTGAGTTCGACGATGAAGTCGTTGGGTACGACGGTCCGCTCGCGGTTCCAGATCGTCGCGTTGTTGTCGCATTCGCGCTGCAGGGCACCGGCGATCTCTACCGGCTGCACCTCGGACTTGAAGACCTTGGCGAAGGTGCCATTGACCAGACCTTCGAGACGCTGCTCGAAACGCTTCATGACTCCCATGGGGCACCTCCTCCGGTGTGGTCGTCCCTGTACTGCTTGCTGATCGTATCCACGCGTGGGGAAATCAGCTGGTTCCCCTTGTCCGTGCGGTGGATGAGTGTCACCCCTCACACGGATCGTAGAGGTGGCCTCCTGCCAGTGTCCCGCACTCCGGGCGCACTCAGAAGGAGTGGGGGCGGGCTCGTGGGGTTCCCGCTTCCCTCCGTGGGTCCCGCGAAACAACGGATGTGATTCCACCCCCGCCGACGTGCTAATCTTCCGGATGTCGCCAGGGGCTCGCACCGAAAGGTGAGAGGGCCTGGAAACACCACTCATGCGCGAGTGGCGGAACGGCAGACGCGCTGGCTTCAGGTGCCAGTGTCCTAACGGACGTGGGGGTTCAAATCCCCCCTCGCGCACAGGTCGGACACCGATGAGGTGTCCTGGCAGTACCGACGGGAAGGTCGGCACCGAGATATCGGTGCCGACCTTTTCGCTGTACCCGGAGGCTCGGGGGCCGGGCGTGTCCGGGCCGGGCGGACGGGTTGTGGGGACGGTCACACGGGAGCGCCGGCGACCGCCGCGGGGCGGCCGCCGAGCGTCCGAGGCCGTCATGGGCGTCTCGTCACCGGATGCGGAGGTGGTCGAGGTACGACCGCACGTTGCGCCGGGTCTCGGCGACGCTGTCGCCGCCGAACTTCTCGGTGACGGCGTCCGCGAGGACCAGCGCCACCATCGCCTCGGCCACGATCCCGGCTGCCGGGACCGCGCACACGTCGGAGCGCTGGTGGTGGGCCCGCGTGGCCTCCCCCGTGGCGACGTCCACCGTGGCGAGCGCGCGCGGGACGGTCGCGATCGGTTTCATCGCGGCCCGTACGCGCAGCGGTTCACCCGTGGACAGGCCGCCCTCGGTGCCGCCCGAGCGGCCCGTCGAACGCCGGATGCCGTCCTGGGTGTTCACGATCTCGTCGTGCGCCCTGGAGCCGGGCACCCGGGCCAGGCCGAAGCCGTCGCCGACCTCGACGCCCTTGATGGCCTGGATCCCCATCAGCGCGGCGGCGAGCCGGGCGTCCAGCCTGCGGTCCCAGTGCACGTGCGAGCCGAGGCCGACCGGGACGCCGTAGGCGAGGACCTCGACCACACCGCCGAGGGTGTCGCCGTCCTTGTGGGCCTGGCCGATCTCCGCGACCATCGCCTTGGAGGCCGCCAGGTCCAGGCAGCGCACCGGATCCTCGTCCAGCCTCGCCGTGTCCGCGGGCGTCGGGCACATCCCGTACGGGGCCTTGACCGAGGCCAGCTCCACCACATGCGAGACGACCTCGACACCGGCCGCCTCCTTGAGGAAGGACCGGGCCACCGCGCCCAGCGCCACCCGGGCCGCCGTCTCCCGCGCCGAGGCGCGCTCCAGGACCGGCCGGGCCTCGTCGAAGCCGTACTTCTGCATGCCCGCGAGGTCCGCGTGCCCGGGGCGGGGGCGGGTCAGCGGGGCGTTGCGTGCCAGGGCCGCGAGTTCGGCGGGATCCACGGGATCGGCCGACATGACCTTCTCCCACCTGGGCCACTCGGTGTTGCCGACCATGACCGCGATCGGGGAGCCCAGCGAAAGGCCGTGGCGCACCCCGCCGAGGAAGGTGATCTCGTCCTGCTCGAAGTTCATCCGCGCCCCGCGGCCATGGCCCAGGCGCCGCCGGGCCAGATGGTCCGCCACCAGCCCGGTGGTGACGGGGACGCCGGCGGGCAGGCCCTCCAGGGTCGCCACGAGTGCCGGTCCGTGGGACTCCCCCGCGGTCAGCCAGCGCACATTACCCATGGTGTTTTGTGTCCTTCGCTCCGTGCCGGCCGGCCTTGGTCACATACGGGTCCATCAACGGTCCCGGTACGTCTCTGCGACGAGGAACGCCAGGTCGAGGGCCTGGCTCCGGTTGAGCCGCGGGTCGCACGCGGTCTCGTACCGGTCCTTCAGGTCCGCGTCCAGGATCTCGTCACCGCCGCCGACGCACTCGGTGACGTCGTCGCCGGTCAGTTCGACGTGGATGCCGCCGGGGTGGGTCCCCAGGCCGTGGTGCACCTCGAAGAACCCCTTGACCTCGTCCAGGACGTCATCGAACGTGCGGGTCTTGTACCCGCTCTCGGAGGAGAAGGTGTTGCCGTGCATCGGGTCGCACTGCCACACCACGCGGGCTCCGGACGCCGTGACCTTCTCGACCAGTCCGGGCAGCCTGTCGCGGACCCGGGCCGCGCCCATCCTGGTGATGAACGTCAGCCGGCCCGGCTCACGGCCGGGGTCCAGCTTCTCGATCAGCGCCAGCGCGTCGTCCGCGGTGGTGGCCGGGCCGAGCTTGACTCCGATCGGGTTGCGGATCTTCGACGCGAACTCGACGTGCGCGCCGTCCAGCCGGCGGGTGCGCTCACCGATCCACACCATGTGCCCGGAGACGTCGTACAGTTCGCCGCTGCGGGAGTCGGTACGGGTCAGGGCTGCCTCGTAGTCCAGCACGAGAGCCTCGTGACTGGCGTAGAACTCGACGGTCCGCAGTTCCTCCGCGTCCATCCCACAGGCACGCATGAAGGCGAGCGCCTTGTCGATCTCCCCGGCCAGCTGCTCGTAGCGCTTGCCCGAGGGGGACATCGCGACGAAGTCCTGGTTCCAGGCGTGCACCTGGCGCAGGTCCGCGTAGCCGCCCGTGGTGAAGGCGCGTACCAGGTTCAGCGTCGCCGCCGACGCGTGGTACATCCGCTTGAGCCGCTCCGGGTCCGGGGTGCGGGACTCCGGGGTGAACTCGGTGCCGTTGACCGAGTCGCCCCGGTAGACGGGCAGTTCGACGCCGTTCCGTGTCTCGGTGTCCCGGGAGCGGGGCTTGGAGTACTGGCCGGCGATCCGGCCCACCTTCACCACGGGGACGGAGGCCGCGTAGGTCAGTACGGCCGCCATCTGCAGCAGCGTCTTCAGCTTGCTCCGGATCTGCTCGACGCCGACCTTGTCGAAGGTCTCGGCGCAGTCGCCGCCCTGGAGCAGGAACGCTTCCCCCCGGGCGACCGCGGCGAGTCGCGAGCGGAGCAGGTCGCATTCACCCGCGAAGACCAGCGGTGGACGGGACTCGAGTTCGGCGACCACGCCGCGCAGGGCCTCCGGGTCGGGCCACGGGGGCTGCTGAGCCGCCGGGAACGAGCGGTACGAGTGGATATTGCTCATGCTGGACCGGCGGTGGCTCCGGAGTGCCGGGCCACCGCCTTTCCCTCTCTGGTCTGGCTCGCACGGGAACGCGGGACGACGCTGTCACGCCTTGTCACTGCCGCCCGTGGCGGCCGCTGCCGGCCGCCACGGGGCCTTCCTCACGCCACGAACGCGTCACCGGCTCGCAGCACTTCGAGCCACTCCTCGGAACTGCGGCTCCCGAGCGCCCCGGCCTGCGCGTCCACGACGGGGCCGGGCTCCGGGGCCCCCGCGTGCGGATAGCTGCCCAGGAAGCACACGTTGATCCCCTTCCGGTGCAGAGCCATGATCGCCAGCCCCACCCCCTCGTCGTCGATGTGCCCGTTGACGTCGAGGAAGAAGTGGTAGCTGCCGAGACCGGTACCGGCGGGCCAGGACTGCACCCAGGTCACATCGACGCCCCGGCCGGAGAAGGAGGCCAGGAGATCCGTCACCGGGCGCCCCCTGACCTCGTCGGCCGGCAGCAGGAACGAACTGCGGTCACGGCCGGTCGGGGCGGGGGCGGGGGCGGCCCTGCGCAGGGCGACGAACCGGGTGATCGCGTCCTCGCGCTCACCGATGCCCGAGGCGAGGACCTCGAGACCGTACCGTTCGGCGGCGACGGGGGCGGCGATGGCCGCGTCGCACGCCAGATCGGACTCGGAGACCTCCCGCGCGGCGCTCGCCGTCGACGTGGAGAGCAGCACCCGGGCATTCGGCAGCCGCCCGGCCAGCCACTGGCGGCACTGCCCGTGGGCGTGCGGATGGCTCAGTACGCGCTGGATGTCGTCGAGCCGGGTGCCGGGCTTGGCCATCAGCGAGAATCCGACGGGCAGCTCGATCTCGGCGGTGATGTGCAGGGTGTTGCCGCTGCCCGCCAGTTCGTCCAGGGTGGCGGGGACCACGCCCCTGACCGAGTTCTCCAGCGGTACCACGGCGGTGGAGACCGTACCGTCGCGCACGGCGTCCAGCGCCGTGCCCACCGTGGTGAAAGGCGTCCACGGGGAACCCGTGGCTGCCGGAAGCAGTCTCAGGGCCGCTTCCGCGAAGGTTCCGCGCGGGCCCAGATAGGCATAGGTCATCGGGCATCCACTACTTACCGGTGCCGCCGCGGGACAACCGCAACACCAGCATCGCGACCTCGGTCCCGAGCCGGCCGAGCGAGGCGCGGTAGCGGTCGATGATCTGGGCCTCACGGGCCACGGCGAGCTGCGGTCCGCCTGCGGCCTTGCGGATCTCCTGGATCTCGGCGGAGACGGCGACGCGCTGTTCGATCAGCGCTATCAGCCGGCCGTCGATCTCATCGATACGGGCACGGCGCTGCAGGATGGCGGCGTCGGCATCCGGGGCGTCGACGGGGACGCCGGTGCGCGGGCCGGCGGTGTTGCTGGGCACGGAAAGTCTCCTTACGGCGGGATGTGTGCGGAAGGCCGGCACGGGGCCGGGCCTGATCAGGACGCCGGCACGAGCGTGCGCCCGAGCTCCAGCGCCAGCCTCGCCTTGACGATGTCCAGGTCCTCGCAGTCGCCGCCGGCCCGCTCGGCGATGTGCACCCGGTAGAGCTCGTGCAGCCGCTCGTCGTCGACCTCGACGCCCAGCTGTTCCAGCAGGTGGCGCAGCACGGCCCGGCCGGAGTGGCGGCCGATCAGCAGGGAGCGCTCACGGCCGAACCGGGAGGGCTCCACGTACTCGTACGTCTCCGGGTTGGCCAGGATGCCCTGCTGGTGGATGCCCGCGGTGGTGCCGAAGGCGTACGTCCCGAAGATCGCCTTGTTGCGCGGCTGCTCCAGCCGGATGATCCCGCGCAACGCCGTGTACGCCGCGTACATGGCGGAGATGTCGATGTCCGTGTGGACCTTGAGGTGGTCGCTCTTGTACGCGAGCACACCGGCCAGCTCCTCCAGGGCCGTGTTGCCCGCGCGTTCCCCGATGCCGCCGAGGGTCGCCTGGACCTCGTCCGCGCCGGCCTCGATGCCCGCGAGGGCGTTGGCGAGCGACAGCCCGAAGTCGTCGTGGCAGTGCGTGGACAGCCTGATCGGGGCCGGGGCCCAGCGGCGGATCTTGCCGATGAGCGTGCCGTACTGGTCGGGGGTGGTGCAGCCGGAGGTGTCGGCGATGATGACGCAGGTGGCGCCGGCCTCCACGGCGCTCTCGGTGAGCGCCTGGAGGAAACCGTCCTCGCTGCGGGTGGCGTCCTCGATCCCGACGGAGATGTGCTCGACGCCCAGGGAGCGGGCGAAGGCCACCGTGTCCACCACCTCGGCGACGGACTGCTCGCGGGTGATGCCGCGCTTGTACTTCAGGTGCAGATCGCTGCCGGTGGCGACCATCTGGACCTCGTGGTTCACCGTCCCGCCGGCCTCCACCGCGGTTTCCACGTCACGGCGGGTGGTGCGGGAGAAGGTGGCGAAGCGGGCCGAGGTCAGCTCTTTCGAGATGAGCCGGGTGGCTTCGAAGTCGCTGGGCGACGAGGCGGGGAATCCGGCCTCCACCGAATCCACCCCGAGCGCCTCGATCCGCAGGGCCATGTCCAGCTTCTGCTCGGGGTTCATCGCATTCGCGGGAGCCTGTTCGCCGTCACGAAGAGTGGTGTCGAAGACAGATATGCGCCGGGTGGCACGCTGGTCGGACATTGCTCTCTCCCCCTGGAGTTCCCATAAGAATTGCGTCATCCGTGCTCAATGCTGTTTCTCTTCCGCCACCGGACCGGTGGGGCGGCCCGGTGGCATCGCGCCGCTCAGCTCACCGTTTCGTCAGAGCCGACGAGAGGCGGGTGACCGCCTCCTCGATGACCTCCCGCGACGTGGCGAAGGAAAGGCGCACATGCCCTTCCCCGCCCGGCCCGAAGGCCGACCCGGGGGTCAGGGCCACGCCCGCCTCACGCAGCGCCCAGGAGGCGAACCCGGTGCTCGTCGCGAACCCGGTGCGGCGGATGTCGGCGAAGGCGTAGAAGGCCCCCTCCGGTGGAGGACAGGACACCCCGGGAAGGGAGTCGAGGCCCGCGACGATCAGCTCGCGCCGCGCCGCGTACTCCTCGACCATGTCCTGGACGAAGTCCTGCCGGCCGGTCAGCGCCGCGACACCGCCCCGCTGGACGAACGAGCCGGCACAGCCGACCGTGTGCTCCTGGGCCTTGAGCACCTGGCCGATGACCTCGGCGGAGCCCGCGACGTATCCGAGCCGCCAGCCGGTCATCGCGTAGCCCTTGGAGAATCCGTTGACCGTGAGCGTGCGTTCGGCGCATCCGGGGAAGCCGGCCAGTGTGAGGTGCTCGCCGCCGTCGTACCGGATCTTCTCGTAGATCTCGTCGGCGATGATGAAAAGGTCGTGCGCGACGGCGAAATCCGCTATGTCCTGGGCCTCTTCGCGGGACAGCACCCGTCCGGTCGGGTTGTTCGGGGTGTTCACCAGAACGGCTTTGCTGCGGGGCGACACCCGGCTTTCGAGAAGCTCCCGGGTGATGCGGAAACCGTCGTCCGCGCTCAGTTCGGCCGGCACCGGACGGGCCCCGGCGAGCTGGGCCATGGACGTGTAGCTGACCCAGCTGGGTGTGGGGATGATCAGCTCGTCGTCCGGGTCCAGGACCGCGAGCAACGAGATGAACAGCGCGTGCTTGGCGGACGGGGTGATGATGACGTCGGTCGCGGGATCGGTGACCAGCGCGTTGTCCTTCGCCAGTTTCTCGCTGACGGCCTCGCGCAGCGGGAGCAGGCCCCGGCTGGGTGTGTAGTGCGTGAACCCCTCGCCCAGCGCGGCGCTCGCCTCGGCCGCGATGTGGTCCGCGGTCGCGAAGTCCGGTTCCCCGCCGTTGAGATCGAGAACCTTGACGCCCTGCGCCCGAAGGGCGTGGACCTGGTCGAGCAGGGCTACGGTGGCCGACCTCTCGAGCTTCGAGAAGCGGGTCGCCATACGGTTCTTCACGGAAGTGTTCCCCCTCTGATGGATCTCGGTACGGCGCGGGCGGGAGAGAGACGCGGGTGGGGTCGCGCCTCTCTCCCGCCCGGCGGGTGAGCCGGCTCCCGGGGCCCGTGCTCCCGGCAGCCGCGTCGGCTACGGGCCGGAGGCTCAGTAACCGACGGTGAAGCGCTTCTGGATGTGCTTCGGGGTGTCGAGCTCGTCGACGAACGCGACCGCGTAGTCCTCGGCGCTGATGCGGCTGTTGCCGTCCTCACCGATGACCAGGTCGTCCAGGCCGAGCCGGTAGTTCCCGGTGCGCTCGCCCGGCTCGATCTGGGCGGCCGGGGAGAAGTGGGTCCACTTCACGTCGGAGACGGTGCGCAGGTAGTCGAGCGCGTCGCCCTGGCCCCGCATGACCTGGGTGACCAGCTCCGGCAGACCGGGGGTGTCCCAGACCTTCTTGCCGTCGGGGGTGTTGAGGGAGCCCGCACCACCGATCGAGATGAAGCGGGGGGCGCCGGCACCGAGCAGCCGCAGACCTTCGACGAGGGACTCGGCGGCGTTGCGGACGAACGCGGCGTGCGCCTTGCCGTCGGTGTAGCCGCCGCCGACCGCGGAGACGACCGCGTCCTTGCCCTCGGCGACCTCGGCGACCGACTTGGCGTTCAGCACGTCACCACTGGTGACCGTCAGGTTCGGGTGCGACACGGTGAGCTCGCCGGCGCTGCCCACCACGACGGCGGTCACCTCGTAGCCGCGGTTCAGCGCCTCGGTGAGGATGCGCGAGCCGAACGTACCGGTGGCACCGAAGAAAGCGATCTTCTTGGACATGGGAATGCGTTCCTGTCTTTCGGGGGACCCGGGCGGACGCCCGGGGGAGGAGCTCGGTGGAGCGGAAGATGCGGTCGGCCTGTGGCATCCGGGCCCGGTCGGCCGGCCGGCCGCGCGCAGCGACGGGCAGCTGCGGTCTGTGGGTGCGTCGTGCGCTGCGGGGCAGCGCTCAGGGAAGGGCGATCGACTGCGCGTGCCGGAACACGTTCATCGGGTCGTACCTCTTCTTGACCTGCTGCAGACGCGGGTAGTGGTCCTTGTAGTAGAGCGTCGTCCAGGCGACCCCGGAGGTGTTCTGCGCGGGGTCGGTGATGTCCGCGTCGGGGTAGTTCACGTAGCAGCCGTCGGTGGCCGCGTTCGGTACCGGATAGCCGCCACTGGTGGAGTACACCTCCGTGTACACCTCGCGCAGCCAGCCGGTGTTCTCGGCGTCGTCGGCGGCGGTCGACCACTGGGTGGCGTAGAGCGCCTTGAAGACCGAGTCGCGCTGGGCGGAGGCCGTGTCGTCGGCGTGGACCGTGTTGACCTTCGAGCCGTAGCCGAAGAGCATCACGTTGGCCACCGGGTTGCTGAAGTCGGTGCGGGTCAGGTGGTTGTAGAGCGAGCCGGCCTGGGCGGCCGTGAAGCCCTTGCGGTGGTACGCCGACTTGTTGGCCGAGCGCAGGGTCGGGTTGGTCAGCGCCGGGTTGTTGGTGCCGAGCAGCCGCACCGAGGTGAGCCAGGGCAGCTTGCGCGGGGTGAAGAACTCCGGCAGCGGGCCCTGCTCACCGACCGCCTCGGCCAGCGGCGCGGTCTCCACCCCGGTCGGCGAGGTGATCTCGACGAGGTAGTCCTCGATCAGCTGCCGGGCGTTCGGTACGGAGGCGTCGAGCTGGGTGATGATGCCGATGTTCCCGTTGGACCTGTGGTTCATCACCAGCAGGCTGGTGAGCGCCGAAGCGGGTGAGTCCAGCGTGCTGTTGCGCTCGTGCCAGTCACCGTAGTGCCGCACCAGGGAGATGAACTTGTCCTTGTCGAAATCCGCCCAGGGCAGCGAGACCGCGCTCAGGTAGACGTCCTTCGGCGGGCTCATGAGCTGGTCCGCCGGCGTGCTGCCGAAGGCGCCGGGCGAGCGGAAGAAGTACCGCGTCACCACACCGAAGTTCCCTCCGCCACCACCGGTGTGCGCCCACCACAGGTCGCGGTGGGGATCGGTGGCCTCCCGGGTGGCCTTCTTGATCCTGACGGTGCCGTCCGCCTCGACGATCACGATCTCGACCGCGTACAGGTGGTCGACGGTGATGCCGTACTGACGTGACAGCAGACCGAAGCCGCCGCCGGCTATGTGCCCGCCGATACCCACCGAGTAGCACAGGCCGCCGGGCAGCGCGACGCCCCAGCCCTTGTAGAGCGCCTGATAGGCGTGCAGGAGGGTCGCGCCCGCCTCCACCACGAAGGCGTTGTGGGAGGAGTCGTAGTAGACCTCGTCCATCTGCGTCATGTCGATGAGCGTCTTCACCCCGGGGTTGAAGACGAAGTCGGCGTAGCAGTGACCGCCCCCGCGCACCGCGATGCGCTTGCCGGCCGCGACGGCCTCCTGCACCACGGCCGCCACCTGCGCGGTGTCGTGGACCACCTTGACCGTGTCGGGAGTGCCGACCCAGCGGGTGTTGTGGCCGACCGTCATCTCCTGGTAGCGGGCATCGCCCGGCAGGATGGTGGTCACGGGCTCCACCGGAATGGACTGCCCCGTGGCCGAGGCTGGAGAAGTGCCCAGCACCGTTGCGCTGACGACCCCCGCGGCGGCGCCGGTAAGCACCGTCCGTCTGTTCAACATGCTCACTTCTTGTACCTGAGACCTCTCTGGACCACATCACCTGAAAGTCGCGCGGAATGTATGGATATTCCATCCGCGCAACTACACCCCCGCACAGTGGCGTCGAATTGATCCGGCGGCGGGAAAACCCGCGAACCGAGGATTTTTCCGCACTGCGCCGATGGATCAAAGCAACCGGTTCGAAGGCTTGTCAAGCGTTGCCCGAGGGCTCCATAAACCTGCCTACACCTGAGGGAGAGGGTGTCCTCCACCCTCCACCTTCGGGGGTGGAGGCCCTCCACCAAGGTGGAGAGCGGCACGGGTCAATTCATCCTTAGGCTGATGACCCGACCGGGGGCAGTGGGTACAGAATTACCCCCACAGTGGTCGCCCAGGCGATCGTCCATCGATTTGGAATAGCGAGTCATGCAGCCTTTTTATGAACTCACCGACGCCGAGCGCGATGGGCTCGCCGCAGCTCTGGCCGCGGTCACCAAGAGCCCGTACGAGGACTACCCGGCCTTCTCCCGCTCGGTGACCGATCTGGTGGACCGGGGTGAGGTGCCGGCGTTCTTCGCCGAAGCCGTGGCCGGCATCCGTGCGGAACGCGAGTCCGGTACGTCGGACGCGCACGTCCTGCGCAACTGCCCCATCGACCCGGTCGTCCCGGTCCTGAACCACGACGATCCGCTCGCCGACAAGTACGCGAAGAAGAAGACCTTCGTCGGTGAGGCGCTGCTCGAACTGTTCGCGCAGCTCGCCGGCACACCGCTGCTCGCGTACGACACCCGCTTCAACGGCGACTTCTTCACGGACGTCATCGCGATCAACCGCTACAGCGGGAAGCAGACCGGTTTCAGCGACGGCGAACTGGTCTTCCACAACGACCGCACCGCGCACCCGGTCCGCGCCGACTTCATCTCCCTGGTGGGCATGCGCTGCCCCGGGGGCGAGCTCACCTACACGGGGTTCGTCGAGGGCCGCGCCCTGCTGTCCCACCTGACGGCCGAGGAGCAGGAGATCCTGCGCAAGCCGTACTTCATCACGCCGTTCGACGTGTTCTCGCGTGACAACAACAAGAGCCTGACGGTCTCCGAGGCGCATCCGATCCTGGAGCGGGAGCACAGCATCCGCTACCTGGACACCCACACGACCGTGGCCCCCGACAGTCCGCCGGAGGCCAAGGACACCCTGATCGCGCTGAAGAACGCCCTGGTCCGCGCGGAGAAGAAGCGCCACCGGATCCTCACCGGTGACCTGTTCTCCTTCGCCAACCAGGACGGTCTGCACAGTCGCGACAAGATCGAGGTCAACGACCCGGAGCGGGCCCGTTCACGCTGGCTGCTGAAGACCTACGCGTTCCGCGACGAGGCGAACGCGGAACAGCACGCCGACAAGTGGATCAACGGTGTCCGCGGCCGGGTGGGCGACTAGGGCGTGTTTCGAAAGCCCCGCCTTCCCGGCGGCGTCTGGCACGCACGCTCGCCGCGTTGTCGGGATCACCCCGATACAACCAGTATCGGGGTGACCCTCCGCCTTGCGATCGCACGCACCAGACGCCGCCGGGCCCGCCCTCCGGGCGGACGGCGCTACTTTCGAAACACGCCCTAGGGGTAGCTGCGGGCCACCTCCCGCCGGACCCGTGCGTTCCCGTCGGGGCGTGCGGGGCCGTGCGGTGCGGGCGCGGTGGTGCCACGTGTCAGCAGAACGGCTTCGAGGCGGTTGCGTACGCCCAGCTTGGTGAGGGTGTGCGAGATGTGGCTCTTGACGGTCGCCGAGGAGACCCGCAGGCGGTCCGCCACCTCGACGGTCGACAGACCGTCGGTCAGCAGGTCGAGGACCTCGCGCTCCCGGTCGGTGAGCGCGCTCAGCAGCCGCTGGAGGGAGTCGTCGTGAGGTCCCGGGGCGGTCCGGACGGGCTGCGCCACGGGCCGGCGCTCGGCCGGGGACCGGTACAGCACCTGCAGTTCGGGCGAGAGGACCACATGACCGGAGGCGACCGCCCGGGCAGCCGCCGCCAGGCCGCCGATCCGGGTGTCCTTCATCAGGCATCCCTTCGCGCCGGCCTGCAGCACGGCATCCAGCTTGGCCTTCGTCCAGCCGACACCGATCAGCAGGACCTCGATCCCGCAGGCGGCCAGTTCCCGGACCGTACTGGCCGGTTCGCAGTTGTAGCCCATGCCGAGCACGGCGACATCGACCTGGTCGAGCGGCCAGTCCTTGAGCGGTTGCCTGATGTCGACGCTGGCGACCAGCTGCAGCCGGTCGGCCCGGTGCACCACACCGCCCAGTACATGCCGGGAAATCGGGTCCTGGTCCGCAAGCAGAATGCGAGCTTCCGGATCCGCCACCCTGCCGTTCGTGAACCAGTCGTCCTCGAATATGTGAGTTTCCATGAGGCCCCCCTCCTCGTTGATGACCGAAACGATACATGTCCGCTTCCCGATGCTCCTCCGGATGAGACAAACGCTACAGATTGAAAGATCCTGGAACTCCCGGCATTTCGGACAGGTGGATGGGTGAGTGTGGCTTGAAATGGACCCTTTAGTGGTCTCGGATACTGGGCGGTAGCTGGATCTCGGCCATTTCGGGACAAGGCGGTGCCCCGGGGGGTGGTGCCCGGCCATGCGGTGAGAGCCGGCCCGCGTGAGGGATGTTCGTCGGCGTTTTATGCCTGGTACGAGAACTGAACGAAGATATTCACAAGGAGTTAAAGGTTCCATGGGTTCGACATTGGCGCAGAAGACGTGGGATGCCCATGTCGTACGACACGGCGATGACGGCGGCGATCTCCTCTACGTCGATATGCATCTGCTGCACGAGGTGAACACGCCCCAGGCGTTCGACGACCTGCGGGCCGCCGGCCGTGCCGTCCGGAGGCCCGATCTCACGGTGGGTACCGAGGACCACAACACGCCCACCGTCGCCATCGACAAGGTGATCCAGGATCCGGCCGGCCGCCGCCAGACCACGTTGATGCGGGCGAACTGCGAGGAGTTCGGCATTCCGCTGCACCGCCTGGGCTCCGCGGGCCAGGGCATCGTGCATGTCATCGGGCCCGAACTCGGCCTGGTGCGGCCTGGGATGACCATCGTCTGCTGCGACTCCCACACCACCACGCTCGGTGCCTTCGGAGCGGTCGCCTTCGGCATCGGCACCAAGCAGGTGGAGCACGTCCTGGCCACCCAGACCCTGCCGATGGCCCGGCCCAAGGACATGGCCGTCACCGTCACCGGTGAACTGCCGCCCGGCGTCACGGCCAAGGACCTGGTGCTCGCGATCATCGCGAGGATCGGTACGGGCGGCGGCGTGGGCCACATCATCGAATACCGGGGTGCCGCCGTGACAGCCCTCTCGATGGAGGGCCGGATGACGCTGTGCAACATGTCGGTCGAGGCCGGCTCGCGCGCCGGGCTGATCGCCCCGGACGAGACGACCTTCGCCTACCTCAGGACCCGCCCCGGCATGCCGCAGGGCGCCGACTGGGAGGCCGAGGTCGCCCACTGGAAGTCACTGCGAAGCGACGAGGACGCGGTGTACGACAAGGAGGTCGTCATCGACGCCTCCACCCTCACCCCCTATGTCTCCTGGGGCAACAACCCGGGCCAGTCCATCCCCCTGGACGCCGTGGTGCCCGCTCCGGCCGACTTCAGCGACCCGCAGGAGCGGGTCGCGGCGGAACGGGCACTGGCTTACATGGACCTCGAACCGGGCACGGGGATGCGGGAACTCCCCATCGACGCCGTCTTCCTCGGCTCCTGCACCAACGGCCGCATCGAGGACCTGCGTGCCGCGGCCGAGGTGCTCGAAGGGCGCAAGGTGGCCGACGGCCTCCACATGATGATCGTGCCCGGCTCGACGCCGGTGCGGGAGCAGGCCGTCGCCGAGGGCCTCGACCGGGTGTTCGCCGAGGCCGGTGCCGACTTCCGGCCCGCCGCCGGCTGCTCGATGTGCGCCGCCCTCAACGAGGACCGGCTGCTGCCGGGCCAGCGCGCCGCCTCCACCAGCAACCGCAACTTCGAGGGCCGGCAGGGAAAGGGCTCGCGTACCCACATCGTCTCGCCGGCGGTCGCGGCCGCCACGGCCGTCGCCGGCCGGCTCGCTGCCCCCGCAGACCTCTGAGGCTCAAGGAACCGCACCCATGGACAAGTTCACCGTTCACACCGGTACGGCGATGCCGCTGCGCCGCAGCAACGTCGACACCGACCAGATCATCCCGGCCCGGTTCGTCCCCTACTTCAGCTGGAAGGGCCACGCCAACGCCCTCTTCGCGGACTGGCGCGACGACCCCGCGTTCCCCCTGAACCTGCCGCAGTACCAAGGCGCGACGGTGCTGCTCGCCGGTAACGACTTCGCCACCGGGTCCTCCCGGGAGTCCGCGGTCTGGGCCCTCGAACGGTTCGGTTTCAAGGCCGTCATAGCACCCCGGTTCGGTGACATCTTCCGCGGTAACTCCCTGATGCGCGGCCTGCTCACGGTCGCCGTCCCGGCCGCCGTGGTCGAGAGGCTGTGGGAGGCGGTCGAGCGGGACCCCTTCACCGAGGTGACCGTCGACCTGGAGCTCCTGGAGGTCCGCTGCGGCGGCCTCGTCCAGCCCTTCGAACTCGACGAGGCCGCCCGGCAGCGGCTCCTCGCCGGCCGGGACCCGATCGCCGACACGCTGGCCGAGTCCGCCGACGCCATCACCGCGTACGAAGGAGGCCGCCGCCCCGCGCTGCCCGTGACCCGCTGACCGCCCCGCGCTGCCCGTGACCCGCTGACCGCCCCGCGCCACGGCCTCCCGCACCCCCCGTCCCACCGAGAACGGCTCCCCGCGAAGCGAGGGGAGCCGTTCTCGGCGCATGCGTACGAAGGAAGGGAAAAGACATGAAGATTTCTCAGTGCACGGCCTTTGTCGCCATTGCCGACACCGGAAGTTTCACGCTTGCCGCGAAGGCCCTGTCCATCAGCCAGTCGGCCGTGAGCCATGCGATATCGAGCCTTGAGAAGAACCTCGGGGTTTCCCTGATGAAACGCAGCCGCAGCGGTGTCGAATTCACCGAGATCGGGCAGCGCGTTCTCGAACACGCGCGTACCGTCGTGCACGGCGCGGAACAGATACGGCAGGAGGCCGAGGCCCTGCGCTCCCACCGGTCCGGCACGCTCAGGATCGGCACCAGCCAGAGCTTCGCCGCCAGCCTGCTGCCCCGGCTGCTGACCGAGTTCTGCGCTTCCTGGCCGGACATCGGGATCGAACTGCACGAGGGGACCGACCAGGAGATCGCCGAATGGCTCGGCGGGTACACGATCGACGTCGGCGTGGTGGCTCTGCCGAAGGAGAACCTCAGCACCGTCCCCCTGCTGCAGGACGAGATGTACGCCGTACTGCCGCCGGAGCACGCGCTGGCCGGGCGGCGCGCCCTGGGCATGGAGGAACTGGCCGACGAGTCGTTCGTCATGCCCGTCAGCGGTGTGGAGACGATGCTCCGCACGGTCTTCCGGGTCATCGGCCGCGAACCGCGCATCGCGTACCGCGCCCATGACGTCAACAGCCTGCTGTCCATGGTCGCCGAGGGCCTCGGGATCACGGTCGTGCCGGCCCTCGCCCTGCCGTCCGTACTGCCCCATCCGCAGCTGCGGGTGATCCCCTTCGCGCCTTCGCTGACCCGCCGTCTCGGTATCGGCGTCCGCACCGCGGCCCGCTGCACCCCGGCCGCCGAGGCATTCGTCGCCACGGCCCGGTCGCTGGCCCGCGACGGCGTCTGGTCCCGCTCCTCCGAACGGGGCCGGGGTGCCGACGCGGGCGGCCGGGCCGCGCCTCAGAACCCCTGGAGGCAGGGGGACCCGGGGAGTGTCCCGGCCGGACCGGGTGCCGGCGTCCGCACGGCGCCGTCCCGTTCCAGCGCGTGCCCGGCGATGGCGTCCGCGTCGTAGACGAAGTCGCTCCAGATCCCCGGCCTGCTGCTGCCCGCCTGCATGAACCAGCGGGTGTGCTCGGTCGGAATACCCAGCACGTACAGCCCGGTGTCGGCCGTTCGGCCGGTGGTGACCGGGTGGTACGGAGACCTGGTCACGGCCACTCCGCCGGTGTCGAACGCCTGATCGCCGGTGCCGTTGACATAACTGGTCCAGATCCCCTGCTCACGCAGCCGCCGGGTCAGCGGGGACGGGTCCCTGCGCAGGTCGGGGGGCGGGATCCGCGCGTCCAGGACGGTGTCCACGGTCACCTCGGAACCGGCGACCTGCGGCGAACGGGTACGGAACCGGCCACTCGCCGGGTCCGGTACGAAACGGGTGCCGGGGCCGACGATCCGCAGCACCCCTGCTCTGATCAGGGCGGCGGCCTGGGCCAGCCGGACCGGCGGCGGACCGGCGGCCAGGAAAGAGCTGCGGGGGACGTACCAGCCGAGGAAGTCATCACGGTGCGAGCCCGGCTCGAGTCCGGAGTAGTCGACGAACTCACGGATGACGCCGCGGGTGTCGCGCAGCACGTCGAGCGCGGCCTTGAGCGGTGACTCGACATTGCCGCGCGCCGCCTCCACCAGGTCGCGGCGGAGCACTTCGAGCAGGTCGCACTCGAAGGCCGCGTGGTCGTCGTACGTCCGGCCGGCGAAGGGGCGGGCCAGCCGGTCGAGGTCGAGCGGCGGGAGATCCCGCACGCCGTACCGCTGGGCGGCCGCGGCCACGTCGGGCACCGGCGAGCCGGCCGGGACGGCCAGTCCGGCCTTGAACTCGGCCTCCCGGCCGGCGCCGTGGCGGTGCCGGATCTCGGTGCCGTAGTACACCAGGTTCATCTCGGCGTGCAGCCACGGCCAGACGTCCGCCCGGAAGTCGACAGGGCCGTCCGGGGACTTCCCCGGGGTCCTGTGCCGGACGTGCTCCACCGTGAACAGCAGTGGGCGGTAGGGGTCGGTGGCCGATTTCTGGTTGCGACCCCGTGCGGGCAACGGCATGCCGCTGCGGGAACCCGCCACCAGCATGGGCTCCGCGCCGCTCGGCAGATACGTCAGCCGGCCCTCGGCATCCTCCTTGAAGGTCCCGCCACGGCCGAGGGTGAAGGCCGCCATCACGTCGTAGAAGGACAGGCCGAGACCGAGGATGCCGACCGTGGACGCGGACGAGACGTTGTCCAGATCCATGTCGGCCGCCGAATCCCCCTGGATGTAACGGAGTCCCGGCCGGTCCGACGCGAACTGTGCCAGCTCGCGCTGCTCGCCCGACGGGCCGGGCCTGGCGTGGCCGGTGGTGAGGACCACCCTGTCCACGGAGAGCCGCGATCCGTCCGAGAGCCGCAGCTGGTAGCCGTCGCCGGTACGGGTCAGGTCCTCGACCGACAGGCGCAACTCGTGCAGGTTGACGCCGGCGGGCAGTCCGCCGCGGACCGCGCTGAGCACGAAACGCATGTAGCGGCCGTAGACGGCGCGCGGCGCGTAGCTGTTGGGGCCCGGGTGGTCGGCGTCGGTCGCCCGCCACCACTCGCCGAAGGAGGGGCCGGCCCCGGCCCGGTGCGGGCCGTCGTCCGGCGTCCCGGAGAAGGCGGAGATCTCGTCGGCGACCGTGTTCATCATGAACCACTCGGGCTGGTCGCTGCGCCAGACCCGGCCGCAGCCCACCTCGACCGGATCTATCAGATAGATCTCCACGGGCCGTGCTTTTGCCGTCCGCGGCTCCGCGGCCAGCCGGGCGCCGAGCCGTTCGATCACACTCAGGCCGCGCGGCCCGCTGCCGACAACCGCGATGCGGTGTACGCCGACGGCGTCCAGCAGGCCCCGGGCCACTGCGGCTCCCGGCGCGGACGAGCCCACACGGTACTCCACCGTTCTCCCCCTAAACATTCGTCATCCACCCGGAATTACCGGGCGGGACGTAACTGCAATCCCTGATGACCGACCTTAAGCGGGCGTCAGCCGACATTCAACGGTGGTTAGTTCATGTATTGCATGAGGGTTATTGATGTGTCGGCCCGTGCTGCTAATTGTTGTTTACATCCGGTGTGAGGCGGGGTTAGGCTGCCGAATCGTTCGCCAAGGAAAGCAAGCTGATGGTCCAGGAGACTTCAATGGGACGCCGACCGGCCCTTCTCGTACTCGACCTGATAAATGAACTCGTCCACCCCGAAGGGAAATACTCCGCAGACGGCTTCTGCGAGCAGGTCGCCGAGCGCGGTGTCCTCGGCCGGGCTGCCACCGCGATCGACAGAGCCCGGCGTGACGGCGTCCCGGTCATCTACGTCGTCGTCGGTTTCTCCCCCGGCTATGCCGACTGGCCCGCGAGCTCGGAGCTGTTCGCCTCCGCGCGTGACGACGACCGGGTCGTCCTGGGCACCTGGGGCACGCAGGTGCACGACGAACTCAAGCCGGCCGACGGCGAGCCGGTCATCGAGAAGCGTCGTGTCAGCCCGTTCTTCGGCACGCATCTCGACCTGCTCCTGCGCAATCTGGGCGTCAACACCCTGCTGCTGACCGGTGTCACCACGGACCTGGTGATCCTGTCCACCGCGCGCGAGGGACACGACCGCGACTACCACGTCGAGGTGCTCGCGGACGCCGCCGCGGCGGACAGCCGGGAAGCACATGAAACCGCCCTCAAGGTGATCGCCCGCACCGCCCGGATCACCTCGGTCGACGAAGCCCTTCCCGCCTGACCCACCACCCGCGGTACGCAGAGGGACGGAGTCGAGAGATGAGCGTCGGCCGGACGATTCGAACGAGGTTCCCCGGGCTCGGGCCGCCACGGCCCGCTCCGGAGCGGGCCGCACCGGACCAGGGCCGGACCGGGCCGGGCCGGCGGCTGGGCCGGCTCTCCCGCGGCCAGGCGTTCTGGCTGGTCGGCGTCATCCTCATCCTGCTGCTGCTCTCCTCGTCGGCACCCTCGCCGATGTACGTCCTCTACCAGCAGCGCTGGCACTTCTCCGGCACCGCCCTCACGGTCGTCTTCGGTATCTACGCCGTGGCGGTCCTCGTCGCCCTGCTGCTCTTCGGCTCGCTCTCGGACACCCTGGGGCGGCGCCGCGTCCTGCTCGCCTCGTTGGTGGGCGAGGTGGTGAGCATGGCCCTGTTCATCGGCGCGCGGAACCTGCTGTGGCTGCTCGCCGCACGCGCGGTGCAGGGGCTGGCCGTCGGCCTGGCCACCGGCGCCACCAGCGCCGCGCTGATAGAGCTCTCACCGCCGGCGGCACCCTCACGGGGCACCCTGCTCAACAGCGCGGGCCCGACCGGTGGCATCGCGGCCGGTGCCCTGGTCGCGGGGCTGCTCGTCCAGTTCGCTCCCGCGCCGACCGTGCTGACCTACGCGCTGCTCCTCGCCGCCTTCCTGCTGGCCTTCGTCGGCGTACTCGCGATGCCGGAGACCGCGCCCGGCCAGGACCGGGGCCACCAGGGCCGGGATCAGGGCCGGGATCAGGGCCGGGGGCTGCGGATCCGGCCCTCCCGGATCTCGGTGCCGGCCGCGGCCCGCCGCCCCTTCGCCCTGCTTTCCCTGGCCCTGATCGCGGTCTGGGCGGTGTGCGGCCTGTATCTGTCGCTCGGTCCTTCGATCGCCTTGCAGATCCTGCACACCGGGAGCCTGCTGACCGGCGGGCTGGTCGTCGCGCTCTTCGCGGGGGTGGCCACCGTCGGCCAGCTCTGGCTCGGCGGGCTTCCACCGCTGAGGTTGGCGGGGACCGGCGTGGTGGCCCTGCTCGTCGGTCTGGCGCTGGTTCACGCCGCTCTCACCACGAGTCATGCCGTCCTGTTCTTCCTCGGCACCGCGGCCCTCGGCTTCGGCTGGGGCACCGCCTTCCTCGGTGCCTTCCGCGCGCTGGCCGCCCTCGCGGAGCCGGCCCGGCGCAGCGAGTTGCTGGCCGCGGTCTATGTCGTGGCGTACCTCTCGATGTCGGTCCCCGCCGTCGCGGCCGGGGGGATCTCGGGGACCTGGGGTCTGCACCGCACAGCGCTGACCTTCATCACGGCCGCGGCCTTCATCTGCGTGGCCGCGCTGCTGGGCCTGTGCTGGATGGTGGCCCGAAACCGCGCGAGGCGTGGGGCCCGGGGCACGCCGGGCCGGAAGTGATCCGCGGGGGGCGGGAAACGGTCCCGGCCGTTCACGAGTCCTTCCGTCGGGGCTGCCGTACTCCGGTGGCGGACCGGGCACCGGTCATCTGCTGATGCCGAAGGACCGGGCCGGTCGGACCGGGGAGTTCGCGGACGCGCCCGGCGGAGGGGGCGCCCGTGACGGGGCGGCCCGGTGGCCGGCCGCCGGACGGGGAGTCCGGCGGCGGTGCCGGGGCCACGGGCGGGGAGTCCCGGCGGTTCCGGGTCAGTGGCGGGGAGCGGTGTCCCCGCCGGACGAGTTGTAGCGCAGCAGGTACTCGGCGAACCGCGCGAGATCGTCGGCCGTCCAGGCGCCGAGGCGTTCCCGGTACGCGGCACGACGGCTGGCCTGTGTGGAGGCCAGGGCCCGGGAGCCGGTGGCGGTGGGGTGCAGCACCTGGATGCGGTGGTCGTCCGGGTCCGGGTGGCGTTCGACCAGGCCCAGCTTCTCCAGGGCCGCCACCTGCCTGCTGACCGTCGACTTGTCGAGCATGTAGTGCGCGGCCAGGTCGGCGGCGCGGCAGCCCTTCTGGTACTCGATGTGCGCGAGCAGCGTGTAGGGGACCAGGGGCAGATCCGGGTGGAGCCGTGCCGCCGTGGCACGGGCGCGCCGGGCGAAGGCGGTCAGTTCGCGCTGGATGACGTCCAGCGAGTCCTCGCGGTCCCGGGGGGTGCCTGTCACAGGATCACCTTTTCTCGAAAAGTTAGATGTATGCTACAACGAATATGGAGTTGTAAAAGACAACTATTGAAGGAGGGCGCACTGTGTCCGCAAGCCCGAGGACGGCCCCCGGCTCGACCGCCGGAGCGCTGCGTCATGTGCTCGGCCATCTCGTTACGCCGTTGCTGATGTGCATCGGAATGGGGCTCGCCTACCTGGGTGCCTTTCACGCTCCGGAGCCGCACGACCTGAGGGTGGACGTCGTCGGATCCGGTGCCTCCGCCCAGGTGCTCGCACAGACCTTGCAGGACAAGGGTGACGGTGCGTTGAGTGTGCGTACGGTAGCGGACCGCGACACAGCGGTGAACCACCTGATGACCCAGCACACCTACGGCGCCTACATACCCGGGGACAGCCCCGAGCTGCTGGTGGCCACCGCCTCTTCCGACACGAGCGCGACCGTGGTGCAGAAGGTGTTCACGGAGGTCGCCGCCGGGCAGGGGGCGCCCCTGGAGGTGACCGACGTGGCACCGACGGCGGACGGCGACCCGACCGGGCAGGGCATCTTCTTCCTGCTGGTGGCCGTCAGCATCGGCTCCTACGCGTCGGTCGCGGTGATCGGAGGCGCCGGCGCGGTGCTGGCGATGCGGATCAGGGCCGCGCTGGCGGTCGGCGCCTCACTCGTGGTGAGCCTGATCGGTGTGGCGTTCGCCGGGCCGGTGTTCGGGCTCGTGGACCACGGGCTGGGCGGGCTGTGGGGGATGGCCTGGCTGTATTCGGCGGGGATCCTGCTGATCGGCGTCGGGCTGCACACCTTCCTCAAGCGGTGGACCACGCTCGGCGTGATGGTGCTGTTCGTCATGCTCAACTTCACCAGTTCCGGCGGTATCTTCCGGCCGGAGGTCCAGCCCGGCTTCTTCGGCTCCCTGCACGCCTTCTGGAACGGTGCGGGCTTCGTCGAGGGACTGCGCAGCCATGTGTACTTCGGCGGCCACGGACTGGGACGCCATGTCCTGGTGCTGGCGCTGTGGTTCGTTGCGGGACTGGTTGCCGTGGGGGTGGCCGGCCTCACCGAGAGCCGCCGGCGACGCGCTGCGGCCGGGGCGCCGGCCGTACCGCCGGCGGGCGCCTCCCCCGTGGGCACCGGTTCCTCCGCGACGGATCCCGGTCCCTCCGAGGCGGGTCCTTCTGCGACGGGCCCCGGTTCCTCCGCGACGGGTTCTTCCGCGACGGGTTCTTCCGCGCCGAGGCACGGCGCGGAGGCCGACGAGGAGGAGATGGAAGAGGCCGTCGGAGTCTGACGGCCCTGCTCCGCCAATCCCCGGCGGGGTGGCCCCGACGGGGTGGCCCCGGCGGGGCAGGCCGCCCGGGCCGGCGGAAGGCGGCGGCCGCGGCCGGCCGGAGCGGTTTCCACAGGTGCTGCCGTTGTCCACAGGGGCAGACGGCACGCGTGCGGCGGTTGTACGGTCGTCGCCGGACGGCACGGGGGACAAGGGCGGGGGAGGCGTGGCTCCATGAGCGGGACCGATGCGACGGTGACGGTGCGGCGGACGGTGAGGGGAGGTCCGCGTATACCGGTGGTGCCCGGGTTCGCCCACTGCCCGGGCGGCCGGGCCGCGGAAGCCGGCGCGGACCACTCCCCCAAGACGGCGGGCAAGGCACTGCGCCGTACGGTGCCGCGCGCCCGGCACAGCGGCCTGGTCCTGCCGGCGGACCGCCCCGACGCCGTACAGGCGGTCGAGGAGTCCAACCGGGGGAGGGTGCCCGGGCTGGCACCGATCCGGGTGGGGCGCATGGTGGCGACCCCGTTCGCCTTCCTCCGCGGGTCGGCCGGCCTCATGGCCCACGACCTGACGGGCACCCCGGTCACCGGCGTGGGCGCCCAGCTCTGCGGCGACGCCCACGCCGCCAACTTCGGTCTGTACGGCGACGCCCGGGGCGGCCTCGTCATCGATCTGAACGACTTCGACGAAACCGTCTTCGGCCCGTGGGAGTGGGACCTCAAGAGACTGGCCACCTCGCTCGTGCTCGCCGGCCGCGAGGCGGGCGCCGACGAGGACACCTGCCGGCGGGGCGCGTACGACGCGGTGGGCGCCTACCGGCGCACGATGCGGCTGCTCGCCCGGCTGCCCGCGCTCGACGCGTGGAACGCCATCGCGGACGAGGAACTCGTCTCGCACACCGACGCCCGGGACCTGCTGGGCACGCTGGAGCGCGTCTCGGCCAAGGCCCGCAACAACACCAGCGCCCGCTTCGCCGCGAGGTCGACGGAGGCGTCCGAGGACGGCGGACGCCGCTTCGTGGACGCGTCACCGGTGCTGCGCCGGGTGCCGGACGAGGAGGCCGCCGCGGTGGCGGCGGCACTGGAGGGCTATCTCACGACCGTCTCCCCGGACCGCGTCCCCCTGCTGGCCCGGTACGCGATACACGACGTGGCCTTCCGCGTGGTCGGTACGGGGAGCGTGGGGACCCGGTCCTATGTGGTGCTCCTGCTCGACCACCGGGGCGAACCGCTGGTGCTCCAGGTGAAGGAGGCCCGCCGCTCCGTGCTCGCCCCCCATCTGCCACGCGTCGGCTTCGGCGTGCCCGGAGCGGAGCACGAGGGGCGCCGGGTGGTCCTGGGCCAGAAGCGGATGCAGGTGGTCAGCGACATCCTGCTGGGCTGGACCGAGGTGGACGGCCGGCCGTACCAGGTACGCCAGTTCAGGAACCGCAAGGGCAGCGTGGACCCGGGGGCGCTCGCCGCCGACCAGGTCGACGACTACGGGCGGATGACCGGCGCGCTGCTGGCCCGGGCGCACGCGCACAGCGCCGACCCGCGGCTGCTCGCCGGTTACTGCGGCAAGAGCGACGAACTCGACGAGGCGGTCGCCGCCTTCGCCGTGGCGTACGCGGACCGCACGGAAGCCGACCACGGTGCGCTGGTGCGTGCCGTCGGCGCGGGCCGGATAGCCGCCGAGCTCGGGATATGACGCCCTGAGCACCGCCGCGCGTGCTCCGGGCACGGGGCGGTGGCCATACGCTGGACGGGTGACCCACGAAGCCGCCGGGGTGCCGACCACCCGGAACGACGAAGACCGGCAGGACCTGGACGCCCGAGCCCGGGACAGCCAGGACCGGACCGCCCAGGCCCAGGACCCGCAGGGCGCGCCGCAGCGGCCCCTCCAGACAGAGGAGGGCGGCGCCGAGCAGCAGCAGGCCGGTGGACAGCGGCTCGGCGGGGAGGGCGGTGAGCAGGCCGCGGCACGGCCCGAGGACCGGCTCGCCAGGGCTGTGCGTGCGGCGGAGCAGGCTCTGATCGAGTTCGAGATCGCGGTGGAGACCTTCCGGGTCGAGGTCGAGAACTTCAGCAGGCTGCACCACCAGAAGCTCGGCCCGGTGTACGCGCGCCTGGACGAGCTGGACGCGCAGATCGCGGAGGCGCGGGCCGCGCGGAGCGGGGACCCGGACGATCTGCGCAAGGCGCAGGAGGCCCGCGCGATCGTCATGCCGATGCCCGGCGTCGACGAGCTCTTCCACGACTGGATGGACTCCGACGGCCTCTCGCCCGAGGCGGCGGCCATGCTCACCGAGCAGCCGGTCCGTCCGCCCAAGCGGGTCAGGCCGGGGGAGGAGGCGCGCAAGCTCTACCGGGAGCTCGCCCGCAAGGCCCACCCGGACCTGGCGCCTGACGAGAAGGAGCGGACGCGCCGGGACGAGTTCATCGCCCGGGTCAACGCGGCCTACGGGCGTGGTGACGTCGGTCTGCTCAGGGAACTGGCCGCCGAGTGGGCGGCCGGGCCCGAGGTGCCCGAACTGCGGCTCAGCGAGAGCGAGGAGCTCTACGCGCGGCTGGAGTGGCTGAGCCGGCGCAAGGAACTGCTCACGGTCCTCGCCCAGGAACTGGAGGGGAGCGCGATCGGTTCGATGCTCCGGATGGCACCCGACGACCCCGACACCCTGCTCGATGAGATCGGCGAGAAGCTGCTGGCCGAGGTGGCGCAGCGGGAGGCCGAGCTGGCGGGCCTGGTGCAGTAGCGTTCCCGGTGACCCAGGCGTGTACATACGAGAGAAGGCATGACCTATGAATTTCGTCCCGATGCCCTCGGTAGGCGTCGCAGACGTGCCGTCGGACGGTTTCGTGCTGGACGTCCGGGAAGCCGACGAGTGGGCGGCCGGACATGTCGAGGGTGCGCTGCACATCCCGATGAGTGACTTCGTGAGCCGCTTCGGGGAGCTGACCGAGGCGGCCGACGACGGGCGCCGGGTGCATGTGATGTGCCGGGTCGGAGGCCGGTCCGCGCAGGTCACGCAGTACCTGGTGCAGCAGGGGATCGACGCGGTGAACATCGAGGGGGGCATGCTCGCGTGGGACGGCGCCGGTCGCCCCATGGTCGCCGAGGACGGGAACCCGGCCTTCGTCCTCTGACCCCCTCCCTTCCCCTGGGCACTTCTCGGCTTCCCCGGGCACTCCTCGGCACCGTGGCGGGCCGGGGCCGTGCCGCCCTGCCGCCGTACGCAGTGACTCTGTGCCGCCGTGGGCGGTGCCCGGGCCGAAATGCGCGGGGCCGGGGCGGGCAGCGGGGATTCTGCGGCGGTTCGGGGACCCGTAAGGTGTCAGCCTTGTGGACGACTGGCCGGTGGACGACGGTGGGCGGGGCGGGATGGACGCGGATCGCGGCGGGGACGCCGGAGACCGGAAGAAGGCCCCCTGGCCCGAGGTGAAGGCCCCTCCGGCCCTCGGGAGCCCGCCCCCCGCCAGTGGTGACGGCGCCCCGGGCGCGGAGGCCCCGCCTGCGGAAACCTCCGGCACCGGCGCGGAGGACACCGAACCGGAGGCCGTCGGCCTGGAGGACACCGGCACGG
Source organism: Streptomyces nitrosporeus (assembly GCF_008704555.1). NCBI lineage: Bacteria > Bacillati > Actinomycetota > Actinomycetes > Kitasatosporales > Streptomycetaceae > Streptomyces > Streptomyces nitrosporeus. Next base: position 3,870,572 of record NZ_CP023702.1, read on the forward strand.
AGCACACCGGTAGGGAAGACGCAGGTCCGAAGGGCCTCGGGGGTTCTGCGGCGGGCTCCGGTCCGTCCGGGCCCGGTCCGTCCGGGCCCGTGCCGTCCGGTCCCGCACCGTCCGTGTCCGCGCCCTCCGCGATACCGGGACCATCCGCGTCCTCCTGGCCGCCGGTGCCGTCCGGCCGCCGTACGGAAGGGGGGCTGGCCGCGCTGTCCCTCCCGTACCAGGTCGTCGCGGCCATGGTCCTGACCGTGGTCGGGCTGCTGGCCTGCGTACAGCTGGCCATGGTCTTCCTGCACGTCGCCCCGTCCAACACCCTGACGAAGCAGCACGGCGAAGCGGTCGACAAATGGATCTACCCGGAGTTCGAGCAGAACTGGAAACTGTTCGCCCCCAACCCGTTGCAGCAGAACATCGCCGTGCACGTACGGGCCGAGGTCGTGGGCCGGGACGGGCGCACCACCACCGGCTGGACGAACCTCTCGGGCATGGACGGGGAAGCGATACGCGGGAACCCCCTCCCCAGCCACGTCCATCAGAACGAACTGCGCCGCGCCTGGGACTTCTACACCGGTTCCCATGACGAGGAGAACCGCCCCAACGGGCTGCGCGGGGAACTGTCCGAGCAGTACATCCGCCGCATCGTGATGCTGCGCCTCTCCGGCCTCGACAACGGGGGCACGGTCGAACGCATCCAGATCCGGTCCGCCGTGAGCCCGGTGGGCTCGCCGTCCTGGAGCGACACGAAGGTCAGCACCGAGCCGACCTACCGGGAGCTCCCGTGGTGGACGGTCACCGCGGCCGACCTTCCCGGTGGCCGGGCCGGGGACCGGACGGCGTCCGGGACGGAGGAAGAGAAGTGAGCACACCCCCTCCGGCGGCGGCACACGTCCGACGCCGCACTTTCGCCCACGCCGTCCAGCGCGTCACCACCGGTCCCATGGGCACGTACCAGAGCGCGGTGCTCCGGATCGGCGTCTCGGCCACGTACCTGCTGTTCCTGCTGCGCGAGCTTCCCCACCGGCACGAGCTGTACGGCCCCGACAGCCCCTGGCGCTGGGACATGGCGCGCCGGCTGATCTCGGGCAACGAGGCATTCACCGCACTGATGTGGTCGGACAGTTCCCTCTGGTTCGAGACCGTCTACGTCCTCACGCTGGTGGCGTCGGCACTCCTGCTGGTCGGCTGGCGTACCCGTGCGACGGCCGTCCTCTTCATGATCGGTGTGCTCTCGCTGCAGAACCGCAGCATCTTCATGGGTGACGGCGGCGACAACGTCATCCACCTGATGGCGATCTACCTGCTGCTGACCCGGTGCGCACGGGTCTGGTCCCTGGACGCGCGCCGGGAGGCCAGGAAGGCCGCACACGAGGCCGAGGGCCGGGCTCCGGTTCCGGACATCACGGGACCCGTCCTGTGGGCCCTGCTCGGCTGTGTCCTGCTGCCGGCCACTGTGGTGGGCGGCTTCGGCGGGACCTGGTGGCTGCCGGCCCTGCTGTGGGTCCTGTGGCTGGGCAACGGCATCTGGTGGGCCGTCAACCGCCTGGGGCCAGGGCACGAGGTCCGTACGCTCCTGGACGTCCTGGCCAACATCGCCCACCACGGCGCGCTCTTCGTGATCATGGCCGAGGTGTGCCTGATCTACGCGACCGCCGGCTGGTACAAGATCCAGGGCTCCCTCTGGCAGGACGGCACCGCGCTCTACTACCCGTTGAAGCTGGACTACTTCACCCCCTGGCAGGGGGTTTCGGACCTGCTCGCCTCCAGTGCGCTGATCGTCCTGGCCCTGACCTACGTCACCGTCATCGTGCAGGTCGCCTTCCCGTTCACGCTGCTCAACCGCAAGGCCAAGAACGTCCTGCTCGTCCTCATGATCGGTGAGCACGCCGGGATCGCGGTCCTGCTGGGGCTGCCGTTCTTCTCGATGGCGATGATCTCCGTGGACGCGGTCTTCCTGCCGACGGTCTTCCTGGTCTGGCTGGGGGACAAGGTCTCGCGCGGTCGGCACAGGCTCTTGGGGCGGCCGAAGGCCGGCGCCGCACTGCCCGGTCCCCGCAGCCCGGCCGGTCCGGCCGCTCCGGAGAGCCTGGAGGGGGACGCCCCGCGCCACGGGGGCGGCTCTGGCCATACGCTCGTGGAGTGACCAGCGAGACCCGCAGTACAGAAGAGCCCCCCGGGGCGGCAGGAACACCGACGGAGCTGACGGACCGGGCGGTACCGGCGGAGCTGGCGGAACCGGCGGATCGGACGGTACCGGCGGAGATGACGGAACCGATCCAGTACGACGCCGGATACGGCACCGAGATCGGCGTCGGCCCGCATCCGCTGCCCTGGCCCGAGGACGAGCGTTACGATCCGGAGCTGCTCGCCGGAGGCGACCGGCGCAATGTGGGCGACGGCTACCGCTACTGGACGCGTGAGGCGATCGTCGCCGACCTGGATCTGCGGCGCCACGACTTCCACGTGGCGGTGGAGAACTGGGGGCACGACTTCAACATCGGCTCGGTGGTGCGGACCGCGAACGCCTTCCTCGCCAAGGAGATCCACATTGTCGGAAGGCGCCGTTGGAACCGGCGCGGGGCCATGGTCACCGACCGCTACCAGCATGTGAGACACCACCCGGACACCGCCGATCTGACCGCGTGGGCCGCTGCCGAGGACCTGCCGATCATCGGGATCGACAATCTTCCCGGTGCGGTGCCGCTGGAGCGGACGGTGCTGCCGCGGCGCTGTGTGCTGCTCTTCGGTCAGGAGGGGCCGGGGCTGACGGAGGAGGCGCGTGCACACGCCTCGATGGTCTGCTCGATCGCGCAGTTCGGTTCGACCCGGTCCATCAACGCGGGGGCCGCGGCGGCTATCGCGATGCACGCGTGGGTGCAGCGGTACGCGGACATCCCGGCCTCGCAGGGCAGCTGACCGAGCTGCGGGACAGCTGGCCGGGGTGCGGGATACGGGGCAGCTGGTCGGGTTGCGGGACAGCTGGGCCGGGATACGGGACAGCTCACCGTGCCGCAGGACAGCTCACCGTGTCGCGTGGCAGCGCACCGGGCTACAGGGGAGCGGGCCGGACCCGCGGGGCAGCTGATCGGCGCCGCAGGGGTCTCGGCCTGCCGCCAGGCCCTCGGCCGGCGACCGGACCCGCCCGGCCGACCGGACCTGCCCGGCCGACCGGACCTGCCCGACCGGCGGGGCCCTGTCCGGCGGAGCCCTGCGCGGTGGAGCCTTGGGAGGCGGAGCCCTGTGCGGTGGGGCCCCGTCCGGTGGACTGTGCGGTGGAGCCCCGCCGATGGCCCCCGCCCCGCCGATGGCCCCCCAGCCGGTGGGCCCCACCGGCCTCAGGCCTGTCTGCGGACCTCGATCATCCGGAACCGGTTGGCGACGAACGCTCCGTCGCACAGGGCCGCGTTGGCAGCCGGGTTGCCGCCGGATCCGTGGAAGTCGGAGAACGCGGCCGTCTGGTTGACGAACACCCCACCCGTGAGATTCAGCGAGAGCTGCGCGGACTCGTCGAAGCAGACCTCCTCGACGGCGCTCTCCACCTCCGGGGAGGTGGTGTACGCGCCGACCGTCATCGCACCCTTCTCCCGTACGGTGCGCCGGAGCAGGTCCAGGGCGGCGGCGGTCGAGTCGACGGCGACCGCGAACGAGACCGGGCCGAAGCACTCCGAGAGGAAGGCCGCCCCGTCGGCGGGCCCGGAACCGTCCAGCTTGACGATGACCGGCGTACGCACGACGGCGTCGGGGAATTCGGGATTGGCCACCGCACGGGAGGCGAGTGCGACCTCGCCCAGTTCCGGGGCCGCTTCGAGGCGGGCCTTGACGTCCGGGTTCACCAGCGCGCCGAGCAGTCCGTTGGCCCGGGCGTCGTCACCGAGCAGTTTGCCGACGGCCTCCGCCAGATCGGCGGCCACCTCGTCGAAGGACTTGGTGCCGGACTCGGTCGCGATGCCATCCCTGGGAATGAGCAGGTTCTGCGGGGTCGTGCACATCTGGCCGCTGTAGAGCGAGAGCGAGAAGGCCAGGTTGGAGAGCATGCCGCGGTAGTCGTCGGTGGAGTCCACGACGACCGTGTTGACGCCGGCCTTCTCCGTGTAGACCTGGGCCTGCCTGGCGTTGGCCTCCAGCCAGTCGCCGAAGGAACTGGAACCGGTGTAGTCGATGATCTTGACCTCGGGGCGAAGGGCCAGCGACTTGGCGATTCCCTCCCCCGGGTTCTCCGCCGCCAGGGCGACGAGGTTCGGGTCGAACCCGGCCTCGGCCAGGACCTCGCGCGCCAGCCGGACGGTCAGCGCGAGCGGCAGCACCGCCCCGGGGTGCGGTTTGACCAGGACCGGGTTACCGGTCGCCAGTGAGGCGAACAGACCGGGGTAGCCGTTCCACGTGGGGAAGGTGTTGCAGCCGATCAGCAGCGAGATCCCGCGTCCGGCAGCCGTGAACGACTTGTGCAGCCGGAGCGGATCGCGCTTGCCCTGGGGCTTCGCCCAGTCCGCGGCCGACGGGGTGCGGGTCTGCTCCTCGTAGGCGTACGCCACCGCCTCCAGACCGCGGTCCTGCGCGTGAGGTCCACCGGCCTGGAACGCCATCACGAAGGCCTGCCCGCTGGTGTGCATGACGGCGTGGGCCAGCTCATGGGTGCGGGCGTTGATCCGGGCGATGATCTCCAGGCAGACCAGGGCCCTGGTCTGTGGCCCCGCGGCCCGCCAGGCACCCATGCCGGAACGCATCGCCGCGAGCAGTACGTCCGGGTCCACGTGCGGGTACTCGACGCCCAGCTTCGGCCCGTAAGGAGACGTCTCGCCGCCCACCCAGCCGTCCGTGCCCGGCTGGCCGAGATCGAAGCGGGTGTTCAGCACGGCGTCGAAGGCCGCCTTGCCCTCCGCCGGACCGAGACTGCCGGGCACACCGTCCTCGCCGTAGGCCTTCGGGTGCTCGGGATGAGGGGACCAGTAGGCGCGGGAGCGGATCGCGTCGAGGGCCCGGTCGAGCGTCGGGCGGTGGGTCTCGGAGAGCTTCTCGGGCGGAAGCACGGCGGCCATGACGGACCAACTCCTCGTCGAGCCGGGCAGGGAAGTGCGGACGGAGCTAGAGTAACCGAACGGTCGGTCGGGGCAAGGGGGCCCGGAAGACCTGTGGACAACTCATGGGGCAGGATCACGGCATGACCACGGCCAAACGGGACACGTACACACCGGAGACGCTTCTCGCCGTCGCCGTCGACGTCTTCAACGAGCGCGGCTACGACGGCACGTCCATGGAGCACCTTTCCCAGGCGGCAGGTATTTCCAAGTCGTCGATCTACCACCATGTGACGGGCAAGGAGGAGCTGCTGCGCCGCGCGGTCAGCAGGGCGCTGGACGGGCTGTTCGCCATCCTCGACGAGCCGGGCGCCCAGGACGGCCGGGCCGTCCGCCGCGTCGAGCACGTCACGCGGCGCACCGTCGAGGTGCTGATGAACGAGCTGCCCTACGTCACCCTGCTGCTCCGGGTCCGCGGGAACACCGGCACCGAACGCTGGGCGCTGGAGCGGCGCCGGGAGTTCGACCAGCAGGTGTCCCGGCTGCTGGAGGCGGCCGTGGCGGACGGCGACCTCCGGGCCGATGTGGACATACGTACGGCGACCCGGCTGCTCTTCGGGATGGTGAACTCGCTCGTCGAGTGGTACCGCCCGCAGCCGGAGGGCTCCGTGGAGCGGGACCAGCTCGCCGACACCGTCGTCCGGCTCGCCTTCGAGGGGATGCGGGCCGGCCGCTGACACCTCCGGAGCCCTCCGCGGGGGTGGAGGGCGTCCGGGTCCCGTGCCGCGCGGTCTCAGACGAGTTCGGGGGGGAGATCCGGGCGCGGGCCCAGATCCGTCTCCTCGAACACCAGCAGGGTGCGGGTGGAGAGAACCTCGGGCATGGCCTGGATTTTGGTCAGGACCAGTTCGCGCAGTGCCTGGTTGTCAGGGGTGTGGACCAGGAGCAGCACGTCGAAGTCGCCGCTGACCAGGGCGATGTGTGTGGCGCCCGGCAGGGCCTGGAGCTGTTCGCGCACGGTGCGCCAGGAGTTCTGGACGATCTTGAGCGTGATGTAGGCGGAGGCGCCCTGCCCCGCTCTCTCGTGGTCCACCCGGGCGCCGAAGCCGCGGATCACCCCGTCCTCCACGAGCCGGTTGATCCGGGCGTACGCGTTGGCCCGTGACACGTGGACGCGCTCGGCGACCGCCCGTATCGAGGCGCGGCCGTCCGTCTGGAGGATCCGGAGGATGGCGCGGTCGGTGGAATCCAGGGGCCGCGCCGGCGGGACGGTGCCGGGAGCCCCGCTCCTGTCGGCCATTTGTTCAGCTGCCATCCGCCGCTGCCTCCCTGTTGTGGACGACCTGCCTCCATCCCAGGCTGTGGATATCCGTTTGTCCACAGGCTGGAGGCGCCTGTAGCCAAAATGCACCGGCGACCGAACAATCGGTAGGTGAGGCGCGCCACACCGTGCCCGTTCCGCTCCCCGACATTTCTGCGGATCTTCGACACCCCTCGATCCATCCCGATGCCAGGAGGTGCTTGTCATGACGGTCCAAGAGCTGCCCGGCGCACCCGCCCACCGGCCTACGCCGCCCCCGGCCTGGAAGCCGCTCACCGATCCCGCGCCGCTGCTCCCGGACCCCGAGCCGTACCGTGTGCTCGGTACGGACGCCGCCGCGGACGCCGACCCGGAGCTGCTGCTCAGGCTGTATGCCGAGCTGGTGCGCGGCAGGCGGTACAACGCACAGGCCACCGCCCTGACCAAGCAGGGCAGGCTCGCGGTGTACCCGTCCAGCACGGGCCAGGAGGCGTGCGAGGTGGCGGCCGCACTCGTGCTGGAGGAGCGGGACTGGCTCTTCCCCAGTTACCGCGACACGCTCGCCGCCGTGGCACGGGGCCTGGACCCGGTGGAGGCGCTGACACTGCTCCGGGGCGACCGGCACACCGGGTACGACCCGCGTGAGCACCGCATCGCACCGCTCTGCACCCCGCTGGCCACCCAGCTGCCGCACGCGGTGGGCCTGGCTCACGCGGCCCGGCTGAAGGGGGACGACGTGGTGGCGCTCGCCATGGTCGGGGACGGCGGGACGAGCGAGGGAGATTTCCACGAGGCGCTGAATTTCGCGGCCGTCTGGCGGGCCCCGGTCGTCTTCCTGGTCCAGAACAACGGCTTCGCCATCTCCGTCCCGCTGGCCAAGCAGACCGCGGCGCCGTCCCTGGCCCACAAGGCCGTGGGATACGGCATGCCGGGCCGGCTGGTCGACGGCAACGACGCGGCCGCGGTCCACGAGGTGCTCGCCGAAGCGGTGGCCCGCGCCAGACGTGGTGAGGGGCCGACGCTGGTCGAGGCGGTGACGTACCGGATGGACGCGCACACCAACGCGGACGACGCCACGCGGTACCGCGGCGACGCCGAGGTGGAGGTCTGGCGGGAGCACGACCCGATCCTGCTCCTGGAGCGGGAGCTGACCGGGCGCGGGCTGCTGGACGAGGAGGCCGTCGGCACGGTGCGGGAGGCGGCGGAGCGGATGGCGGCCGGTCTGCGGGACCAGATGAACGCGGATCCGGTGCTGGACCCGATGGACCTGTTCTCCCATGTGTTCGAGGAGCAGACCGGGCAGCTGCGTGAACAGGCGGCCATGTTGAGGGACGAGCTGGAGGCCGGGCAGGAACCGCACGGCGGCGGAGCGGAGGACGCACGATGACGACCATGGCGGCGGCGACGGCCGGCGGACGGACGGCCCGGCCCCGGCCGGCGACCATGGCCCAGGCCCTCGGCCGGGCCCTGCGCGACTCCATGGCCGAGGACCCGACGGTGCACGTCCTGGGTGAGGACGTGGGCACGCTGGGTGGCGTCTTCCGGGTCACCGACGGTCTGGCGAAGGAGTTCGGAGACGACCGCTGCACGGACACCCCACTGGCCGAGGCGGGCATCCTGGGCGCAGCGGTGGGCATGGCGATGTACGGCCTGCGGCCCGTGGTGGAGATGCAGTTCGACGCGTTCGCCTACCCGGCGTTCGAGCAGCTGGCCAGCCATGTCGCCAAGATGCGGAACCGGACCGGGGGGGCCATGCCCCTGCCCATCACCGTCCGGGTGCCGTACGGCGGGGGGATCGGCGGGGTGGAGCACCACAGTGACTCCTCGGAGGCGTACTACATGGCGACGCCCGGCCTGCATGTCGTCACACCCGCCACCGTCGAGGACGCCTACGGTCTGCTGCGGGCGTCGATCGCCTCGGACGACCCGGTGGTCTTCCTGGAGCCGAAGAGGTTGTACTGGTCCAAGTCGGATTGGTCACCTGAGGAGCCTGCCCCGGTCGAGCCGATAGGACGGGCCGCCGTCAGGCGCCCCGGGCGCAGCGCCACCCTGATCACGTACGGGCCGTCCCTGCCGGTCTGCCTGGAGGCCGCGGAGGCGGCCACGGCCGAGGGCTGGGACCTGGAGGTCGTCGACCTGAGGTCGCTCGTGCCTTTCGACGACGAGACCGTCACCGCGTCGGTCCGGCGCACGGGGCGCGCGGTGGTCGTTCACGAGTCCTCGGGTTTCGGCGGCCCCGGCGGTGAGATCGCTGCCCGGGTCACCGAGCGGTGCTTCCACCATCTGGAGGCGCCGGTGCTGCGTGTGGCGGGCTTCGACATCCCGTATCCGCCACCGATGCAGGAGAAGCACCATCTGCCGGGCGTGGACAGGGTGCTGGACGCGGTGGCGCGTCTTCAGTGGGAGGCGGGGAGCTGATGGCCCGGGTGCTCGAGTTCAAGCTGCCGGACCTCGGAGAAGGGCTCACCGAGGCCGAGATCGTGCGGTGGCTGGTGGAGGTCGGCGATGTCGTCACCATCGACCAGCCGGTCGTCGAGGTCGAGACGGCTAAGGCGATGGTGGAGGTGCCCTGCCCGTACGGGGGTGTGGTGACGGCACGATTCGGTGAGGAGGGTTCCGAACTCCCTGTCGGCGCGCCTTTGCTGACGGTCGCGGTCGGTTCGCCCTCCACGGCGCCGGACGACGCGGATACGGATCGCCCCCCCGAGGGGCAGGGCCGGGCCGCCCGGTCAGACGGCGGCCCGGCCGCGGAACGCGGCGCCACCGTACGACGGGAGGAAACCCCGGAATCCGGGGAAACCGCCGGGGAAACCGCGGGGGAGACCTCGGGGAACGTGCTGGTGGGATACGGAACGGGTGCGCCCGCCGCACGCCGGCGCCGTGTCAGGCCCTCCGTGTACGCGGCAACCGCTCAGACGTCCGCACCGACCCCCGCCCCGGGCCGGCCGGGGCAGGTACCCGCCCGGGCCGGGGCCACGGACTCCGCCGTGGCCGAGGAGTGGGAAGGACCCGTGGCGGTGATCTCCCCGCTGGTGCGCAAGCTGGCACGCCGGCACGGCCTCGACCTCCGGCAGATCACCGGTTCGGGGCGTGAGGGCCTGATCCTGCGTGCGGATGTCGAGTCCGCGATCAAGGGTCTGGAAGAGGACGCGGAGAGCGTGGCCGCCTCGGCCCCGCCCCTCGGCGGCCCGGCCGTAGGGGGCCGTCCGGGCCCGGTTGCCCAGCCGGTCCAGGCAGCGCCGGAGGGCGAGCGGATCGCGCTGAGGGGAGTCCGGGGCGCGGTCGCCGACAAGCTGTCCCGCAGCCGCCGTGAGATCCCGGACGCCACGTGCTGGGTGGACGCCGACGCCACCGAACTGATGGCGGCGAGAGCCGCGATGAACGCCACGGCCGACGGCGGTTCGGCGCCCAAGGTCTCGGTGCTCGCCCTGCTGGCCCGTATCTGCACAGCTGCGCTGTCCCGGTTCCCCGAGCTCAACTCGGCCGTGGACACCGAGGCCCGGGAAGTCGTGCGGCTGCCCGCCGTCCACCTGGGCTTCGCCGCACAGACGGAGCGCGGTCTGATGGTCCCCGTCGTGCGTGACGCGCATTCCCGCAACACGGAGTCGATCGGTGCGGAGATCGGGCGTCTGACCGAGGCGGCCCGGACCGGCAAGCTGACTCCGGCCCAGCTCACCGGTGGGACCTTCACACTGAACAACTACGGGGTGTTCGGTGTCGACGGCTCGACACCGATCATCAACCATCCGGAGGCGGCCATGCTCGGAGTGGGCCGGATCGTCGCCAAGCCCTGGGTGCACGAAGGAGAGCTGGCGGTACGTCAGGTCGTGCAGTTGTCCCTCACCTTCGATCATCGGGTCTGTGACGGAGCCACGGCAGGGGGCTTCCTCCGGTACGTGGCGGACTGCGTGGAACAGCCGGCACTGCTTCTGCGCACGCTGTGACTGGTGACTGGTGACTGGTGACTGGTGACTGGTGACTGGTGACTGGTGACTGGTGACTGACGGCTGCAGGCTTGTGGCTTGTGGTCGGCGCGGGCCCGGGAGCGGGCCGCCCGCAGCGGTCGCCGCGGGGGCGTCAGCCGGTGGTGGCTCCGGGCGCCGGTGGCCCGGGCCCCGGCCGGGGACGGCGCGGCTGCTGTTCCGTCTCAGGAGCCGGGACGGATGAGGTGTTGCCGACCCCGGCCGGACCAGGGGGTGCCGAGGGCCCGCATACTCGGGGCATGACCGTGTATGACGTCATCGTTCTCGCCGGCGGGGCCGCGAGGCGGCTCGGTGGCGCCGACAAGCCGGGCCTCCGGGTGGGCGGCCGTTCCTTGCTCGACCGGGTGCTCTCCGTCTGCACCGGCGCCCGTACCACCGTGGTGGTGGGCGGCCGCAGGCCGACCCCGCGCCCTGTCGTCTGGGCGCGGGAGACACCGGTGGGCGGGGGCCCACTGGCAGCTCTGGACGCCGGTGTCCGGAAGACCGACCAGGACATCGTCCTGGTGCTCTCCGCTGATCTGCCGTTCCTTGCGGAGAAGACGGTGCACTCGCTGCTGGCGGCTGCCCGGTCGGATCACCGCGAGGGCGCGATGTGTACCGACCCGGACGGCAGGGACCAGCCCCTGGTCGCCGCCTACCGGGCCGAGCCGCTCCGCCGTGAACTGGCCCTGCTCGCCACCGAACACGGCCACCTCGCGGGACTCCCCCTGCGACTGCTCACCGGCGAACTGGACCTGGCACGTGTCGAGGCCGGTCCGCTCGCCTCGTTCGACTGCGACACCTGGGAGGACATCGCCGCCGCCCGTGCGCGTATCAGGGAGCATGGGACCGTGCTGAACGAATGGATCACCGCAGCCAAGAACGAACTCGGTATCGAACTCGACGTCGACACCGATGTTCTGCTCGACCTCGCCCGCGATGCCGCACACGGGGTAGCCCGTCCCGCCGCCCCGCTGACCACCTTCCTGGTGGGGTACGCGGCGGCGATGGCGAGCAGGGGAAAGAGCCCGGAAGCCGCAGCCGAAGCGGTGGCCGAAGCCGCTCGCAAGGCCGCGGCGCTCGCTCTCCGCTGGCAGGAAGAAGCGGACACGGGCAGTGGGGACGGCACGACATGACGACACAGGGTGGCGAAACCCGTGGTTCCCGCAACCCCCGCGACCCCCACGAACCCCGTGACTCCCTCGGCCCCTCGCCGGTCGCCGCCCGACTGACCACCGAGCAGCCGGCCGCTGAGCGTTTGACCACCGAGCAGTTGACCACCGAGCAGTTGACCGCTGAGCAGCGGATCGCGAAGGAGCGGATCGCGGAGGAGCGAGCGGTCGAGCAGGCGCTGGCTCTGGTCGCGCATCCCGGACGGGACGCACGTTTCGTGCCGCACCGGGCCACCCCGGGCGCCCCCTCCCCCATGCCACCGGCTGCCCCGGCGGCATCGTTCCCAGGGGGCACGCCCGTGCACCGGGCCGAGTCCGGAACTGAAGGGGAAACCGGAACCGAAGGGGAAACCGGAACCGGACCCGGCCCGGTCGGAGCCACTGCTGACGGTTCCGGTGACGCCCGGCCCGGAGACCCCCACGGCGGACCCTCACGCCGTGCTCATGCCCACACCCGTTCCACTCCCTGGGACGAGGCGCGCGCTCTGGCGCGGCGGCTGGGCCGTTCCGCACCGCGTGCCGCGCATCGTGTCCCGCTGGACCGCACCACGGGCCACGCCCTGGCGGAAGCCGTTGTGGCACTGACGGACCTGCCGTCCTTCGACACCTCCGCGATGGACGGGTGGGTGGTCACCGGCCCCGGTCCCTGGGCCGTGCGCCACGGCCGGGGACTGCTCGCCGGACATGACGCGGGAGAACCCCTTGCCGACGGACAGACGGTCCGTATCGCCACCGGTGCCCGGATCCCGCCCGAGGCGACCGCCGTCATCCGTACCGAGCACGCCCGGCCCGACGAGGCCAAAGCACTGCTCCACGCCACCCGGGAGGTGGTGCCCGGTCAGGACATCCGCCCGCGCGGGCAGGAATGCCGCTCAGGCGACCGGCTCCTGCCCGCGGGGACCCCGGTGACCCCGGCCGTGATCGGTCTGGCGGCGGCAGCGGGGTACGACGCGCTCGTGGTGGTGCCCCGGCCACGGGTGGACGTACTCGTGCTCGGCGACGAGCTCCTCACGTCGGGGCTTCCGCGTGACGGGCTGATCCGCGACGCGCTCGGCCCCATGCTGGTGCCCTGGCTGAGTGCCCTGGGGGCCGAGGTCACCGCCCCCCGGCGCCTCGGCGATGACGCCGAAGCCCTCCGGCACGCCCTCACGACGTCGGACGCCGACCTCGTCGTCACCACGGGCGGTACGGCCGCCGGGCCGGTCGACCATGTGCACTCGGTGCTCGCCCGAATCGGGGCGGAGCTGCTGGTGGACGGGGTCGCGGTACGCCCCGGCCATCCGATGCTCCTGGCACGGGTGTCCGGCGACGGCCCCTACGTGGTGGGGCTCCCCGGAAATCCGCTCGCCGCGGTGTCCGGGCTGCTGACCCTGGCAGAGCCCCTGCTGAGGGAGCTCTCGGGGCGCCCGGCGCGGGAACCCTTCCGGCCCCCGGTCCACGAAGAGGTGCAGGGCCACCCGCACGACACCCGGCTGATCCCCGTCGTGCACCGGGCGGACAGAGTCGTACCCCTGCATTACAACGGGCCCGCGATGCTGCGCGGGATCGCTGCCGCCGACGGGCTGGCCGTGGTGCCACCGGGCGGGGTACGGTCCGGCACCGAGGTGGAGATCCTCGACCTACCGTGGTCCTCGGCGATGCCGTGGACTGAAGGGCGTTCCACGTGAAACTTCCCGGCCAGGACGCGATGGCCAGGCGCGCTGACGAGACCGTCGTACCCATCCGCGTCCTGTTGCCCCGACGGGTGGTCGACCGACCGCTGCGGCAGGTGGCCAAACGGCTCGCGATGGCCCTGGCGGTTCTGGCCACCACGGTCTTCATCGTCTGGGCGGACCGGGACGGCTACCACGACAACGCCGACGACAAGGTCGACTTCCTCGACGCGGTCTACTACGCGACGGTGACCCTCTCGACGACCGGTTACGGCGACATCGTCCCCTACAGCGACCCGGCCCGGCTGGTCAATGTCGTGCTGGTGACTCCGTTGCGCGTGCTCTTCCTGATCATCCTGGTCGGCACCACCCTCGAGGTCCTGACGGAGCGGACCCGGGAGGACTTCCGGCTGAACCGTTGGAGAACCAACTTGCGTGAACACACCGTGGTCGTCGGCTTCGGCACGAAGGGCCGGTCCGCGATCCAGACGCTCTGCGCCACAGGTCTGAGGAAGGACCAGATCGTCATCGTCGACCCGGCCGGCAAGGTGATCGAGGCGGCCAACGCCGAAGGGTTCGTCGGTGTGCTGGGTGACGCGACACGCAGTGACGTCCTGTTGCGGGCGGAGGTCCAGAAGGCGCGCCAGATCATCATCGCCACCCAGCGCGATGACACCGCGGTCCTGGTCGCACTGACCGCCCGCCAGCTCAACCGCGGGGCGAAGATCGTCGCGGCTGTACGGGAGGAGGAGAACGCCCCGTTGCTGCGCCAGTCCGGTGCCGACGCGGTGATCACCAGCGCCAGTGCGGCAGGCCGTCTGCTGGGCCTCTCGGTCCTGAGCCCCAGCGCGGGCACCGTGATGGAGGACCTGATCCAGCAGGGCAGCGGTCTCGATCTCGTCGAACGGCCGGTGATAAAGGCCGAGGTGGGCAAGAACGTCCGGGAGACGGACGACTTGGTGGTGAGCGTGCTTCGGGGCCACCGGCTGCTCGGTTACGACGATCCGGCGGCGAGTCCGCTCCAGCTGACGGACCGGGTGATCACCATCGTGCGCGCCTCGGCGCTGCCCGGCGGGCCGCCCACGAACAACCCGACCCAGTCCCGCCCGGGTCCGTGAAGACGGACCCGTCCCCGCCTGGGGCCGTGAAGACGGCAGTCGCCGCACCATGACGGCCCCGCCCTGACACGACGGCCCCGCCCTGACACGACGGCCCCGCCCTGACACCGCGCCCGCCATGACACCGAGGACCGCGTACACCGAGAGCCGCGCCCGCCACGACACCGAGGACCGCGTACACCGCGTACACCGTGTGCGCGGGAACAGGACACCGCGCAGCCGTTCGCGCGCCAGGCAGGTCTCACCGCCGGTCACAGCGGTACGGAGTAGCCTCGCGCCCATGTATGCGATCACGATCCCAGAACCCGGTGGTCCCGAAGCTCTCGTCTGGGCAGAGGTGCCCGACCCCGTACCAGGCGAGGGCGAAGTCCTAGTCGAGGTCGTGTCCAGCGCCGTCAACCGGGCCGACGTCCTCCAGCGGCAGGGTTTCTACAACCCGCCGGCCGGCGCCTCCCCGTACCCCGGGCTCGAGTGCGCGGGCCGGGTCGCCGCGCTCGGTCCGGGAGTCACCGGCTGGTCCGTGGGCGACGAGGTGTGTGCCCTGTTGTCGGGCGGCGGATACGCGGAGAAGGTCGCCGTACCGTCCGGCCAGCTCCTGCCCGTACCGGACGGCGTCGACCTGCGGGTCGCCGCGGCGCTCCCCGAGGTGACCGCGACCGTGTGGTCCAACGTCTTCATGGTGGCCCATCTGCGTCCCGGCGAGACGGTGCTGATCCACGGCGGCTCCAGCGGCATCGGCACGATGGCGATCCAGCTCGCGAAGGCCGTCGGAGCACGTGTCGCCGTGACGGCCGGCGGACCCGAGAAGCTGGCCCGCTGCAAGGAGCTGGGCGCCGACATCCTGATCGACTACCGCGAGCAGGACTTCGTGGAGGAGCTGCGTCAGGCGACCGACGGCACCGGGGCGGACGTCATCCTCGACATCGTCGGGGCGAAGTACCTGGACCGGAACGTCCGGGCCCTCGCGGTGAACGGCCGGCTGGCCGTCATCGGTCTCCAGGGCGGGGCCAAGGGCGAGCTGAACCTGAGTTCCCTGCTGGCCAAGCGTGCCGCCGTCACGGCCACCTCGCTGCGGGGCCGCCCGCCGGCTGAGAAGGCCGCGATCATCGCGGCGGTGCGCGAGCACGTCTGGCCGCTGATTGCCGACGGTGTGGTGCGGCCGATCGTCGACCGTACGGTGCCGATGGCGGACGCCGCGGAGGCGCACCGGGTGCTGGAGGGCAGCACCCACGTCGGCAAGGTGCTCCTGCTGTCCCCGCAGGCCTGACGCCTGCCCGCACCCGTACCGCCCACGTGAGAGGGCCGGGCACATCTGCCCGGCCCTCTCACGTGTTCCCGCGCCCGGAACGAGGACGCCCGGACGCCGGTGGTTACAGATACGGACCCGAACGTGCCGGGCCGTGCGGGTCGGGCCCGCCCTGGTCGTCCTCGTGGACGGCGCCCGGGGGAAGGGCCCGCCGCATCTGCTCCAGCTGGGCACGGGCCGCCATCTGCTGGGCGAACAGAGCCGTCTGGATCCCGTGGAACAGCCCCTCCAGCCAGCCGACCAGCTGGGCCTGCGCGATCCGCAGCTCCGCCTCCGACGGCACGGAGTCATCGGTGAAGGGCAGTGAGAGACGCTCCAGCTCCTCCACCAGTTCGGGCGCCAGGCCGTCCTCCAGCTCCTTCACGGAGCCCGCGTGGATCTCCTTGAGCCGGACCCGGCTCGCCTCGTCGAGGGGAGCCGCCCTGACTTCTTCCAGAAGCTGCTTGATCATGCTGCCGATGCGCATGACCTTCGCGGGCTGTTCCACCATCTCCGTCACCGGCACCTCGCGCGGCTCGTCGTCACCGCCCCCGCCACCGCCGCCGATGGCCATTCCGTCCTGTCCCACCACGAGGACCTGGGGGTGCTCCTGCGACCGGTCATTCCTCGGCATCTCCATGCGTCCATTGTCTCCCACACGGGCCGCGCGTCACGGTGGTGCCCCATGAAAACCAAGATCCGCTGCCTGCCCAACGGGAAACACCGCGGGCCGCGGCTCCGGCCGTCGCAGTGGGGACGGCGCGCCCCTCCGTCCGCCGTCAGTACATCCGCCGCATCCGGAACGCCAGGAACGCCAGCCCGAGGCCGACCAGGCAGAGGCCCGCCCCCAGGAGGGCTTCCTTCACCTGCCGTACGGCGGTTTCGTCCAGGGCCTGCCGCTGCCGCGCGGTTCCGCCCGGCTCCCGGAACGATTCGGGGGCCGGTGAGCGCTCCTGCGCCTTGCCGGGGTCGGCCTCCGGGGGTGCTTCGTCGGCGGGGTCCTCGGTGGCCGGGGTCTCCCGGGGGCGTCCGGGGCGTTCCCGCCCTTCGCCCGCGGCCCGCCCGGCCATGGTCGGCTCCGGCTCCGCGGGCGCCGAAACGGAACGGGAGGCGGCGGGGGAAGTTCCGGAACCGGAGGGGGAGGGCCCGGAAGCGGGGGGCGTGCTCGGGGCGGCGGCCGTCCGGGGGCCCGGCGCGTGCTCGGACCCTGTCACCCCGCGCGCCCCGTATACCCCGTGTGCCTGGGCGGGGGCGGCCGGTCCGACCGCCGTGCCGACCGCCATCACCGTCACCAGGAAGGTCACGCACCGTGATGTCCTTGAGACCGGAAGTCCTGAAGGCATGCGATCAGCGTCACATGTGACGATTTGTCCGGCATCTCAGCGGTAGGTGTCTCAGCGGCAGGGACCTCGGCGGCAGAGACCTCAGCGGCATGGCGTCTCAGCGGTCCGGCACCTCGGTCGCCCGACAAGCCGTCCGGCGTCTCAGCGGCGCGGTGTCCGGAGGCCCGGAGGCCCGGAGGCCCGGCCGGAGGCGGCCCCGCCCGTCCGTGTCAGGCCGGGTCGCCGGTGGAGACCTTCAGCTCGAAGTGGGCACCGCGCTCCGCCACGGCCGCGCCCGGTGACGGGAACTGGCCGACCACCTGGTCCTCGGCGTAGGTGTTGCCCGGCTCCTCGATGATCTTGACGGTCCAGCCCGCGGCGTCCGCACATGCCTTCGCCGACAGGACGTCCTTGTAGACGAAGCTCGGAGCCGAGACCTTCGCCGGGTCGTTCGTGTCCTCCGAGGCGTTCGTGCACTTCTCGGGCTTCATGGTCCGGTTGCGCTCCGGCGGCTTGTGCTCGCCGGCCACGGCGGGCCCGCTCGTACCGGGGTCGTCGCCGCCCTTGCCGTCCTCGTCACCGCCCAGCGACAGCGCGGTGACCAGACCGCCCACGGCGAGCAGGGCCACCACGATCGACCCGACGATGACCGGCATGTTCCGCTTGGAACCGCTGTTACCGCCGCCCGTACCGCCCACGGTCTGCGGGGACACCGTGTAGGGAGGCGGGGTCTGGTGCGCGAGGTGGGCGGGCGTGCCGTAGGGCTGGGGGGCCTGCGGGTAGCCGTAACCCGGGGCCGGGGACGGGGTGGGAGGTCCGTACGGGCCCGGCTGGTGGGTCTGGTGCTGGGGCTGCGGCTGGTAGGGCGTCTGCACGCCGTGCGGCGCGGGGGCGCTCTGGCCGACGGGCGGGAAGACGGCCGAACCCACCCCCGATCCGCTGTTCGCCGGCCCGCCGCCGCTGACGATCACCGGGGCGCCCGCGGGGCCTCCCGCGCTCAGCACCCGCGCGATCTCGTCCTGCATCGCCGCCGCGCTGGGGAAGCGCTCGTTCGGATTCTTCTTGAGGGCCCGGGCGACCAGCGCGTCCATCGCGGGCGTCACCGACCGGTTGATGCTGGACGGCGCGACCGGCTCCTCCTGCACATGCGCGTACGCGATGGCGAGCGGCGAGTCCGCGTCGAACGGGATGCGCCCGGTGAGGAGCTGGAACAGCATGATGCCGACCGAGTAGAGGTCGGACCGGGCGTCCACCCCGCGGCCCAGGGCCTGCTCGGGGGAGAGGTACTGCGGTGTGCCGACGACCATGCCGGTCTGCGTCATCGACGTGACGCCCGACTGCATGGCGCGGGCGATGCCGAAGTCCATGACCTTCACCACGCCGCGCCTGGTCATCATGACGTTGCCGGGCTTGATGTCGCGGTGGACCAGGCCCATCTCGTGGCTGGTCTCCAGCGCGGCGAGCACGTCGGCCGTCACCTTGAGCGCCTTGTCGGCCGGCATCGCGCCGTACTGCTGGATGTCCGCCTGGAGGACGGCGCCGAGCGGCTGCCCCTCGACGTACTCCATGACGATGTACGGCATCAGCGCGCCGCCGAGTTCGTCCTCACCGGTGTCGAAGACCGAGACGATGTTGGTGTGCTGCAGCTTGGCGACGGCCTGGGCCTCGCGCCGGAAGCGCTCGCGGAAGGACTGCTCGCGGCCGAGCTCCGTGTGCAGGGTCTTGATGGCGACCTGGCGGTCCAGCGCGGTGTCGTACGCCAGGTAGACGGAGGCCATGCCGCCCTCGCCGAGCAGGTCACGCAGCTGGTAGCGTCCGCCGGCGACGGAGCCGCCCGCGTAGCGACCCTGTGCGCCGTGTACGCCGTCCTGGCTCATGACTTGCCATCCCCCTGGGCGCCCGCGGACGCGGTGATCCTGATCCCTGATTACGGGCCAAGTCTGCCCCAGGGGTACGACACGTCAAGCCGGGTGCCCGTTCCGTGACCCTACGCACAGGAAGCGTCTCGGAAGCGTTACAGGAAAACCACCGGATTTGCGTGGTCGGCGCGCCAGCCGATTGGATGGCCCGTCCCTCTCGGAACCGGTGTGCGGGCCGAAGGCTGTAGCGTGACGTGGCAATGCAGCACACCGTGAGAACCCGCGGACGCGCGGACAGATACGACGGCGAGGACTGATGGCACCCGAACCCGAAGCAAACGGCGGCGGAGTTCCGGATGGCACCGACTCCTGGGGCGTCGGAGGTGTGGTCGGAGACGGCCGTTACCGCATGACCCACCGCCTCGGACGAGGCGGAATGGCCGAGGTGTACGCCGCGGAGGACGTGCGTCTGGGACGTACGGTCGCGGTGAAACTGCTCCGTTCCGATCTCGCCGAGGACCCGGTCTCCAAGGCCCGGTTCACGCGTGAGGCACAGTCGGTCGCGGGCCTCAACCACCATGCGATCGTCGCCGTGTACGACTCCGGTGAAGACGTCGTGGGCGGCGCGACCGTTCCGTACATCGTGATGGAACTGGTCGAGGGGCGCACCATCCGCGACCTGCTGATCAGCGCCGAGGCCCCGCCGCCCGAGCAGGCCCTGATCATCGTGTCGGGGGTGCTGGAGGCCCTCGCCTACTCGCACCAGCACGGCATCGTGCACCGTGACATCAAGCCGGCGAACGTGATCATCACGAACTCCGGTGCCGTCAAGGTGATGGACTTCGGTATCGCCCGCGCCCTGCACGGCGCGCAGTCGACGATGACGCAGACCGGCATGGTCATGGGCACGCCCCAGTACCTCTCCCCGGAGCAGGCGCTCGGCAAGGCCGTCGACCACCGTTCCGACCTCTACGCCACCGGCTGCCTGCTCTACGAACTCCTCGCGATGCGGCCGCCGTTCACCGGTGAGACACCGCTGTCCGTGGTGTACCAGCACGTCCAGGACACCCCGGTCCCGCCGTCCCACGTCTACGAGCCCGTGCCCCCGGAGCTGGACGGTCTCGTCATGCGTTCCCTCGCGAAGGAGCCGGACGACCGGTTCCAGAGCGCGGAGGAGATGCGCGGTCTCGTCCAGTACGCCCTGCAGATGCTCCAGGTCCAGGGCGGGCACACCGGGGCGTGGAACACCGGCCCGGTGATGGCCAACGACGGCGGTCACACCACGGCGATGCCCCTCGGCGGCGCTACGACGGCGATGGCGCACCCGATGCACGGGGACACCTCGCAGGGGCCGATCCTGCCGCCCATGAACCCTGAGGACGGGGCCTACGCGGGCGGCCACCACAACGGTGGCGGGCGCGGGAAGATGTGGCTGTTCGTCCTGCTCGCGCTCATCGCGATCGGCGCGGGGGTCGCCTTCGCCGTGAAGGCGACCAATGACGAGGACCCGGGGAAGAAGACTCCGCCGAGTCCCACCACCTCGGTGTCGCCGTCCCCGGAGAAGTCCTCGAAGGAGCCGTCGGACGAGCCGACGGACGAGGAGTCCGAGGCCCCGGAGAACTCCACGGGCGACCAGAACTGGCAGCCCAGCCAGCCGTCCTGGACCCCGTCCGACACCCCGACCTGGCCGACCCAGGACCCGTCGGTGACCCCGTCGTCGCCTGCCCCGGGCACCAGCGAGGGCAACGGTACGGCGACCGAGGGCGGCACCGGCGACGACGGGGGGTCGGACACCGAGGGCGGTGGCGACGACGACGGCGACGACACCGGGGCGACCACCGAGGGCAGCGCGGACGTCGGGGGCGGCGACAGCAGCGGTACCGCCGCGGGTGCCGCAGCGGGCGCGGCGGCCGGCACCACCACGACGGGCAGCACCACCCCGTAGCCGCTGCGGGCCGCCACGTGCGGGGCGGCACGAGGGGCGTGACACGAGGGGCGTCACGGGGACCGTCACACGGCCGCACACCGCTGTGATCCCGTGGCGGGCCTCGGAGTCCCTACCCCGTGAAGGCCTCGCTGACCGTCTCGTACTCGCGCGTCCACCACACCGCCAGGGCCGACACCGCAGGGAACTGCGGGTCGGCCCTGCGGTCGTGCAGGCGGTAGCGCCAGCGGAGTATCCAGAAATCGTTCAGCCGCTCCCACCACACCCGGTGCACGGCAGCGGCCAGTTCGGCCGCCGAGGCCCCGGCCGAGCGCCGGTAGGCGCGCGCGTAGGCCCGGACCTTCTCCAGGGCCAGTTCGCCGCCCGGCCGGACGAAGAAGATCGCAGCCGCCCGTACCGCCTCCTCCGCCCGGGGCTGCACGCCGAGCCGGTCCCAGTCCACGATCGCCACCGGGTCGGGCCCCCGGTACAGCAGGTTCAGCGGATGGAAGTCCCCGTGCACCCAGCCCCGGGCGGGCTCGCCGGGGGTGGGCGGGCGGCGGTGCGCGTGCTGTTCGAGCAGGGCACGGCGTTCCACCAGGCGGTGCACGGCGAGTTCGTCGAAGGCGTCCCGGGGGCCCGTGCCCGGCGCGGACGCCGACGCCAGCAGGTCGTCGATCAGCTCGAACGTCTCGGCGGGGTCGGGGCTCTGGGCCCGTACCGGCGGTGGCGGCGCCGCCTCCATGACCTGCTCCAGACCGGTGTGTACGGCACCGAGTAACGCCCCCAGCCGCCGGGACTGGGCGGTCGTGAGCTGGGTGCCGTCCCGGTGGAGGCCGTCCACCCAGGGATGCAGGGCGTAGCGCCGGCCGTCGATGACCGTCACCGTGTCACCGTCCGTGTCCGCGAGGGGCGGCGCGACGGGGACCCCCAGGGAGTGCAGCTGCTGGGTCGCCCGGTGCTGCCGGACGATCGTGGCGTGGTCGCCGCTCGCGTCGTCGAGGTGGTGCTTGTCGAGGTGGTGCTTGAGGAAGTACGTACCCCGGGTCGTGGAGACCCGGTAGCCGTGGTTGAGCAGCCCTTTGGTGAGCGGTTCGCAGGCGAGCGGCTCGCCGGTACGGGGGTAGCGGCGCAGCACCTCGCCGACAGGAGGAACAGGTGGAAATGTCACAGATGAGCGCAGCACCCGCCACATGTTAGGTGGCTCTGCGTGGCCGGTTTTACGGACTTGCGTCCAGGGTCGAAGTGTGCATACGCACTACATGCGGTTCCGGGCGCACGTATACCGGATCGAAGGGTTCGCCGTTCACCACCGCCGGAACAGGCTCGGGCCGTTCACCACCGCCGGAACGGGCCCGGGGAGCGCGCGCCGGGCGCGGGCGGCGCGGGCGCGGGCAGGACGGGCGGAGCCGACGGGCCGGACGGGCCGACGGGCCGGACGGGCCGACGGGCCGGACGGGCCGCAGAGCGCCGGAGCCGTCCGGCCCGCCGCCCGTGAGGAGGCCGGAGCCCCCGGCGGCCCGGACCGCGTCAGCGCTTCTCGGCCTGGAGCCGTGCCACGTACGCCGCCGCCTGCGACCGGCGTTCCATCCCCAGCTTGGACAGCAGGCTGGAGACGTAGTTCTTGATGGTCTTCTCGGCGAGGTGCAGCCGCTCGCCGATGGCCCGGTTGGTCAGCCCCTCCCCGATGAGGTCGAGGATCCTGCGCTCCTGGTCCGTCAGACCGGCCAGCCGCTCGTCGCCGCTGCTCTTGCCCTCCCGGAGCCGTTCCAGCACCCGCGCGGTCGCGGCCGGGTCGAGGAGCGACTTGCCGGCCGCGACGTCGCGTACGGCGTTCAGCAGTTCGCTGCCGCGGATCGCCTTGAGGACGTACCCCGAGGCACCCGCCATGATCGCGTCGAAGAGGGCCTCGTCGTCGGCGTACGAGGTGAGCATCAGGCACTTGATGCTCTCGTCCTGCGAACGGACCTCACGGCAGACCTCCACCCCGCTGCCGTCCGGAAGCCGCACGTCGAGAACGGCGACATCCGGCCGCGTCGCGGGGATCCGGGCGAGCGCGTCCGCGGCGGTGCCGGCCTCGCCGACCACCTCGATGTCCTCTTCGACGGACAGCAGCTCATGGACCCCGCGACGGACGACCTCGTGGTCGTCGAGAAGGAATACAGTGATTTTTCCGTCTTCACGCACAAAGGAAGTCTCACACACTCCTTTACCGCCTGCCCTTCCCTGGCGGTGTCGGCCGGGATAACGTGCCGTTGTTCCGGCGGCCCGGAGCCCGTTGTCAGCCCTGTGACCAGCAGGAGTTCGCATTTTTGCGCGATTTACTTGGAAATCCAAGCAAAATCGCAGGTCACAGGGTGTTTCGCAGTTATGCGATGCACTGGGTAACGTGCATATTGCAGGGCGCTCGCCGGGGCACCTGTCACGCCTGTTCCCGGCCGAGCGGCACCCACCCCGTGCACGGGTCCGGACACAGGCGAGCCGCACTGGTTCCCGGCCAACCCGGGGGCCGGACCGACGGAGGAGCACGCACGTGACCGTGGAGAGCACTGCCGCGCGCAAACCGCGACGCAGCAGCAGGCGCACCAGCGCCGCGAAGACAGCCATGAGTTCCGAGCCCCAGCTGGTGCAGCTGCTGACGCCGGAAGGCGAGCGCGTCGAGCACCCGGAGTACGGGATCGACCTGAGCGGCGAGGAACTGCGCGGCCTGTACCGCGACATGGTCCTGACCCGCCGTTTCGACGCCGAGGCCACCGCGCTCCAGCGTCAGGGCGAGCTGGGTCTGTGGGCGTCCCTGCTGGGCCAGGAGGCGGCGCAGATCGGCTCCGGCCGCGCCCTGCGCGACGACGACTACGTCTTCCCGACCTACCGTGAGCACGGTGTGGCCTGGTGCCGCGGGGTCGACCCCACCAACCTGCTCGGGATGTTCCGTGGCGTGAACCACGGCGGCTGGGACCCGAACAGCAACAACTTCCACCTGTACACGATCGTCATCGGCTCGCAGACCCTGCACGCCACCGGCTACGCCATGGGCGTCGCCAAGGACGGCGCGGACTCGGCCGTGATCGCGTACTTCGGTGACGGCGCCTCCAGCCAGGGGGACGTCGCGGAGTCCTTCACCTTCTCCGCCGTCTACAACGCCCCCGTGGTCTTCTTCTGCCAGAACAACCAGTGGGCCATCTCCGAACCGACCGAGAAGCAGACCCGAGTGCCGCTCTACCAGCGCGCACAGGGTTACGGCTTCCCTGGTGTCCGGGTCGACGGCAACGACGTACTGGCGTGCCTGGCGGTCACCAAGGCGGCTCTGGAGCGTGCCCGCCGCGGCGAGGGGCCCACCCTCGTCGAGGCGTTCACCTACCGGATGGGCGCGCACACCACCTCCGACGACCCGACCAAGTACCGGGCGGACGAGGAGACGGCGGCATGGGAGGCGAAGGACCCGATCCTGCGGCTCCGCACGTACCTGGAGAAGCAGGAACTCGCCGACGCGGCGTACTTCACCGCGCTGGACGAGGAGAGCGAGGCCCTCGGCAAGCGGGTGCGCGAGGCCGTACGGTCCATGCCCGACCCGGAACGGCTGGCCATCTTCGACCACGCCTACGCGGACGGCAATCCCCTTGTCGACGAGGAGCGTGCCCAGTTCGCCGCCTACCAGGCATCGTTCGCCGAGGAGGGCAACTAGCCATGGCCGCCCAGAAAATGTCCATCGCCAAGGCGCTCAACGAGTCGCTGCGCACGGCGCTGGAGAACGACCCCAAGGTCCTCGTCATGGGTGAGGACGTCGGCAAGCTCGGCGGGGTCTTCCGCATCACCGACGGCCTCCAGAAGGACTTCGGCGAGGGCCGGGTCATCGACACCCCGCTCGCCGAGTCCGGCATCGTCGGCACGGCGATCGGCCTGGCCCTGCGCGGGTACCGCCCGGTGGTCGAGATCCAGTTCGACGGCTTCGTCTTCCCGGCGTACGACCAGATCGTCACGCAGCTCGCCAAGATGCACGCCCGTGCGCTCGGCAAGATCAAGCTGCCCGTCGTCATCCGTATCCCCTACGGCGGCGGCATCGGGGCGGTCGAGCACCACAGCGAGTCGCCCGAGGCCCTCTTCGCCCACGTGGCCGGGCTGAAGGTCGTCTCCCCGTCCAACGCGAGCGACGCCTACTGGATGATGCAGCAGGCCGTGCAGAGCGACGACCCGATCATCTTCTTCGAGCCGAAGCGGCGCTACTGGGACAAGGGCGAGGTGGACACCGAGGCCATCCCCGGCTCGCTGCACAGCGCCTCCGTCGCCCGCGAGGGCACCGACCTGACGCTCGTCGCCTACGGCCCGATGGTGAAGGTCTGCCTGGAGGCCGCCGCGGCCGCCCAGGAGGAGGGCAAGTCGCTGGAGGTCCTGGACCTGCGGTCGATGTCCCCGATCGACTTCGACGCCGTCCAGGCATCGGTCGAGAAGACCGGCCGGCTGGTGGTCGTCCACGAGGCACCCGTCTTCTACGGCTCCGGGGCCGAGATCGCGGCCCGGATCACCGAGCGCTGCTTCTACCACCTCGAATCACCCGTGCTGCGGGTCGGCGGCTACCACGCCCCGTACCCGCCGGCCCGGCTGGAGGACGAGTACCTGCCCGGCCTGGACCGGGTGCTCGACGCCGTCGACCGCTCGCTGGCGTACTGAGAAGGAGAGGGTCCGTGACGACGATGACCGAGACGTCTGCCCGCTTCCGTGAGTTCAAGATGCCCGACGTGGGCGAGGGACTGACCGAGGCGGAGATCCTCAAGTGGTACGTCCAGCCCGGTGACTCCGTCACCGACGGCCAGGTGGTGTGCGAGGTGGAGACCGCCAAGGCCGCGGTCGAGCTGCCGATCCCGTTCGACGGGGTGGTGCACGAGCTGCGCTTCCCCGAGGGCACGACCGTCGATGTCGGCCAGGTGATCATCACGGTCGACGTGGCGCCCGGCAGCGGTGACGCCCCGGCCCCCGCCCCGCCGGCGCAGGAGCCCGTCGGGGAGCCCGAGCCGGAGGCCCCCAAGGGCCGCCAGCCGGTGCTCGTCGGCTACGGCGTGGCGGAGTCCTCCACCAAGCGCCGCGCCCGCAAGGGCGCCGCGGTGCCCGGCCCGGCCGCCGCCGCGGTCCAGGCGGAGCTCAACGGCCACGCGGCCGCCGTGCCTCCCGCCGCCCCGGCGGCCCCGGCCGCCCCGGTTTCCGCGGCCTCCCCCGCCGATGGCTCCCGGCCGCTGGCCAAGCCGCCGGTGCGCAAGCTGGCCAAGGACCTCGGGATCGACCTCGCCACCGTCACCCCCACCGGGGAGGGCGGCGTCATCACCCGCGAGGACGTCCACGCGGCAGCCGCCCCGGCCGCCGCCGAGGCACCCGCCGCACCCGCGCCGGCCGCCGCCCCGGAGACCGCCGAGGCCCCCGCGGCCGCTCCGGTGGCCACGGGCGCCCGGGAGACCCGTATCCCGGTCAAGGGCGTGCGCAAGGCCATCGCGCAGGCCATGGTCGGCAGCGCCTTCACCGCACCGCACGTCACCGAGTTCGTCACCGTGGACGTGACGCGCACGATGAAGCTGGTGGCGGAGCTCAAGGAGGACAAGGACATGGCGGGGGTGCGGGTCAACCCGCTCCTGATCATCGCCAAGGCCCTGCTGGTCGCCATCAAGCGCAACCCGGAGGTCAACGCCGCCTGGGACGAGGCGTCCCAGGAGATCGTCCAGAAGCACTACGTCAACCTGGGCATCGCCGCGGCCACCCCGCGCGGTCTGATCGTGCCGAACATCAAGGACGCACACGACAAGACCCTGCCCCAGCTGGCCGAGGCCCTGGGCGAGCTGGTCGCCACGGCCCGTGAGGGCCGGACCTCCCCGGCCGCCATGGCCGGCGGCACGGTGACCATCACCAACGTCGGCGTCTTCGGTGTCGACACCGGTACGCCGATCCTCAACCCGGACGAGTCCGCGATCCTCGCGGTCGGGGCCATCAAGCTCCAGCCCTGGGTCCACAAGGGCAAGGTGAAGCCCCGTCAGGTGACCACCCTGGCCCTGTCGTTCGACCACCGGCTGGTCGACGGCGAGCTCGGCTCCAAGGTCCTCGCGGACGTCGCGGCGATCCTGGAACAGCCCAAGCGGCTGATCACCTGGGCGTAACCGCCCCGGAGGCACGTACACCCGGTGGGCCCGCGCGGAGAACGCGCGGGCCCACCGGCACATCCGGCCCCGGCCGGCGCACGGCGAGCTCGGCGAAGACCGTCTTGCCCACGCTGCGTGGCTCGACACCCCAGTCGTCGGCGATCCGCGCCACGACCGCCAGTCCCCGCCCGTAACAGTCCCCGTCCTCCGCCGCCCGCAGGAGCGGCACCCGCTCCCCCCGCGCGTCGCTCACCGCGATCCGGAGCGTGGACGCGGTGAGCGTGAGCTCCACCCGGAAGAGCCGCCCCCGGACCGCCCCGTGCAGCAGGGCGTTGGTGGCCAACTCGCTGACCAGCAACGCCGCGTCCTCGGCCAGCTCCGGGTGCCCCCACTGGAGGACGAGCCGCGCGGTGCGATGACGGCACAGGGAGACGCTGCGGGTGGTGGGGGTGTAGCCGAGCCCGTCCCGGCGGAGGACGGGTTCGGGCGAAGGGGCGGGGCTCTCCTGGGCTGCGGTCATGGACGCGTGCCTCCGTGTGGGGGTGTGGGCGGTGGCGTTACCGGTGTCTGCGGTGGGCCGGTTTCCGGAGGGTTCCGGCGCAGGGCAGGGCGGTGCACTTCCGCCGACTGGTTCCGCTGAGCGAGCGGCTGCGTGCCGAACGTAGCCGCAGAGCACTCTCGTGCTCAAGTGGTACGGGGAATATCTTCCCCGTATGGGTGACCGTGCTCCTCGGTGGCTGAGCTTCCTGGCAAACTGGACGCGATCAGCGGGAGGTTGGCATGCAGAGTCCTGGTTCGGGCCGATCGCGAGGCCGGGAGTCGACGGTGCTCGGCAGACGCCTGGGCGGCGAGCTGCAACGGCTGCGCGTCGCGGCCGGACTGACGCAACAGCAGGCGGCCGAGTACCTGAGCGCCACGGCGACCAAGGTCGTCAAGATGGAGAGCGGCTGGGTGCCGGTCAGAGATCCGGACATCAGGGCTCTGTGCCAGCTGTACGGCGTCACCGACGGCAAGGTTCTGGCAGGCCTGCTCGACATCGCGAAGACCGACCGGGAGCGCAGGAAAGTCCGGGGTTGGTGGGAAGACCGGACACTCCCCAACGGGCAGGTGGGCTACATCGCCATGGAGGATGCAGCCCTCCGTAACCGTCAGTGGCAAGTAGCCTTGATACCCGGTCTGTTCCAGACTGCTGAGTACACGAGGGCCCTGGGCGTGGCGGACATGTTCTGGGACGATCCGGATCAGATTGAGGCGCTTGTGGCCCTACGTGCACGCCGCAGGCAGCGCTTGCACGGTGAGACCCCCTTGCAGATGCACGCGGTCATCTGGGAAGCAGCGCTCCGCCAGGTGATGGGTGGTCCGACGGTTATGAGGGGCCAGTTGGAGCATTTGCGTGAGCTGGCAGAACTGCCGAATGTCCACATCCAGGTGCTACCGTTCCGGGCTGGCGGTCATGCGGGAGCAGGCGGGCCGTTCAACATCCTTTCTTTCGGAGAGGAAGGCGCCGTGGACGTGGTCCACATGGATGCGCCTCGCGCCGGTGCTTGGGTTGAGGACGCGGAACGGAGCGCCGTATTCGTCGATATGTTCAATGCCCTCTCACGGACTGCTGTGTCGCCGTACGACTCGATGCAACTCATCGAAGGCATCGCCAAGGGAATGAGTGAGTGAAGATGTTCCTGTTCGTCAAATCCTCCTACAGCACCCTGGAAGAAGACTGCGTCGAGGTCGCTCGAAACCTTCCTCGCACCGTTGCCCTCCGGGACTCCAAGCGCCCCCGCGGCCCCGTCGTCACCGTCACCCCCGCCGCCTGGACCGCCTTCACGGCGGACCTGCGCCGGCAGCCGTAGCCCGGCCGCGGCCCCGCGACCGCAGGAGCGACCGCAGGGAACGGCCGCGGGAACGACCGCAGGGAACGGCCGAGGGGCCCACCTGCGCGGTGCGCGGGCAGGCCCCTCGGCCGTGTCCGGGTCAGAGCTTGAAGCCGTAGTCCAGCAGCTTCTTCGCGTCGCTCGTGCGGGTGCTCGTGGACGAGGACGTCAGGACCGTACCGATGATGGTCTTGCCCTTGCGCGTCGCGGCGAAGACCAGGCAGTACTTGGCGGTCGGGCCGGAACCGGTCTTCACGCCGATCGCGCCGCTGTAACTGCCCAGCAGCGGGTTGGTGTTGGTCCACGACATGTAGCGGTAACCGCCGCTCTTCGTCGTGACCTTCTGCTTGGTCGACTTCGTCTTCACGATGGCGCGGAACGTGGAGTTCTTCATCGTGTTCGCGGCCAGCTTGGTCAGGTCGCGGGGCGTCGAGTAGTTCTTGCCGCTGCTGATGCCGTCGAACGAGTCGAAGTGCGTGTTCTTCAGGCCCAGGCTCTTGGCGCTGGCGTTCATCTTGCCGATGAAGGACTTCACCCGGGCCGAACGCGTCTTCCCCGAGCCGAACTTGTCGGCCAGCGCGTAGGCCGCGTCGCAGCCGGACGGCAGCATCAGGCCGTACAGCAGCTGGCGCACCGTCACCTTGTCGCCGACGATCAGCCGGGCCGACGAGGCGTTCTTGGAGACGATGTAGTCGCTGTACGCCTTCTGGACCGTCACCTTGGCGTTCAGGTTCAGGTTCTTCTGGGCCAGGACCACCCGGGCGGTCATTATCTTGGTGGTGGACCCGGTGGGCCGGCGGGTGTCCGCGGCCTTGGTGAACAGGGTCTTGCCCGTCCCG